>JANMDM010000304.1:0-10274 GCA_031376305.1 Pseudomonadota bacterium | reverse complement strand
CGTTCAAGACGGCCACTGGTGGGAACCATCGTGTCGAACAGATCCTTAATCTCGATCAGCAGCGGCACCCGACCGGCGACCAGCGCAAGGACATCGGCCAAAGTTGGGATCGTATCGTCAGTGCCGAGAAGCCGGATTTTGGCAAGTTCGGCGGCGGAATGGGCGAGTATGGAGCCCGTGGCTTCGGTCATGCGGTCAAGCTGATCGTCGTGGAACACAATCGCCTGACCGTCACCGGTAAGCTGCACGTCAAGCTCGATGCCATAGCCTGCTTCGATCGCAGCGCGGAACGCGCTGAGGGAGTTTTCGGGGCAGCCGCCGGTATGATCGTGATAGCCGCGATGGGCGATGGGAGCGCGAAGGAAGGCGGGGGGAAGGGGAATACGCATCAACGGATCTCGAAAATACCCTCGATTTCGACGGCCACGCCCAGCGGCAGTGACGGCGCCGAAACCGCCGAGCGCGAATGACGGCCAGCATCGCCCAGCACTTCCACCAGGAAGTCAGAGCAGCCGTTGATGACCTTGGGCTGGTCGGTAAAATCGCCCGTCGAGTTGACGAACCCGGTCAGTTTCACTGCACGCACGATCCGGTCAAGATCCCCGTCGCAGGCGTTACGGACCTGAGCCAGAAGGCTCATCCCGCAGCGGCGGGCGGCGGCGGCGCCTTGGGCCACATCCATATCCGCGCCCAGGCGGCCCTTGATCAGACCTTCGGACCCCTGGCTAATCTGCCCCGACACGAAAACCAGATTTCCGACCTTGACGTATGGCACGTAGTTTGCAGCAGGTGCAGGGGCATCGGGAAGGCTGATGCCCAATTCCGCAAGCCGCGCAGCAATGGTTCCGGTCATGATAAATCTCTCCGCTGACGTTTTGGGCAGGTGCCCGTTCCGGCGGAACCCTATCCTTGTGCAGCAGCAAGGAAAAGGGGACGGTATAGGTTACGCGGATCCCTATTTGAAGCGGCAGAAACCCCGCGGTCACAGGCGTTGCTTCAGCTTTCGCGAAAGGCGCGATCAAAAAATCTACGGAACGGCTCGACCAAGTAAGACAGCGGTGTACGATTGCGGGTCCGCAAGAACACCTCGACCGGCATTCCCGGAACCAAGTGAACGGTTCCCAATTTCTTGAGCTCGATTGCGGGGATTTCAATTTCGGTCTGATAGTAGAAAATGGCGTGAGACTGATCAAACAACGCATCCGCCGACACCGCACTGACATTCCCCAGGATGTCAGCTGTCGTACCACTGTTGTACCCAACCATTCGCAGGATTGCCGACTGGCCCGGCGCAACTTCGTCAACATCCAAAGATGAAATGCGCGCCTCGACAACAAAAGGCCGGTCCTGTGGGATAATATAGAGCGCGGGCACCGTCGGAGCCATAACCGAGCCTGGCGATTTCAATTGCAACCCAAGGACAATACCTGAGATGGGGGCGCGAATGTCCAGTGCGTCGATTTTTCTGCGAAGTGTCCGGGCGCGCTCTGCAAGGTCTGTTTCGCGGGCGACGACGGCGCGCAATTCGTCCAAGGCCTGCTCCCGACGATCACTGATCAGCTGGAGAATTGCCAGGCCGGTTTCGGTCACACGGCTTTCCGCCTCGGCCCGCGCGGCTTCAAGGCCACCGACGACACCTTCAAGGCGGGCTGTCTCACGATCAAGGTCCAGAACGCGGCTCGCCACCGTCAATCCGCGATCCAGCAATGCGCGCTGATCCGTTAGTTCGCGCAACGTTAGTGCCAATTGGTGGGCGGATGCCGCGATCTGCGCGTCTAAGCCATGTGCTTGATCGCGGATCTGATCGCGCCGACGGTCAAGCTGATCATGCTCTGCCCGAAAACTATCGGCTCTCGCTTGAAAAATACGCTCTTGTGCCCGCCTTTGCGCCAACTCTGGCGGGCGTGCAATTGGCAGCCCGGACCCGCCGGTCGGATGGTTCAGACGCCTTGGTTGCGGCATGGCCGTATTGCCGTCTCGTTCAGCTTCGAGCCTGGTACGCTGCGCCCTGAGGTCGGAGAGTTCCGACTGAGCGACAGCAAGGTCGGATTTCAACTCCAGACCATCGAGGCGCAGCAGCATCTGTCCGGCCGCGACACTATCCCCCTCGGCGACGTATACGTCCGTTACCACGCCACCGGTGGAGTGTTGAACGCTCTGGCGGCCACGTTCGACGTCCAATTGCCCCGAAACAACAATAGCCCCTGAGATTGATGTTAGCGTTGACCAGCCGCCGAAGCCGAAAACGAGAACCACAAGCCCCGCCCAGCCAAGCGTCAACGCCCGTGTGGCGGGCCAATCGGCGGGGGCCGTCATGCAGCACCAATTTGCGCGCGTGCCTGTCTGGGTTCACCTGCGGTTCGGCGCGGCACCGCGAACACCTCATCGCGCGGTCCGAAGGCACGCTGTGTCCCGCCATCAAGCGCAAGAATGAGATCACACTCGCGCAACAGCGTCTGCCTATGGGCAGTAAGCAGAACGGCGCCGTTGTTGGCGCGGTGTTTGCGGATTGCCGCCACCAGCGCACAAACCCCTTCAGCATCAAGGCTGGCATCGGGTTCATCCAAAATCCACACGGCAGGGCTCCCGAAAAATGCGCGCGCCAGTCCAATTCTTTGCACCTGGCCGCCGGACAAGCATCCGGGCGTCATCGGCGAAACCAGCGTGTCGTAGCCATCCGCAAGCCCGGTGATCAAATCATGCGCGCCGGCGAGTCTGGCAGCGTGCAAAACACGCTCGCAATCCGGGAGCGTGGACAAACGGGCAATATTGGCGGCAATTGTGCCTTCGAAAAGCGTCACGCGTTGCGGCAGATAGCCAATGGCGGCGCCAAGGCTTTCTGATGAATATTGATCCAAGGTCGCACCGCCGAGGCGGATAGTCCCTCCGGCCGCTGCCATGGCCCCCGTAAGCGCCCTGACGAGGGTCGACTTCCCTGCCCCAGAGGGGCCAACCACGCCCATAATTTGCCCTGGCTCCAGGCGAAACGAAACCTGCCGCAGCACCGTCGGCGCCCCCGGACAGGACGTCACGGATAGGTCCCGGACCTCAAGCGGTGCGCGCGGCGCAGGAAGTGAGGTGCGGACACGCTCTTGCGGGGAATCGATCAGAAAAGCTGTCAATCGCTTGCGACCTTTCAGAGCGCGCTGGGCAAGTGGCCAGCCACCGATAAGGCCCTCAAGCGGCGCCAGTGCGCGGCCCAAAATAACCGACGAAGCCACCATTGCCCCCCCCGATAGCTGCCCTTGGACGGTCAACCAAGCCCCGAGTGCAAGCATTGCGGATTGCAAGAACAGCCGAAAAGTCCGGGTAAAAGCGTTGATTGCGCCCGAGGTATCGGCAGCCGTGATACCGGCGATCAAAGCGACACGTCGCAGTTTTTGCCAATTCTCCAGCGATGCCGCTTGCATTCCATGCGCGCGGATCAGATCACGCTCCATGCGAAACTGGCTCGCTCGGTACTCGGCCTGCATGGAAGCTGCAGATGCGTGCAACACTGCCGCCCTGGTCAGATGCTGTTGCGCCCAAGCGGCGCCGACCAGAACCGCCCCGCCGAACAAAGCCAGCCAGCCCATTAGCGGATGAAAGACAAAAATCGCCGCAAGAAAAAGCGGAACCCAAGGCAGGTCCATCGCGGATAACACCACTGGCGCAGAAAGTACTTTTTGCATCGCTTCCAGATCGCCAAGTGCAGTCTTACCCCCGGGATCAATATTGTCGGCGCCAGAGCCATTGATTGCCGCCAAAAAAACCCGCCCGTCCAGACGTGTCTGTAATCGTGCCGCGTACCGAGACATGACCTTGCCGCGCGCGATATCCAGTATCGCCATGGCCCCGAAAAGAAACATTGCCAACAGGCAAAGCGCCGCCAGCGTTTCGATTGATCGGCTGACCAGCACACGGTCATAGACCTGAAGCATGAAAATCGGGCCGGTCAACATCAGCGTATTGACGAAGCCCGAGAACACTGCGGCTGCCCACAAAAGCCCGCGGCTATCGGCCATCGCCGCAGAAATCTCGGCCCGACCCTGAGTCACATCGCCACCCGCCATGATCCTGTTCCTTTTGAACCGCAGATCCTTCACCGTTTTGGCCCAAATCGTTACGGTGACTTGAAACCTGGCCCTATGGCTTTTATGCCTTTTGGGACGGTAGCGGTCTTTGACCTCTACCACCGCAAAACTATGGGCGAGATATTGATAAATCCTTTCGCGTATCCGAAGAATCGCCGCAATTTCTCGCCGATCCTGTTTTGTGCATTGGCGGCGCTGTCGACCTGCTCGCCCATACCGCCGGGCGCAATGCTCAACGACCCTTATGAACCGCAAAACCGCGCCGCACATGCAACGAACCTCGCTCTGGACCAAGCGGTGTTCGGCTCGCCGACCCAACGCGGACTTGTTCCTGTAATACCGGAACCAATTGCCGTCGGATTTAGCAACTTTGCGTCCAATCTTGGGATGCCAAGCGCGGTGCTGAATGACCTTTTACAGTTAAAACCCGGCCCGGCGCTGCAAAATACCTTCCGTTTTGCTGTAAATTCGACCGTAGGAATTGGCGGGCTGTTTGATCCCGCCTCCGCGATCGGTCTGAACGCAGATTCGACCGACTTCGGGGAAACCCTTTATGTTTGGGGCTTGCCCGAGGGCACGTATCTTGAGGTCCCGTTTTTGGGCCCGTCAACCCAGCGGGATTTCGCCGGAACCATCGTCGATATGGTCATCGACCCAGTCAACAATCTGGTTGGACCGACGGAAAGCGCCTATATCACTGTCGGTCGACTGACGGCAAAAGTGGGAAACCGCCAGAGGTTTGCGGATACTTACGAGTCGATCCTTTACGAAAGTGCCGACAGTTACGCCCAGGCGCGGCTTTTCTACCTGCAGAACCGCCACTTTGACCTGGGTATCGAGGAAGACGCTATCGATCCGAATGAGGACCCGAATGTACCGTAATTTGTCCCGTCGCAGCTTTGCTGCACTGACCGCCAGCGCGATGGCGGTGACCGCCCTACCCTTTGGGGCGGCGGCTTTGACCGTTGACGAAGCCCGCGACCTTGTCAGCAAGCTGATCGGAGAGATCAACGGGGTTATCAATTCCGGCCGATCCGAAGCCGCGATGATTGATAATTTCGAGACGATTTTCTCGCTCTATGCGGACGTGGATTACATCGCTCTTTCGGCTCTTGGCCCGGCAGGGCGTCAGGCAAACGACGGCCAGAAAAAAGCCTTCCGCGCCGCTTTCCAGAAATATCTGGCCCGCAAATACGGCAAACGCTTTCGCGAATTCATTGGCGGAACGATTGAAGTCAAGGATGCCCGTCCGCTCAAAAGCTTCTTCGAAGTGGTTTCGACCGCGACGTTGAAGGGGCAAAGACCGTTCGAAGTGCGTTGGCATGTGTTTGCCAAGTCCGGCAAGAATCGCTTTTTCAATATCATTATTGAAGGCGTGAACATGCTGGCCGCTGAACGGTCCGAAATTGGGGCGTTGCTGGATGCTAACAAGGGCGATATCGGCAAATTGACGGCAGCAATGAAGGGCTGAAGCCCGCTTTTGATCGGAAACCGCAGCCCTAGTTGCTGCCTTTCAAAATATTCATCAAGATTTCACCCAGACTCTGGCCACCTTGGTCGGGTTGCGGAGCCGCCTCAGAAGTCGGATCAGCCTGAAAGATCTCGCCCGGATAGGTCGGGGCCGTGGGCAAGCCCTGCCCAGACAGCGAAACTGTCGCGGGAGCAACGTCTTCAGGCCGGATCATCGGCAAAGGCACCGGTTGCATATCTGCGGTCACGCGCGTCATAACCTCATGCCAGATTTCTGCGGGAATACCGCCGCCAGTGACACCTGTCAGAGGCGAATTATCGTCATATCCCATCCAGACGGCCGTCACATAATCTGCCGTAAAGCCGATGAACCAGGCATCGCGCGCGGCCTGTGTCGTGCCGGTCTTGCCTGCCGCGTCCCAGCCCTCCAGCTTGGCACGACGGCCAGTGCCGCGTTCGATAACCTGGGTCATCATGTAGGTTAGCTGCCGCGCTGCATTTTCCGAAATCACCCGTTCGCCAATGCCCCCCTCCTGGCCCAACAGCGGGGTATCATCGCCTTTGATGCTCAGCTCGATCAACCCATAGGGCTTGACCGATGAGCCACCGTTCAAAATCCCCGCATAGGCACCGGTCATCTCGATCAGGGTTGATTCCGACACGCCCAGCGCCACCGCCGGGCCATCCGCCAGTTTCGAGGCAAAGCCAAAGCCGCTGGCCACAGCCCGCACAGCCTCCAGCCCCACCGCTTGCGACACGCGCACGGTGGCCGTGTTGACGGAATGTGTCAGCGCATCAGTCAGGGTGATGTTCCCCATAAACCCCGGCTCATAATTCTTGGGGCACCAGTCGCCCGAACCTGCCGTGTAAATACAGACCGGCGCATCATCGACGATGGAATTCATTGAATAGCCAAGATCAAGGGCTGCGGCATAGACAAAGGGTTTGAAGGTGGACCCGGTCTGACGCAACGCTTGCGTGGCCCGGTTGAAGGCCCCTGAAACTTGGCTTTCGCGCCCGCCGACCATGGCCCGCACCGCTCCGTCAGCCGACATTACCACAACAGCCGCCTCGGTCTTTGAGCCGGGTTTGAGTTTGTCTGCAAAGACGGCGACCACAGCCTCTTCAGCGGCCTTTTGGATCTTTTGATCAAGCGTGGTGTGTATCACCACGTCTTCGGTGGTGTCATTCGTCAAGAAGGCCGGGCCGGTTTCCATCACCCAATCGGCAAAGTATCCACCCGACCGCGCCTGCGCGGCTTTCGACAAATGCGCGGGATTTTCTTTGGCATCGGCAAATTCGGCATCGGTCAGATAGCCTTGCTCGTGCATCAGCCCCAACACAACCGCTGCACGGTCCTGGGCACGTTTGAGACTGTTCGTCGGCGCGTATTGCGACGGAGCTTTCAGCAGACCAGCCAGCATCGCCGCCTCAGCCGGGTTCACTTCGGCCGCTGATTTCCCGAAGTAGCGTTGGCTTGCCGCCTCAAAGCCGCGCGCGCCAGCCCCTAAATAGGCACGGTTCAGATACAGCGTCAGCACGTCTTTCTTGCCGTACTTGGCTTCAAGCGCAAACGAAAAGGGAATCTCCTTCAGCTTGCGCCTGATCCCGCCCTTGCGGCAGTCCGCCTCATAATCCGCCTCGGATTTCCAGGCGGTGGCGACATAGGCATTGCCCAGACATAACAGCTTGGCCACCTGTTGCGTAATCGTCGAGCCGCCGTTGCCATCCAATGGGCCGCGCCCTTCTGACATATTGATGCTGATCGCACTGGCGATACCGCGTGGGCTGATCCCGAAATGCTGGTAATATCGCTTATCTTCCGTAGCAATGATCGCATCGCGCAAATACGGGGATACGGTGTCGATACTCGCCTGCCCGCCAAAAGATTCACCCCGCCACGCAAAGGTCTTGCCATCACGATCCAGCAGTGTCACCGAACCGCGGGCGCGGACGTCAATCAGCGCCTCGAGCGGGGGTAGTTGCGAATAATAGTAGGCGCTGGTGGCCAACAAGATCGCGCCCACCAAAATCCCAATACGCAGACCGGTCCACCACACCAGTCGCGCAACGAACCGCACTGCACCCGCAATCACGCGTACAAAGAAATTACCGCCCCCGCCCCGCGATGACGATCTGCGCTTTGCAGCCCGCTGTTTTGGCTTGGGCTTCGGCTGCTGGGCAGGCTTCGCCGCCCGTTGCGCGGCGTAACGCCGATCCGCGACCATAGGGGGTCTCTTCCCGCCCGAACCCATCATCTAACTGCTCTTTCAGTGTCATTTTTGTTTTGCGGACAGCATAACGCGCTGTGGCACGAATGTGGAGCCTTCTCGACCAGTGATTCTTTTTCCGGACGGTGAAAAAAGCGGCGGCACGCCCCCTAATCGCACAAAAAATATCCGTTCCTGGCTTTCGCCGGTTTTTTACCGCCACTTTCCTTGCCATGCTGCACCGCAGCGTCTGACTTTCCCTGCAAGCCGCGCCTCTGCTCCGGAGATGCTGGGAAGGAGACAAGCATGAAACTGATCATCGCAGCGATCAAACCCTACAAACTTGACGAGGTTCGCGAAGCGCTGACCGCGATTGGCGTGCGCGGCATGATGGTATCGGAAATCAAGGGCTTTGGCACCCAATCCGGCCATACCGAGATTTACCGGGGGGCGGAATATTCGGTGAATTTCGTGCCAAAGGCCAAATTGGAAATCGCCGTCGCCGATGCGCTGGCAGATGAAGTGGTAGAAACCATCGCCCGCACCGCCCGCACCGACAAGATCGGTGATGGCAAGATTTTCGTGCTCGACCTCGAACAAGCCCTTCGCGTGCGCACCGGCGAGACCGGCGATGACGCATTATGACCCCAGGCCAGGACAAAGGAAAACTCCGATGACGAAGATCGCTTACATTTCAACCCTGGCCTTTCTACTGGCCGCCCCCCCCCTCTATGCACAAGACGCGACGCCGATAATGGACAAAGGCGATGTCGCCTGGATGATGATATCATCCGTGCTGGTGTTGTTCATGACCCTGCCGGGGCTGGCCCTGTTCTATGGCGGTTTGGTCCGCAGCAAAAACATGCTCTCGGTCTTGATGCAGACCACGCTGATTGCCTGCATGGTGATGGTTCTATGGGTGATCTACGGCTATTCCGTTACCTTCGGCGGTGGCACCAGCCCCTATTGGGGCGGCCTCGGCAAACTCTTCTTGTCGGGCGTCACTCCCGACAGCATGTCCGCCACCTTCAGCGCAGGCTATGTGATCCCGGAATATCTTTTCATCGTCTTCCAGATGACCTTTGCCGCCATAACCCCCGCCCTGATCATCGGTGCTTTTGCGGAACGGGTGAAATTCTCGGCCGTTTTGCTGTTTTCGGGCCTGTGGGTAACGTTTTCCTACTTCCCCATCGCCCATATGGTCTGGGACGTATCAGGCCTGATCTTTGTAATGGGCGCAATTGACTTCGCAGGCGGCACGGTCGTGCACATCAACGCCGGGATTGCGGCATTGATCGGCTGCCTGATGATCGGCAAACGCATTGGTTTTGGCCGGGAAAACATGGCGCCGCATTCAATGGTGATGACGATGATCGGCGCCTCGACGCTTTGGGTCGGGTGGTTCGGTTTCAACGTCGGCTCGAACCTTGAGGCGAATGGCGCGGCGACTCTGGCGATGATCAACACCTTTGTCGCTACCGCCGCCGCAGTCCTGGCCTGGTCCGGGTTGGAAGCGTTGCAGCGCGGCAAAGCTTCGATGCTGGGGGCCGCTTCCGGCATGGTGGCCGGGCTTGTGGCCATCACTCCGGCTTGCGGCACCGTGGGGCCGTTGGGGGGGATCGCGCTGGGCGTGATCGCCTCGGGCGTTTGCTACGTCTTCGTCACCGTGGTCAAGTATCGCTTCCACTATGATGACAGCTTGGATGTCTTTGGCATCCACGGCATTGGCGGAATCATCGGCGCGGTTCTGACCGGGGTGTTTTCCGCAGCCAGTCTTGGCGGCGTGAAGGGCGAGGGCTATTCAATTGGCGCCCAAACTCTGATCCAGATCGAAGCGGTTGCGATCACCATTGCCTGGACGGGGCTGGTGTCTTTCGTGCTGTTCAAACTGATCGACCTTACACTCGGCCTGCGTGTTGACAGCGACAGCGAACGCCAAGGGCTGGATCTG
The DNA here is from genome assembly GCA_031376305.1 of Pseudomonadota bacterium. Classification (GTDB taxonomy): domain Bacteria; phylum Pseudomonadota; class Alphaproteobacteria; order Rhodobacterales; family Rhodobacteraceae; genus TMP-24. The sequence goes on along the minus strand of JANMDM010000304.1, from coordinate 570 downwards.
AGCGCCCATGGCGAAAGTGCCTATCACGGCTAAGCCCCGGTCAAGAAAGGCGGGGTTTCAGCCCCGCCTTTTTCGTCTTAGATACCGACCGCCAGAATAGCTCGCGCCAGAATCGGCACCGTCTCGTGGTTCAGCCCGGCGATATTCAGGCGGCTGTCGCCGACCATATAGATCCCATGTTCAGCTCGCAGGCGTTCCACCTGTTCCGGTGTCGCCCCCAGCCGTGAAAACATGCCGCGATGCTGGGCGATAAAGCCGAACCTGTCCGAACCCGACAGTTCGCGCAACGCGGCCGCCAACTGCTCACGCAGGGCCAGCATATTCAATCGAATATCCTCCAGCTCGACCTGCCAATCAGCACGCAAGGCGCCGTCATTCAGGATCATCGTCACCAGCCGCGCACCATGATCGGGCGGGAAGGAATAGTTCTGGCGGTTGAGGTAGGCGAGCGTGCCTTGCGTCACCTCGCGGCCCGCCGGATCGGACAGAGCCATCAATATGCCGGTGCGTTCGCGGTAAATACCAAAGTTTTTTGAACATGACGCGGCGATCAACACTTCCGGCAAACGC
>JANMDM010000293.1:0-3199 GCA_031376305.1 Pseudomonadota bacterium | reverse complement strand
AATTGATGTGGCCACGGGGCGCGATTTCCCGATCAACCCACAAATCAAGGGCGCGATCAAATCCCTGTCCGGGGTGGTGATGGTCGAGGAGGTCTGACCACACAGGCGGTTTTTGGGTCGAATCGCTGGCCGATCAGCGGGCCACCTTTGCTTGGGTTCCGCCCAGAAGGCGAACATTCATTCTGTACTATCTCTAATTTACCTCAATATGTCGAACAATATCCGCATAATTTAGGTATTTTTGGTAAATCTGCCTTTTTTAGGAAAATTTAGTCAGTTGAAATAATTATTACACTGCGTAATTTGCGCACCAATGGCCTTCGGGTGCAGCAATCTGGAACATCATGGGTGACTTTTTCCTTTTCGTCGTCGTCGGTTTTTTTGCACAGATCGTCGACGGTGCGCTGGGCATGGGTTTTGGCGTCATCTCCTCGGCGCTGCTTTTGTCGCAAGGCGTGCCGCCGCCCCTCGTCTCGGCCAGCGTGAATGCGGCCAAGCTTCCAACCTCGGGCACTTCGGCGACCTCCCACTGGATACATAAGAATGTCTTGCCGGAAGTGGTCTGGCCGGTTTTGATCTTCGGCGCTGTCGGCGGCCTGCTGGGCGCCGCCCTTCTGACCTCGCTCAAAGGCAAATGGCTGCAAGTGCTGACGATTATCTACCTGTTCGTGGTGGGCGGGCTGGTGATCTTGCGCGCCATCAAGGGCAAAGCCCCGGTGGTGATCGGGTCGAAACGCTATCGGCTGATCGGCTTTGCCGGGGGCATGATCGAAGGGATCGGCGGCAGCTGGGGTCCGATTGTGACGACAGGCCTTTTGGGATCCGGCGTCGCACCGCGCTACGCCGTGGGGTCGTCGAACGTTGCCGAACTTGCGGTCAGCCTCGCGGTGTTCACCGCCCTTGTCGGCAGCTTCCTGTCCGGCCACTGGGGGGCGGGCACCGACTGGACGACGATGATCGCCCCGGTCCTTGGCCTGTCGGTTGGCGGTATTCCAGCGGCGATGTTCGGCGGCAAGCTGGCCCGTATCGCCCCGCGCCGCCCCCTGACCTTTGCGGTCGGCACGCTGGCGCTCAGCATAGCTGTCTACCGGGCAGTGACGCTCTGATACGTGAAGGGCCGCCCCTCAGGCGGCCTTTTCAAACCGCGCCGGCAGATCCCCCAGCCGCTTGGCCTCGTCGATCATTGCGCCCACATCGGCGTCCAACGCCGCAGCCAGCTGCGCGAATGAATCGATGACGAAATAGACCGGCTGCACAATGTCGATCCGGTAGGGGGTGCGAAATATCGTCATCAAATCGAAATCCAGCATTTCAGCGCCACCTTCGGTCGCATGGGCGGCCTCGGCGGGGGAAGACGCGATCCCCGCCCCGTAGCCACGCAAACCGGCTGGCGTGCGGATCATGCCAAATTCCACGGTAAACCAGAACAGCCAGAACAGCCGCCAGGAATAGGTCTTGCCCAAAGTCGCGGCTTTACGCCCGAAGCATTCGATAAAGGCGGCGAAATCCGGATCGGTCAGCATCGGCCCATGGCCAAACACCTCGTGAAAGATATCCGGCTCCTCGATGTAGTCCATATCTTCGCGGCGCCGCAGAAAGGTGGCGACAGGGAATTTGCGCTGCGCCAGCAGATCAAAGAACTGCGAAGGCGGAATGATCGCGGCAACCCCAACCACACCTGCCCCGGTCAGCGCTGCCAAACGGGCGTCCACATCTACAACCTGCGGCACCGTGTCGGCGCTCAGCCCCAGCTTGCCCACGCCCGCCAGAAACGCCGGGGCGATCCGCCCTTCAAGATACTGCATCTGCCGGGTGAAAAGCGCGCCCCAGACGGCGTTTTCCTCGACCGTATAGTCAAAACGCCCCTGCGGACCCGCGATTTTTGAGACATAGGCAGACATGGCACGACCCTCAGCGTTTAAGATGCGCCAAGGATACTCCGGTCAGCAAAGGATTTTCTTTCAGTTTTCCGGGAATCGCGGTATTTTTTGGAAAAAATACTCATTGATGGTAAGAATATGGAATTTTCTGATCAAGAGCTCCATCTCCTTCGGGAAATTCAGGCCGACTCCGGCCTGTCTCTGGCCGATCTTTCGGCCCGTGTCGGCATGGCGCAAAGCACTGTCTGGCGCAAACTTCAGGATTTTGATGGCGCAGGCATCATCCGCGCCCGCGTCGCCCTGCTTGACCCGGCGAAGGTCGGGGCGAAACTTTGCGTGCTGGCGCAGATCAGCCTTGCCGATCATTCCGAAGCCTCGGTCGCCGGTTTCACCGCCCTGGTCCGCCGCCTGCCCGAAATCCTTGAATGCCATTCCATCTCGGGTCAGGCCGATTACATGCTGAAAGTCCGCGTCCGCGATGTCGAAGCCTATGAGGCGTTCATGTCGCAAAACCTGTTGCGCAGCGCCTTTGTGCGGGCCGTGCATTCGAGTTTTGTGTTGAAAGAGATCAAATCGACGACGGCGCTGCCTTTGGGCTGATGTTCCCCCGGTGCTCATCGTGCCTGTCCGCACTCTTCGCGCCACGTCCCGAAGAGCGCCCGCAGGGGGGGCGATGAAGGCGCCGCTACCAATGCGGCGGGCGTTGATCCGCCAAAGGCGCGCCCGCCCCATTATCCGCCTCGCGGTGCGCCTCGCGCTCCATCAGCATCGCCACCCGGCGGGTCAAAAGCTCAATCTCGCGCGACTGGCGCGCCGCGACCTCAGACAGATCATCGACCGCGCGGCTTAAATGCGCGATCAGCTCTTCGGCGACCTGCAACCGTTTGTCCATCGCCCGCCCCTCATTGTTCCCCCTGCAGTTTACCCCGCCTGTCGCCCGCCCGCACCCCCCTTTCGCGCCGCTTGTCCCTTTGCGCCCCTTCCGCTACATCCCGGACCCGAGACGGATAGAAGGCAAAGCAGCGATGGCCAAGGACAAAACCCCCCGCAAACCGCGTGCGGAAACGCCGAAAGGTTTTCGCGACTATTTCGGTGCCGAGGTGAGCGAGCGCAAGGCGATGCTCGACACCATCGCCGAAGTTTATCACCGCTACGGTTTTGATCCGCTGGAGACCTCCGCCGTGGAAACCGTCGAGGCCTTGGGCAAGTTCCTGCCCGATGTCGACCGCCCGAACGACGGCGTCTTCGCCTGGCAGGACGAGGATGAAGACTGGCTGGCCCTGCGCTACGATCTGACCGCGCCGCTCGCCCGCGTCGCC
>JANMDM010000279.1:0-12924 GCA_031376305.1 Pseudomonadota bacterium | reverse complement strand
CCCGATCCCGCCGACATTCCCGAAAATCTGGTGCGGCGCACGCCCTGGCCGCACTCGGTCAGCCGCGCGGTGGTCACGCCGATGCAGCTTGCGGTTGTTTATGCCTCTGAAAGCCCCGATCAGCTTGATGCCCAGTATGGCGGCACGGTGCAGGGCTATACCTATGCCCGCGAAGGCCATCCGAACGCCGATGTGCTGGCCCAGAAGATCGACGCGCTGGAGGCGGCGCCCGTGTCAGGCGGCGGCGGCCTGATCGTCGGCTCTGGCATGGCAGCCGTGTCGGCAGTGGTCATGGGGCTTTTGCGGTCCGGCGATCATGTGGTGGCGGGGGTGCAGCTATACGGACGCTCGCTCCGGCTTCTGACTGATGATATGCCGCGATTCGGCGTCACGGCAACGCTGGCCGATCCGACCGACCGGGCGGCGATAGCGGCGGCGATCCGGCCCGAGACCAGATTCATTCTGATCGAAGTGGTGTCCAACCCGACCCTGCGGGTGGCGGATATGGAAGGGATCGTGGCCCTTGCCCGCGAACGGGGCATCAAGGTGGTGGTGGACAATACCTTTACCACCCCGCGCGGCTACCGCCCCTTTGTGCAGGGTGCCGATATCGTCCTTCATTCGGTCACCAAGATGCTGGCAGGTCATGCCGATGTAACCTTGGGCTATATCGCCTGCCGCGATGCCGCTGACCGCAAGGCGATCTATGATTTTGCCACCACCACCGGCATGACCCCCAGCCCTTTTGACTGCTGGCTGGCCGAGCGTGGCCTCTATTCCTTTCATCTGCGCTATGACCGGGCCGAGCAAAACGCCGCCCTTCTGGGGGAGCATCTGGCCGGGCTAAAGGGTATCAAACGGGTGATTTACCCGACGCGAAGCGATCATCCCGATCATAACCGGGCAATCGCTATGTTGGGCCGACGCGGTGGCCATATGTTGTCTTTCGAGCTTGAGGGCGGGCGTGCTGCGGCCAATGCGCTTATCCGCGCCATGCCGGATATGGCCTTTGCACCGACGCTTGGCGATGTGGGAACAACCGTGTCGCATCCGGCGTCATCCTCGCACCGCGCCGTGCCCGAAACCGACCGTCTGGCACAGGGGATTTCGGAAGGCTTCTTTCGCATTTCGGTGGGGGTCGAGGATATTGATCTGCTCAAGCGTGATTTCACAGCCGGGATGATCGCTGCCGAAGCTAGCCACTAGAGCGTGTCAGACGAAAGTGGATACCGGTATTGTCGACAGACACGCGTAAAATCAAAAGGTTAGAGCCTGTCCGACGCTTCTATCAGCGTCGGATTGGCTCTAAGATCCGGCTCGCCAACCAGTTCGATCAGGGCGAATTCAAGGTTGCGAAATTGGTTGCGGATTTCGCGTGCTACAGCCACAGCATCGGGCAGAGGAACGGTTACGGCGCTTAAACGGGCGTTGTAGCCCATTGCCTCGAGTCTGACACCGATATCAACGATGTCAAAGCCGGGGCCAAGCAGCGGCGCCAGAACCAGATCGGGGCGCACTTGGGCAATGGTGGTTGCTGTCAGGTTGGAATAGGCAACCGACACGATACTTTCACACCCACTGTCGCGCAGATGAGCATCAAGTGTCGGCATCGCGCCGACCATCATGATCCGCTCGCCCTGCGCTATGATGGTTTTCAGGATTTCAGTGGTTTCACGCATAGTATCAGGTTTGACTATCCATCTGACCGTTCAACGGAATTTGCGCGTATTGCGCATATGAAATGTAAAGGGGAATACGCTGCGTCGCCCATTGGTGGCGAGGCAATAATATTTACACGCTTAAGTGTATCCGCTTTGAGGACAGCGGCAATGGGCAATGTAACAATGCATTTTTTGTTCATGCGTCCAGACTTGCGCAGCGCTGCTAAACTCGTGAGATTTTCGCGGATAAGAATCCTTTCAAAAGAAGTGCCGGGCCATGACGAAAGACCATAGCGATGCGATCTTGAACGCTGTTCCGATGGCATTGGTGCGGTTGGATAGTGACAAGCGTGTGGTTTTTTCCAACGAAGCGGCGCGCGCGCTGCTGGGCGGTAGTATTGACGGCAAACTGGTCACCGATGTGCTGCGCCAACCAGATTTTCACGCTGGCCTGGCACTGGCTTTGGCCGAGGGCGAAAAAGGCCGCGTGCGGCTGATGATGGCGGCAAAGTCCGGCAGTGCCCAAATTGACGCGCATATCACGCCCCTGCCATCGCAAGACGGCGTTTTGCGGCCCGGCGGGGGGGCATTGCTGGCCTTCGATGATCAGACTACGCAAGAACAGGTCAGTGCCATCCGCCGCGATTTTGTCGCCAATGTCAGCCATGAGCTGCGCACGCCTTTGACCGCCCTTGTCGGTTTTATTGAAACCTTGCGGGGTGCTGCCCGCGATGACGCCGCGGTGCGCGAACGCTTCCTTGCAATCATGGAGCGTGAGGCGGGCCGGATGATCCGGCTGGTGAATGATCTTTTGTCGTTAAGCCGGGTCGAGGCTGACGAACATCGCCGTCCGTCAGCGACAGTCGAAATCCTCGGGCTATTGCGATCTGTGATAGCCACGCAGCGGGATCAGGCGGCAGCGGCGGGGATCACGATTACCCTTGTCGCTGCGGAAAGTGAAATCCGCCTGCGCGGCGATGGCGATCAACTGACGCAGGTATTTCTGAACCTGGCCGAGAATGGCCTCAAATACGGTGGCGCGGGCGGCGCATTACGCATTTCGGTAAGCCGCGTCGCGCATGAGCCAAAGCTGCGCGGCCCGGCCGTCGTTATCGAAGTGGCGGATAAGGGCGAGGGAATCGATCCGATCCACCTGCCGCGGCTGACGGAGCGATTCTACCGCGTCGACAGTCACCGGTCGCGCGAAAAAGGTGGCACGGGGCTGGGGCTTGCGATTGTAAAACATATTGTCAATCGCCATCGCGGGCGGTTCCGGATCGAAAGCGAGCCGCAAAATGGCAGCAAATTCATAGTGATACTTCCTGAATTCTGATCGGAATCTGCACATTCATGTTGATGGAACACCGCAGGTCTGATCAGCGGTGTCATTAAACCGTTACGGCCATGTCACAAAAGCATTGTGACGACCCCGTAAAGCCAGCCCCGAGGCCGCCGGGGTGGCGGTTTGCTGACGTGTAGGAGAATACGATGACATCCTTGAAATTCACTGTCTCGGTGCTGGCACTGGCCGCCGCCGCGACCGCAGCCGATGCGCGCGATCAGATCCAGGTGGCCGGGTCTTCGACCGTGCTGCCCTATGCGACGATCGTTGCCGAAGCTTTCGGTGAAAACGCCGACTTCCCGACACCGGTGGTCGAATCCGGCGGCTCGGGTGCCGGGCTGAAGAAGTTCTGCGAAGGGGTGGGTGAAGGCTTCATCGACGTGGCCAATTCGTCACGCGCCATCAAGGACGAAGAACGCGCCACCTGTGCCGCCAATGGTGTTACCGACATTATGGAAGTGCGCATCGGCTATGACGGCATTGTTTTTGCCAGCGATAAGACGGGTGCAGATTTTGCCCTGACGCCCACGGACGTCTATCAGGCGCTGGCCGCCGAAATCATCAAGGACGGCGCATTGGTTGCCAATCCCAACAGCAAATGGTCGGACGTCAACCCGGCGCTTCCGGCGCAAGACATTCTGGCCTTCGTCCCCGGCACCAAACACGGCACCCGTGAGGTTTTTGAAACCAAAGTCATCGAACAGGGGTGCAAGGACAGCGGCGCCCATGATCTGATTGCCACGCTGAAAGGCGATGACAAGGACGCGATTACCAAAGCCTGCATCGCCTTGCGCGCCGACAACCGCGCGATCGACATTGACGGCGACTATACCGAAACGCTGGCCCGCATCGCCGCCGACAAGACCGCCATCGGGGTCTTTGGTCTGGCCTTTTATGAGAATAATACCGACAAGTTGAAAGTGGCCCCGGTATCGGGTGTGACGCCATCGGCCGAAACCATTGCCTCGGGGGATTACCCGGTGTCGCGCCCGCTCTACTTCTACGTCAAGAAGGCACATATCGGCGTTATTCCCGGGCTGAAGGAATACGCGGAGTTCTTCGTTTCGGACGACATGGCTGGCCCTGATGGCCCGCTGGCCGCATACGGTCTGGTTGCCGATCCGGCGCTGGCAGACACCCAGGCTGCGGTGACCGCCGAAACTACGATGCCCTGACAGTCTGAAACGACAGGTGGCGCAGACTGCGCCACCTGACATTGCGCGGCTTTCAGGAAACCGAAAAATCCATGACCCTTCCCGCACTTCTTGCCCTTCTGACCGTCGTGTCTATGGCCGGGTTCTTTGCGGGGCGGGCCCGCGCCATTGCCGCTGCCGGTGGCGATGCGCGTCGCCTGCATTCCTTGCCAAATTTCCACGGTTGGAGCGCGGCGCTATCGCTGTTCGTGCCTGCCTTGGCCGCTGTGGCGTTGTGGCATTACTTCGCGCCTGAGTCTGAGGTTTCGGCCGCCAAGCTCGTCTCAGTTCTGGGCCTTGGCATTGCCGGGGCGCTGGCCATGGTGCTGACTACCGGTCAAGACACCCGCGCCCGCAACCGGATCGAGGCGCTGCTGAAAGCCGTGCTGATCTTGTGTTCGCTGATCGCCATTGCCACCACCTTGGGCATCGTCTTGTCGATGCTGTTCCAGACCGGCAATTTCTTTTCCCAGTATGACTGGACCCGGTTCTTTTTCGGCACCACCTGGAAGCCGGATTTTCGCGGCAATTCCGACTTGGGTTTCTTGCCGCTTTTGTGGGGCACGCTCTACGTCTCGACCATCGCCTTGCTGGTGGCGGTGCCGATCGGACTGTTTGCGGCGATCTACATGTCGGAATATGCTTCACCCCGCATGCGCGGTATCGCCAAACCAATGATCGAGATGCTGGCGGGTATCCCGACCATCGTTTACGGACTGTTCGCGCTGGTCACGGTGGGGCCGCTGCTGCGCGATTGGGTGGCCTCGCCGCTGGGTCTGGGCGAAAGCGGCTCGTCGGTGATGACCGCCGGATTGGTCATGGGGGTAATGATCATTCCCTTCGTGTCGTCACTGTCGGATGATATCATCAACGCGGTACCACAATCGTTGCGCGACGGGTCACTTGCCATTGGCGCTACGCGGTCGGAAACCATCCGCCAGGTGGTCATCCCCGCCGCCCTGCCCGGAATTGTCGGGGCAATTCTTCTGGCCACGTCCCGCGCCATTGGCGAGACGATGATCGTGGTGCTGGGGGCAGGGGCCGCAGCTAAGCTGAGCCTGAACCCCTTTGAGGCGATGACAACAATGACGGTGAAAATCGTCAGTCAGCTGACCGGGGACACCGACTTTACCGCCCCGGAAACGCTGGTGGCCTTTGCCCTTGGCCTGACGCTGTTCGTGCTGACACTGGCACTGAACATCATCGCGCTGATCATTGTGCGCAAATACCGGGAGCAATACGAATGACCAATACCCCGGCCAATCCTGCCATCAAAGGCTCACTTCTGATGCCCGATCTGCGCACCATGGCCCGCAACCGGGCCGAGGCGCGGTTTCGGGCTTACGGGCTGGCCGCCGTGCTGGTGTCAATGACCCTGCTGGCGGTGCTGCTGATCTCGATCTTCGCCAATGGCGCGTCGGCTTTCCGGCAGACTTATGTGACCATTCCGGTGGAACTGACCGAGGCAAAGCTGGATAAATCCGGCACCCGCGATCTGGCCGTGATGAAAAAGGTTACGACCCTGGGCTATGCCAAGGTGATTGCCGCATCCCTGGAGGCGGCGCTGAAAGACAAGGGCATTCCTGTTGAGGGCCTCAGCGCCAAGGATATCGCCGCGATCCTGTCCGAAGAGGCGCCGGCCTCGGTCCGCGACCGGGTATTGGCGGATCCGACACTTATCGGCCAAACGCTGGAATTCCGGCTTTTGGTGGGGTCGCGTGTGGATGGCTACTTCAAGGGCCGCGTGACCAAAGAAGAAGCCGCCAAGGATAACAAGGTTAAGCCCGAACAATTGGCCTTGGCGGATGCGCTGACCGCTGCCGGAATGATGAAGACCAGTTTCAACTGGGCGTTCATCACCGCCCCCGACGCCTCGGAAAAGCGCCCCGAAGCGGCGGGGCTTGGCGTGGCGGTCATCGGATCGGCCTATATGATGCTGGTGGTCTTGTTCCTGTCGCTGCCGATCGGCGTGTCGGCGGCGGTCTACCTTGAGGAATTCGCCGCAAAAAACCGCTTCACCGATATTATTGAGGTGAATATCTCGAATCTGGCGGCGGTGCCGTCGATTGTTTTTGGCATCCTGGGTCTGGCAGTCTTCATCAATTTTACCGGTCTGCCGCAGTCGGCGCCGATTGTCGGCGGGCTGGTGCTGACGCTGATGACGCTGCCGCGGATCATCATTCCGGCGCGGGCGGCGCTGAAGGCGGTGCCACCGTCGATCCGCGATGCGGCTTTGGGGGTCGGGGCATCGAAGATGCAATCGGTGCTGCATCATGTCTTGCCGCTGGCCGCCCCCGGGATTCTGACCGGCATGATCATCGGTCTGGCACAGGCCCTGGGCGAAACTGCCCCCTTGCTGCTGATCGGCATGGTGGCCTTTGTGCGCGACTATCCCGGTCTGCCGCTGGAAGGGCTTTTTGACCCCGCGACCGCCCTGCCGGTCCAGATCTATTCCTGGACCCAGCGCGCGGATCCGGCCTTTGTCGAGCGCGCATCGGGGGCGATTATTGTGCTTCTGGCCTTCCTTCTGGTGATGAACGCGGTGGCGATAATCCTGCGCCGCCGGTTCGAGCGGCGCTGGTAGGGGGAGTATGCTATGAATGACATGCGAGTGACGGAGAGAGACGTGCAAACCCAGACCGCCAAGATGACTGCCCGCAAGGTGCAGGTGCATTACGGGACCAACCACGCGCTGAAAGATGTCGATGTCGATATCCTTGACCGCACGGTCACCGCCTTTATCGGACCGTCGGGTTGCGGAAAATCCACGTTTTTACGCTGCCTGAACCGGATGAACGATACGATTGCCGGCTGCAGGGTCGAAGGGGCGATCCATCTTGAAACCGAAGATATCTATGACCGCCGTGTTGATCCGGTGCAGTTGCGCGCCAAAGTCGGCATGGTCTTTCAAAAGCCCAACCCTTTTCCGAAATCAATCTATGACAATGTGGCCTATGGCCCGCGCATCCACGGCCTGACCCGCAACCGCGCCGAACTGGATGAGGTGGTAGAGAAGTCCCTGCGCCGGGCGGCCCTGTGGGGCGAAGTAAAGGACCGGCTGCAAGCCCCCGGCACCGGACTTTCGGGTGGCCAGCAACAACGCTTGTGTATTGCCCGCGCGGTGGCGACCGAGCCCGAAGTGCTGCTGATGGACGAGCCGTGTTCGGCCCTTGACCCGATTGCCACGGCGCAGGTCGAGGAGCTGATCGACGAGCTGCGGTCAAATTTCTCGGTGGTGATCGTCACCCATTCGATGCAGCAAGCCGCCCGCGTCAGCCAAAAGACCGCGTTCTTCCACCTTGGGCATCTTGTCGAATATGGCGAAACCGCGCAAATTTTCACCAATCCGCGCGATCCGCGCACCGAAAGCTACATCACCGGCCGCATTGGCTGAGGAGGAACATTATGGCTGAACAACATATTGCCCGTGCTTTTGATCGCGATCTGGAAGCCATTCAGGCCTTGGTCATGCGCATGGGCGGCATGGTCGAAACCGCGATCCTGGATGCGGCTCAGGCCCTTGAATCGCGCAACGAAGATTTAGCCGAGCAGGTGCGCCAAAATGATAAAGCCATTGATGCGCTTGAGCTGAAGATCAACGAGGAAGTTGCCCGCCTTATTGCGCTGCGTGCGCCCACGGCTTCGGATCTTCGCATGGTTCTGGCGGTGATGAAGATCTCCTCCAGCCTTGAGCGGGTCGGCGATTATGCCAAGAACATGGCCAAGCGGACCCAGGCTCTGGGGCAATTGCATGTCATCGCCGGCGCCGGCGGTTCGCTTAAGCGCATGGCAAAGACGGTGACCGAAATGCTGTCTGATGCGCTCGACGCCTATGCGGGCAGGCATCTGGACCTTGCCCAGGACGTGCTGCAACGTGACCGCGAAGTCGATCAGTTGTACAATGCGCTGTTTCGCGAATTTCTGACCCATATGATGGAAGACCCGCGCAATATCACCGCCTGTATGCACTTGCATTTTATTGCGAAAAACACCGAACGGATGGGGGATCACGCGACCGCTATTGCCGAGCAGGTCATCTATCTGATCACCGGCGTGCTTCCCGAGGATCCGCGCCCCAAAGCCGAAAACGTTGCCGACCTTGGCAAATCTGCGGATCGCTGACGATGAATCGCACAACACCTTGCGTCCTGGTTGTCGAAGATGAGCCCGCACAGCGCGAGGTTCTGGCCTATAACCTTGAAGCACAGGGTTTTCGCGTCAGTCAGGCGGACAACGGCGAGGAAGCCTTGCTTCTGGTTGCCGAAGACATTCCCGATCTGATCGTCCTCGACTGGATGCTGCCCAATGTGTCTGGGATCGAGGTTTGCCGCCGCCTGAAATCACGCCCGGAAACCAAGGGCGTACCGATCATCATGCTGTCGGCCCGTTCGGAAGAGGTGGATCTGGTGCGCGGGCTGGAAACCGGCGCCGATGACTATATGGTCAAACCCTATTCGGTGGCCGAACTTATGGCCCGCGTCCGCACGCAACTGCGCCGTACCCGCCCCGCCAGTCAGGGCGAGGTGTTGGAGTTCGGCAATATCACCCTGGATGCCACCAGCCACCGGGTCCACCGTGGGGCCAATCTCTTGAAGCTCGGGCCAACCGAGTTCCGCCTGCTGGCGACGTTCATGGAAAAACCCGGCCGCGTCTGGAGCCGCGAGCAGCTTCTTGACCGGGTCTGGGGGCGCGACATCTATGTCGACACGCGCACCGTGGATGTTCATGTTGGCCGCTTGCGCAAGGCACTTTGCAGCTATGGCGATGAGGATCCTCTACGCACGGTGCGGGGCGCGGGCTACGCGCTGGGGTAGTCTGCAAGGCGGAACGCAAGCCGACTGTGTTAGCGGTAACACAATCGGCGCCCAAAGGCTTTTCTCAGTGTCCTAATTCTTGACGTGCCGCAAATTTTCTGGGCAATCGGGATTGACATGATTTTTCCGCTGACCCGTAAATGGTGCCTATGAACTCTGATCCGATCCCAACCGCCCTGACACGCGATGCCTTGCGCAGCGATGTCTTACGACATCTGACTTTTACCCTTGGCAAGGACCCGGACCATGCGGCGGTCTATGACTGGCGCATGGCGCTGTCTTTTGCGCTGCGGGACAGGATTGTCGGGCCGTGGTTTTCTGCGACCCGGCGCACCTGGGCAAAGGATTCCAAGCGGGTTTACTACCTGTCGATGGAGTTTTTGATCGGCCGGATCCTCTCCGATGCGGCAATCAACCTTGGGCTATACGATGCCTTGCGCGATGTTTCACAAGAACTGGGCGTTGATCTGATGCTGGTTGCCCAGGATGAACCCGACGCGGCACTCGGCAATGGCGGCCTTGGGCGGTTGGCGGCCTGTTATATGGAAAGCATGGCGACTCTGGGTTGCCCCGCCTATGGGTACGGTATCCGCTATGAACACGGGCTGTTTCGCCAGCGGTTTGAGGCCGGTCAACAGGTGGAAGCACCGGAAGACTGGCTGAATACCCGCAACCCGTGGGAGTTTGAGCGGCCAGAGGTCGCCTATACCATTGGCTTCAAGGGGCAGGTGGAACAGGTGGACGGTCGCAAGCGCTGGGTGCCCGCTGAAACAGTCATCGCTTCGGCTTACGACATGCCGGTCATCGGCTGGCAGGGGCGGTGGGCCAATACGCTCCGGCTGTGGGGGGCCAAACCCACCACGCTTTTCGACCTTGGCCGCTTTAATCGCGGCGACTTTGCCGCAGCGGCTGAACCTGAAGCCTTGGCCCGCACGCTGAGCCGGGTGCTTTACCCCGATGACACGACCCCACAAGGCAAGGAACTGCGTCTGAAGCAGGAATACTTCCTGACCTCGGCGGCGCTGCAAGATCTTTTGCGGCGTTACAAAGACACCCATTCCGACCTGACGGCGCTTTCCGCGCACGTCGCGATTCAGATGAACGATACCCATCCGGCGATTGCCGGACCAGAATTGATCCGGCTTTTGGTGGATGAGAATGGCCTGAGCTTTGCCGAGGCGGCCCCGATTGCGCTGTCGACCCTTGGTTATACCAACCACACGCTGCTTCCCGAGGCGCTGGAATGTTGGTCCACCTGGGCGATGGGCAATGTTTTGCCCCGCCATATGCAGATTATTGAGGACATCGACGCCTGGCACGCCAGCACCAATCCGGGGCGGCCCGCCAATGCCGCAATCTTGCGCGACAATCAGGTGCATATGGGTGATCTGGCCTTTGTGATGTCGCATAAGGTCAATGGGGTTTCAGCGCTGCACACCGATCTGGTCAAGCGGACGCTTTTCCCCGAACTTGATCGTCTGCATCCGGGCAGAATTATTAACCAGACCAATGGCATCACCCCGCGCCGCTGGTTGAAACTCGCCAATCCGGCGCTGTCCGGGCTGATCAGCAAAGCCATCGGGCCTGGCTGGGAGGCAGACCTTGACCGTTTGGAGAGCTTGCAGCCAATGGCTGATGACGCGGGATTCCGCGCCGATTTTGCCGCAGCAAAGCGCAGCAATAAGGTCGCGGTGACCAATTGGCTGGGGGCGCAAGTCGGCATAACCCTCAACCCGGACGCGATGATCGACGTGCAGGTCAAGCGTATCCATGAATACAAACGCCAGCTTTTGAATATTCTGGAAACTGTAGCCCTTTGGCAGCGTATCCGCTGCAACCCCAATCAGGACTTTGTGCCGCGTGTTAAGGTTTTTGCCGGAAAGTCCGCTCCCGGTTACGCCGTCGCCAAAGAAATAATTCATCTTATCAATGATGTGGCGACTGTCATTAATGCGGATGTTGAAACCCGTGGGCTGTTGCGGGTGATCTATCCAGCCAATTACAACGTCTCGATGGCCGAGCGTCTGGTTCCGGCCGCGGATCTTTCAGAACAGATTTCAACCGCCGGAATGGAAGCTTCGGGCACTGGCAACATGAAATTCGCCCTGAACGGGGCCATGACCATCGGCACGCTGGACGGGGCCAATGTCGAAATCCGCGAACGGGTCGGAGCCGAGAATTTCTTTCTGTTCGGTCTGACCGCGGATGAGGTTCTGGACCGCCGCAAGAATGTCTTGCACGCCCGCCATGCGATCGAGGCCAGCCAATCCCTGCGCGATGTCTTGCAGATGATCGCCGAAGGCCGCTTCAGTCCCGGCCAACCCGACCGCTACTACGGGCTGGTGGACCGCATGTGGAACCATGACCATTTCCTCGTCGCCGCCGATTTTGACGCTTATCAGGCCGCGCAGGCCGAGGTTGAGGTCGCCTACCACGACCCGGCCCGCTGGTTCCGCATGGCGGTTTTGAATACCGCACGGATGGGCTTTTTCTCCTCGGACCGGGCGATCCGTGGTTACATGAAAGATATCTGGAACGCGGAATCGGTGCTTTAGCGCGATTGGGGAGGTGACGGCTTGGGGAACGGGGCGAAGAATGAGCCGAAGCGGCTGATCGCTGCCAAGACGGCCCAAGCCGTCGCCGAAGGATCATTTGCAGTGCCTTTCGACGTGCTTGGCCCTCATGATGGTCTGGTGACGGCCTTGGTGCCCGGTGCCGTCAAGGTTTGGGCCGTCACCGCGACCAAAGCGCTTCCGCTGCTGCCACATCCGGACGCCAGCACCATCTTTACCGGCGCAGTCCCTAAATCAAAACCCTATCACCTGAAGGCCGAGACCGCCGATGGCAGCACTTGGCAATGGCAAGACCCCTATTGCTTCGCCCCCGTCCTTGGCGAAATTGACGACTATCTGATCGGCGAGGGTGCCCATCAACGGCTTTGGCAGGTGCTCGGAGCCCATCCCATTACCCATCAGGGCACCGATGGTACCCATTTTGCCGTGTGGGCCCCCAATGCCGTGCGGGTTTCTGTCGTCGGGGATTTCAACTTTTGGGACGGTCGCCGCGCCATGATGCGCCGACGCGGGGCTACGGGCGTATGGGAAGTGTTTTTGCCCGGTGTCGGTGAAGGTGCCGTCTATAAATACGAAATCATGACCGCAGACGGGGTGATGCCGTTAAAGGCCGATCCGGTGGGGTTCGGGTCTGAACATCCGCCTGCTACGGGGTCGGTAGTGCGCAAGCTGTCGCAACATGCCTGGCAAGATAGCGCCTGGATGGCCGGGCGCGCCAGGCGCCACCAGACCGACGCTGCAATTTCCATCTACGAGGTGCATCTGGGGTCTTGGAAGCGCATCGAAGGTGGGCGGATGCTAAGCTATGCCGAGCTTGCCGCCGACCTGATCCCTTACGTCAAGGATTTGGGCTTTACGCATCTGGAGCTGTTGCCGATCACCGAGCATCCGTTTGACGGATCCTGGGGGTATCAACCTGTCGGGCTTTATGCGCCAACGATCCGCCACGGCACGTCGGCTGAATTTGCGGCCTTTGTCGATGCCGCGCATCAGGCCGGTCTGGGTGTCATCCTCGACTGGGTGCCGGGGCATTTCCCCAGCGACGCGCATGGCTTGGCGCGGTTTGATGGCACAGCACTTTATGAGCATCAGGATCCGAAAGAGGGCTTCCATCAGGATTGGAACACCCTCATCTATAACTACGGGCGCCGCGAGGTGGCAAATTACCTGACCGCCAACGCATTGTATTGGCTTGAGGAGTACCATCTGGACGGGCTGCGTGTCGATGCCGTGGCCTCGATGCTTTACCGCGACTATTCACGGCAAGACGGGCAGTGGGTGCCAAACAAGGACGGCGGGCGCGAAAACTACGAAGCCATTGATTTTTTGCGCGACATGAAC
>JANMDM010000197.1:0-3064 GCA_031376305.1 Pseudomonadota bacterium | reverse complement strand
GCATGGTCGAGGCGTTTTCAATCTCCAGCTCCTCGGCCATCATCAACAGATCAGCCGGGCTTTTCGCCTTCAGGTCGGCAAGATTCAAACGCTCTTCGCTCATCGGAAATATCTCATGTCGGGGCAAGGCTTCTGGGCCATGCGATGTCTTTTTCAGGGGAAAATCCGCTCCGGACGGAGGGTTGGTGCGAGTGCTACACCGACAAAGGCCGCAAAGTCAACAAAGGTTCAGAATTTCACAATCACTGAGATCACGATCAGCGCCAGCAGCACCGTCGGCACTTCGTTCATCAGCCGATACTGGCGGCCATCGCGGATGTTTGTGCCCGCCATGAACTCTTTGCGCCGATACCCCAGCCAATGATGGAACCAGGTCATGCCCAGCACACCGGCCACCTTTGTCCAGGGCCAGACAGCAGTCCAATCCACAATTCCGGGGGTAAAGACCAACGCAAGGCCAAAGATCCAGGTGGCCGTCATCGCCGGGTTCATGATCACCCGCAGCAGCTTTCGCTCCATCACCTGAAACAACAGATCCGTCTCACTGCCCTTTTCTACCGACTCGACATGATAGACGAACAGCCGGGGCAGGTAGAAAATTCCAGCCATCCAGGCGATCACCGAAATCACATGAAACGCTTTTGTCCAAGGATAGACCGACGCCAGAAAATCACCCAATCAAACCTCCTGCCCGGTGTTCTTCGTGGCGTCTCTATTACTTAATAAAGAATATATAGAAAGGATGATGATGTAGTAGGCCCTGTGGGTAACGGGATATCTTTGGAAACACCCATAGATTTCCGCATCTGGACAAGCCTGTGGGTATGTCTTTGGGTAGTTTTTATTGATATTTTATTATTTAATAACAACTACTTAAATGGTAAGTATCCTCCGCTCTGAACGAGGCGCCCCTTGCCTTACGGCAAACTGTCGCGCCGCCCACAGGTACGTTATACAGATACGCACATCTGGATGGCTGACCCGGATTGCTTGACATACCCCCACACTCAGGGGCACCTCGCAGGGCAGATCAAGTCACGCACAGATCCTCCCCGCCGCTCGCAGGCGGTCTTCCACAGGGCTATACAGATGACGAATACTCAAAGCCGCCAGATTATCCTGGCTTCCGCCTCGGGGATTCGGGCGGCAATGCTGGAGAATGCCGGGTTGGTGTTTGCCGTGCAGCCCGGCCGGATTGATGAACAGGCGGTTAAAGAAAGCCTGCTGGCTGGAGGCGGTAAGGCACGTGATCTTGCCGATACCCTGGCCGAGATGAAAGCGCTGAAAATCTCGGACCGAAATCCAGACGCTTTGGTGATCGGCGCCGATCAGGTTCTGGAATGCGACGGCCGGGTATTTTCCAAGCCCGAGACGCCCGCCGATGCCATGGCCCAGCTGCAGTTCCTGTCCGGCAAGACCCATTCCCTGCACGCTGCCGCGGTTGTGTGTGAAAACGGCCAGCCGATCTGGCGGCATGTTGGCGCTGTTCGCCTGACCATGCACGATATCTCGGACAGCTATCTGACCGATTACATCGCCCGGAACTGGGACTCGGTTCGCCACGCGGTTGGCTGCTATAAGATCGAAGCGGAAGGCGTCCGGCTTTTTTCACGAATCGACGGTGATTTCTTTCATATCCTCGGGCTTCCGCTGATCGAGCTCTTGACCTGGCTTCGCATTCGCGGCGACATTCCGGCATGACACAACTTACCCGCATCCCGCTCGCAGGCGTTATCGGTTCGCCCATCGGGCATTCCAGATCGCCGCGATTGCACAGCTATTGGCTGAAAACTTACGGCATCGCCGGCCATTACATCCCGATGGATGTGGCGCAGGCGGATTTGGCCCAGGTAATCGCGACACTGCCCAAGGCCGGCTTTGTCGGTTGCAATATTACCATTCCGCATAAGGAATCGGTGCTGGCACTGGCAGATGTCGTCACCGATCGTGCCGCATTGATCGGGGCGGCAAATACGCTGATCTTTCGCCGCGATGGCCGCATTCATGCCGACAACACCGATGGCTACGGGTTTGTAGCCAACCTGCGCCAGAACGCGCCGGACTGGAACCCCGCCGCTGGCCCCGCCGCCGTCATCGGCGCAGGGGGTGCTGCGCGCGCCGTCATCGCCTCGCTTCTTGAGGTGGGCGTTCCGGAGATTCGCCTCAGCAACCGCACCAAAGCCCGCGCCGAAGCGTTGCGGCTGGAATTTGGCGCCAAGATCATTGTTCAAGACTGGGTACAGGCCGGAAATATGCTTGAAGACGCGGCGACGGTGGTCAACACCACGTCGCTTGGCATGGTCGGCAAGCCGGACTTCCGGATACCGCTTGATGCCCTTTCGCCCAGGGCGCTGGTCACGGATCTGGTTTACGCACCCTTGAAAACCCATCTGCTGACCGAAGCCGCGGCCATTGGCTGCACCGTTGTTGATGGGCTTGGTATGCTGCTGCATCAAGCGGTTCCGGGTTTTGAGCGCTGGTTTGGCACCAAGCCCGAAGTCGATCAGGCCACCCGCGACGCGGTTCTGGCGGAATGACAGCGCCGTTTCTATTGGGGCTGACCGGATCAATCGGGATGGGCAAATCGACGACTGCCGCGATGTTCCGGGATGAGGGGGTGCCGGTCTGGGACGCCGACGCCACAGTTCACACGCTTTATGGCTATGGCGGTGCGGCGGTTCATCTGATCGGCCAGCTATGGCCTTCGGCAATTGTCGACGATCAGGTTGACCGCGTGCGGCTGAAAGACTGGATTGCCGCCGATGGTGGCGCGTTGACCCGTATTGAGGCGGTCGTTCATCCGCTGGTCGCGGCCCATCGCGCGGGCTTCATTGCCGGGGCGGCGGCGATGGGGGCGGCGATTGTGGTGCTCGACATTCCGTTGCTTTTCGAAACCGGCGCGGATGGTGGCGTTGGGGCCACCCTTGTCGTCACCGCTCCGCCCGAAATACAGCGCAGCCGCGTTATGGCCCGCCCTGACATGACCGAAGCGCATTTTCAGGCCATTCTCGCCCGCCAGATGCCGGATGCCCAGAAACTGGCCCGCGCCACCCATGTCATCGAA
>JANMDM010000132.1:0-2442 GCA_031376305.1 Pseudomonadota bacterium | reverse complement strand
AGGCGAGAACTTGGGCAGTATGATGCGCGTATCCATTCTTAGACCCGCTTTCGGGGCCGCTCTTATCGGCGGCACGGTTTTTCTTGTCGGGGCGTATTTCACGTTTTCCGCTGTGCAAGGGGAATTTGGTGTCGTTCGCCGTGTGCAGATCAGCGCCGAAAAACAGACCCTGATCCATCAGCGCGATGTGCTGAAGGCCGAGGTGGTTGCCATGCAAAACCTGACGCTGCGGTTGTCGGATGAATACCTTGACCTTGATCTTCTGGACGAGCAGGCAAGGGATGTGCTGGGCTATGTGCGGGCTGACGAGATCGTCATCCGCTGAGTCCCCCGGCCAACAAGTCCCAGCATCAGCGCCCCGGTCCGTCACCAAACACGGGCGGCGCTTGCACAAGTGCAGAGCTATTGCTTTGGCCTGCCTGAATTGAATGAGCGCGTGCAAACCTCAGATGACTTTTTTCTCGCGCCAGCCCTACAACTGCGCTATAGGTAGTTTAACACTGAACTACATTGGCGTCACTGGGAGGTAGCCGCTATGGCAGCGCGTAAAAATTCCGATAAATCAAATACTTCCAAAGAAGAACTGCTGGCGTTCTACCGGGAAATGCTGCTGATTCGCCGATTCGAGGAAAAGGCCGGGCAGCTTTATGGGATGGGGCTGATTGGCGGCTTCTGCCATCTTTACATCGGGCAAGAAGCCGTTGTGGTGGGTCTTGAGGCCGCAGCCGAAGATGGCGACAAGCGCATCACCTCCTACCGCGATCACGGCCCTATGCTGGCCTGCGGCATGGCGCCGGGTGGGGTCAGGGCCGAACTGACCGGGCGCGAAGGCGGGCTGTCCAAGGGTAAGGGTGGCTCGATGCACATGTTTTCAAAGGAAAAACACTTTTACGGCGGGCATGGGATCGTTGGCGCGCAGGTACCGTTGGGCGCCGGTCTGGCCTTTGCCGACAAGTACAAGGGCAACGGCCGCGTCACCTTTGCCTATTTCGGTGACGGGGCGGCGAACCAGGGCCAGGTCTACGAGACCTATAACATGGCAGAGCTGTGGAACCTGCCGGTGATCTTCGTGATCGAGAACAACCAATATGCGATGGGCACCAGCGTGAAACGCTCGACCAAATCGCCCAGCCTTTGGCAGCGCGGCGCGGCTTACGGGATCAAAGGTGAGGCGGTGGACGGCATGGATGTTCTTGCGGTGAAAGCCGCCGGCGAACGCGCCGTTGCAGTCTGCCGGGCGGGCGAAGGGCCCTATATTCTTGAGGTGATGACCTACCGCTATCGCGGTCACTCGATGTCGGACCCGGCCAAATACCGCGCACGCGAGGAAGTGCAGAAGATGCGCGAAGAGCGGGACGCGATCGAACATGTGCGCGAATTGCTGCTGCAAGGCGGCCATGCCACTGACGATGATCTCAAGATCGTCGACCGCGACATCAAGGCGGCGGTCAACGATGCCGCCGAATATGCCAAAGCCAGCCCCGAGCCCGCGTTGAGCGAGCTTTGGACAGATATCTACGCGTAGGGGGATCAAGAACATGGCAACCGAAATTCTCATGCCCGCCCTGTCGCCAACGATGGAAGAAGGCACGCTGGCAAAATGGCTGGTCAAGGAAGGCGATGTGGTCAAATCCGGCCAGATCCTCGCCGAGATCGAGACGGATAAGGCAACGATGGAGTTCGAAGCCGTCGATGAAGGCACCATCGGCCAATTATTGGTGGCCGAAGGCACGTCAGGCGTAAAGGTGAACACCCCCATCGCGGTGCTGGTGGTCGAAGGCGAAGCAGCCCCCACTGTCCGCGCGGCGGCCGCACCGGTTGCCGCCCCCGCGCCGATGGCTGTGGTTGCCGCCTCGCCTATGCCCGCCGCTCCGCAATCCGACACCTCGCCCGATTGGCCCGCAGGCACGCCAATGAAGACGATGACGGTGCGCGAGGCCCTGCGCGAAGCCATGGCCGAAGAAATGACCCGCGACGGCGATGTCTACCTGATGGGCGAGGAAGTCGGCGAATATCAGGGCGCTTACAAGATCAGCCAAGGCCTGCTCGATCAGTTCGGGCCAAAACGCATCATCGATACGCCAATCACCGAACATGGCTTTACCGGCATCGCCGTGGGGTCGGCCTTTGGCGGCCTGCGCCCGATTGTCGAATTCATGACCTTCAACTTCTCGATGCAGGCCATCGACCATATCATCAATTCGGCGGCCAAGACGCTTTACATGTCGGGCGGCCAGATGGGTTGCCCCATCGTTTTTCGTGGCCCGAACGGCGCTGCGGCACGAGTGGGCGCCCAGCACAGCCAGGACTATGCCGCTTGGTATGCGCAAGTACCGGGGTTGAAAGTGGTGATGCCCTATTCCGCCGCCGATGCGAAGGGCCTGCTGAAGACCGCGATCCGCGACAATAACCCGGTGATCTTCCTTGAAAACGAGATCCTAT
>JANMDM010000129.1:0-9607 GCA_031376305.1 Pseudomonadota bacterium | reverse complement strand
GAGCGGGCGGGGGCAAAATTTGCCACGATGGATCTGATCGGGCTGCCCTGGCGGATCACCGTTGGCCCGCGCGGGCTGGCGAATGGGGTCGTTGAACTGACATCGCGCCGCACCGGCGAAAGCCAAGAGATGTCGGCTGACGCCGCTGTTGCACGGGTTGCGGAAATCTACGACGGGCGCTGAAACCGCCGGAGGCGGGGGCGCCGCCGCGTCGCCACAGGTGCTTGAACCGGTGGCGTAACTGTGGCAACCCCCGGGGATATTTGCGCCAAAGTGAAAGAGGCAAGGGGCGTTCTTCCCCGCGCCAAGCTGGGAGAGGCCAATGGCCGGACGCACGGCGCCCTTCTCGCGCTTCGAATTCATGATCGCCTGGCGCTATCTGCGGGCACGCCGCGCCGAGGGCGGTGTTTCGGTGATGACCTGGATTTCGCTGATCGGCATCGCTTTGGGGGTGATGGCGCTGGTGGCAACGCTGGCGGTGCGGGCCGGGTTCCGGGCCGAGTTTGTTGATACGATCCTTGGCGCCAATGCCCATGTGACTGTCTACAAATCCGAGCATGTGACGCCCGAAGGTGTCTCAACCCGCGCGGTCGAGGATTATGATGGCCTTGCCGCGAAACTTCGCGCAATTCCCGGCGTAACGCGGGCAGCCCCTTTGGTGCGCGGTCAGGCGATGGTGACGTTCAGCGACCGCTCGAACGTGGCCGAGGTTTTTGGGATTACGCTTGAGAACCTGAAAACCATTCCCCGCGTGGCCGGATCGGCAGAGGCCTTGGGGGATATCAATGACTTTGAGCAGGGAATCGCCGTTGGGTCCGGTATTGCCCGCGATCTGGGGCTGTTCCCCGGCGATACGGTAAAGCTGATCCAACCCAATGGCGCCAAAACTGCCTTTGGCACCAGTCCGCGCGTCAACGCCTATCAGGTGGTCTATATCTTTTCGGCGGGCCGTTATGACATCGACCAGACCCGCATCTACATGCCCTTTGCCGAGGCGCAGAGCTATTTTAACCGCGAAGGTGTGGCCGACGAAATCGAAGTCTATGTGGCCGACCCGGAAGCCGTTAACGAACTGACCTTGCCGTTGTTGCAGGCCGGGGGGGCAGGCACGCTTCTGTGGACATGGCGCGATGCGTCTGGGTCTTTCCTGAACGCCCTGGCGATCGAGGATGACGTGATGTTCGTTATTCTGTCGATCCTGGTGCTGATTGCCACCATGAACATTACCTCGGGCTTGGTCATGCTGGTCAAAAACAAGGGCCGCGATATTGGTATCTTGCGCACCATGGGGCTGACAGAGGGGTCGATCCTGCGGGTGTTTTTCCTGTGTGGCACCTTTACCGGGATTATCGGCACGATCATCGGGGTTATTCTTGGCTGCCTCATCGCGCTGAATGTCGATACCATCATGTCGGCGGTGAACTGGCTGAGTGGCGGCGAGGCCTGGGATCCGTCGATCCGTGGTATCTATCGGTTGCCGGCAAAATTGCAGCTGTGGGATGTTGCCAAAGCCGTTGGCCTGTCGTTGATCTTATCCTTTATCGTCACGATTTTTCCGGCCCGGCGCGCCGCACGGCTGAACCCTGTGGAGGCGTTGCGGTATGAGTGATCTGGTGTTGGAGCTGAGCGGAATCGTAAAATCTTATCACCGCGGAAAACCGTCCGAAATTGCCGTGCTGTGCGGGTTGGACCTGTCCGTGGCGCAAGGTGAGGTGGTGGCGCTGGTGGCGCCGTCGGGGGCCGGAAAATCGACGCTTCTGCATATCGCCGGGTTGCTTGATACAGCTGATGCCGGACGGGTCAACATTGGCGGGCGCGATATGACCGCGCAAAACGACCGCTTGCGCACGGAAGTCCGGCGCGCCGATCTGGGGTTCGTCTATCAGTTCCATCATCTGCTGCCCGAGTTCACGGCAGCCGAAAACATTATTTTGCCGCAGCTGGCCAATGGTGTTGCCCGCCGCATGGCCGCATCCCGCGCCGCAGAATTGCTGGAGCGGGTAGGGCTGCGGGACCGGGCCGCGCACCGGCCCGCCGAGTTATCGGGCGGCGAGCAACAGCGCGTGGCTTTTTGTCGGGCATTGGCCAATGGGCCAAAACTGCTCTTGGCGGATGAGCCGACCGGAAACCTTGATCCTGCCACTGCCGATCAGGTCTTTCAGGTGCTGATGGAGACGGTGCGGGCGACAGGCCTTTCCGCGCTGATTGCCACTCACAACCCCGACCTTGCGGCGCGCATGGACCGTGTCGTGCGGCTGAACGCGGGGCAGTTGGCGATCAAGCAAAGCTGACAGAGATCAAGGCGCGGGCCTGCAGATTTCGACAAACTGCCGGACATGTGACGGCAGGAGGGAATAATGTCGCCAGTATGTGGAGCCATGGCTTGGGCGCGCGGCCCATTGGTGAGCGGCGCTGTGCTATCCGCAATGCTGGCGGCCTGTGTCCCGGCGGAACCAGCGCCGGTGTCGGGACGGGCGCGCTACTCAGAATTCTGTCAGGTCTGTCACGGGGCAGGCGGGAAGGGCGATGGGCCGCTGGCCAAGGATCTCAGCAAGCGCCCCGCCGATCTGACGCGAATTTCCGAACGCAACGGTGGAGTTTTTCCATTGATCAAGGTCATGTCGGTGATTGACGGCTATACCCGCAAAAACGATCACGGATCAATTATGCCGGAAATGGGTCTGCAGTTTCAGGGCGGCCGCATGACCAGAATCGACACCGGCGATGGAATCGAAACTCCGGTACCGGAAGCCTTGCTGGCGCTGGCGGAGTACCTGCGAACCTTGCAGCCCCTGAGCCCTGCCGATTAGCCGGATTAGGGTTGCCGAACCGGCAGCTTAGCGCGCGAAGCAGCGGGATTTTTTCCCGAAGCCGGCGGGCGAGCAGATCCAGGAGCCGTTGCCAAAGTAGCGCTTGCGCTGAACGACGCTCTGCCCTTCAGCACTGACAAGAACCGCCGACTGAACCAATCCGGTTCTTGAAATACGCTTCTTTGCCAACCAGTCAAAGGCGGCAGCGCCGGGGATATGCACAATGGCAGCGGCGCGCGCGCCGGGGGCCGTGCCGACCGACTGTGCCAGCATTTGCGAACCCGAGCCCCCCAACATCATGGCAGAAATAAGTACGGCTTTCAAAACCGACGGACCATAGGCGTGTGCCACCAAAATACCTCGCTCAGAATACGGGCCGATGGCTTTGGTTTGCGTAAGATACATGCCGACTGCAGCATCGGCGCGATCACGCAAGCCTGACAAGCGGCCGGGACAGCTGAGATCAGAGTTACCGGCCCAATGCGCCGAATCTATGTCGGCTATTCCGGGGAAGTGTTTGTAATTGTGTCAAAAAGTTGGCGTCGCGCCACAATTTTGTCGATATCGCGGCCGTAAATGGTATGGCCAAACATGGTCAGGGCCGCGCTTTCTCGGCGCGGCCCTGATGCTGTATTTGTGAAGAGCAAACCTACCGGATGATGCGATTGTTTATGCGCCAATCCGGCAAGCCGAAGTTTTCGGGCCACGGATAGACTTCACGCTGGTCAAAATAAACCACACCGACCAGGCTTGGATATTCAGGCCGGGTGACGCGGACGGAATTTTCCCAAGCGTTCACATAGTCTTCGGACCCGGAGTAGCCCAACTCGGCAACGACCACCGGTTTGCCGAAAGCGGCTGCGCGAACGTAGCGCGGCTCGAAGACTTCAACATAACTGCGGTCGCGGTCAAACTTCGCCTGATCCCAGGCTTGCAGCCCGAAAACCGATATCCCCACGACATCGACGTAATCGTCACCCGGATAGTAGGGTTCCATCCCCTCATCGCCCAGGGGCGACCACATAACGCGGATGTTTGGCGCAGCTTTACGGCAAATGTCGATCATCCGGTGGTAGGCGCTGATGTAATCCGCAGGGTTCCAGCCGGCCCAGATGAACTGCCCGGATTCGTCGTCCATCTCGTGGCCCCAGCGCAGCGTAACCGAGCTTTTCAACCCGCCCATCACCGCACAGATCTGGCGCATGTTTTCGTCATAGGTGCCGTCGGCAATCCCGGCGCGCAGATATTGCGCGGTATTACGTTCACTGCGCGACCAGGTCCACGGCTCCAGCGTCACCAGAAGGGCGCGACCGCGTTCCTGCGCATAAGCATCGGCATCGTTCAGCGACGGCAGGTAGACGTCTTCCCAAGGCAAGAACAGATGTTCGATGACCGGCACCGGATCATCGGTGAAGTCGCCACCCGGATCATAGGCGCCAAACGGCACCGTCCCCGGAGGGGCAGCTTCGGCAATGGATGCCAGCGCGACAATGCTTGAAACCGCCAGCGCCGCCAGCGAGGCTTTTGCAAAGAACAGCATTTTGTTCACCTTCGTTTCCTCCGACACCAAAAACCTGGCGCAACTTGTTAATTCCAACCGGGATCGAACCTGTAAAGCACGCGTCGATAATCATCCATACCAGCGCCCGAGGCGGAATACTCTGCCCGTGCAATGCGGAACGGCTCAAGCCCGATACTCAACGCGTAAAGACTTTCTGTACCCCGCGCGCCGACTGCCACCACGATCAAAACGGCCAGAGAAGCCGCGGATCCCACCTGAAAGACCAATGAATGCCAGCGGAGCCGCAGATCATGGATATTGTCACGCATGTGCCTGATGACGATCGAAAGAACAATACCCGAATAAATCAGCGCATTCACACCCGAAAGAATGTGAAACCCGCGGGCCTGACCAACATCGCCGACCAGAATGACCGGCAAGATTGCCCCCACAGCCAGACCGGCATAGACAGCGACCACCTTTGACGGCAAACGCTTGCTGGCAGCGTCGCCTTTGGGGGTTACCCGAAAGTCGACGAATTTTCCGCTCATCTTGTCAACGATCGCGGTCGCGCAGCCCCATAAGGCCCAGGGCCATTGGATGAAGACGAAAAGTATCTTTTCCCAGCTCATCACTTTGCCGTCGAGGGGCCGGAAGAAACCATCCTTGCGAATGTTAAGCGCATACCAGACCAGCACGGCCATAGTGGGCAGGGTATGGCCCAGAAACGCCGGGTAGGTCACATCGGCGAAACGGGCATCAAAGCAGAGAGCGTAAATAGGCACCACGAACAGAAACAACATGGTCAGCGAAAAGATCGGGTACCAGAGTTGCCCGAACAAAAACAGGAACTTGATCCGCGCAGGCAGGCGGCCCAGACAGCTTGGCGTATAGTTCAACAGCAGCGTCATCAGACTGCGCGACCACTGGAACTCCTGAACCGCAAGATCGGCAACATTGGCCGGGCCGTCGCCATAGGCTATCGCATCCAAGGCATGAACGCCTGTCCACCCGCCCGCGCACATCGACAGAGTTGTCGAGTGATCTTCGGCCAGATCAGGGCCAAGGCCACCAATATCCTTCAGTGCCCGCGTGCGCACGGCATAGTGCGAGCCAATGCAAATCGGGGTCAGCAAACCGGTATAGCCCGATTGCAAAAGCCCGTGAAATGCCGCCTCGGCATGAAGCCTTGTGCGCGCCGCCCAGCTTTGGTCGGCATTGGCGCTGCAAATACTTGGGGCGCTGACGTAACCCACCTCGGGGTCTGCGAATGGCCGCAGGATTTCGCGCAGATACCCAGGCTGCGGCACATGATCGGCATCAAACTGCGAGACGATATCGTAATTCTCATAGCCGAAGTGATCATAGAAATAGGCCAGATTGCCTTCCTTACAGCGGGTGCGCCGCGGCCATGTGGTCTGATGATACGCGTCGACGCCTTTACGGGTTGAGATTTTTACCCCGTGGTCGGCGCACCACGCCATGGTTTCGCTGCTGGGATCTTCGTCTGCCAGCCAAGTATCATGCGGATAGTCCTGTTCCAGCATCGCCAAGAGCGTTATCTTCAAGAGCGAGAACGGCTCGGACGGCGTCTTGGTCACAACCATCGCCACCCGGTATTGTCCGGATTGCGGGTCCGGTGCGGCAGATCGCTTTGCCCCAAGAAATACGATGACAAAATAGGTCTGAAGAAAAAATATCCACCCCATGCAGGTGGTGGCAATCCCGTAGCGCAGCGTGTCGATATTGTGCAACGGCGACAGCCACCAGTGCCAAAAGAAAATTGCAGTCGCCCCCCATACCGCCGATGCAACCAGATATTTTTGCCGGGTTCGGCCGGTCAAGATTTGACTGAGGTAAGGAGAGTTTTTCATTTTCCCTCAGGCCACCCGCGTTTGGCGGCTGTCAAGTCCGAACCAGGGGGCTGCATGGCGCACGATGGTGTCAATGTCCGAAAGCTCAGTTCGAAAGCCCAGAATCCGCGCCGCCAGTGCCGGGTCGGCCGTCAACAGGGGCGGGTCACCCGCCCGACGCGGCGCAAAGTGCATTGGCACGAAGCAACCCGTTACGCGGGCAATCGCGGCGGTGACGTCCAGCACCGAATGGCCGCGACCGCTGCCAAGGTTCAGGGACAGACTGTCGCGCCCGGTATCCAGATAGCGCAGCGCCAGAAGATGGGCGCGGGCAAGATCGGTGACATGCACATAGTCGCGAATACAGGTGCCGTCCGGGGTGTCATAGTCATTGCCAAAGACATTCAACATCGGTCCGCCTGCCGCCGCGCGCAGGGCCAAAGGCAAAAGATGCGTTTCGGGTTCGTGGCGTTCGCCAATCTGTCCCGCAGGGTCTGCCCCGGCGGCATTGAAATAACGCAGGCTGACGTGACGAAGCCCGTAGGCGGCGCTGTAATCCTTCAGCATCTGTTCGCAGATCAGTTTGGTGCGCCCGTAAGGGTTGATCGGGGATTGCGCGGTGCTTTCCGAAATTGGCAGTGCCGCAGGCACGCCATAGGTGGCGCAGCTTGAGGAAAAGACGATCTGGCCCACTCTGGCGTCGCGCGCCGCGTCCAGAAGCGAGATCATGCCGCCAACATTGTTGTCATAATACAGCGCCGGATGTGTAACCGACTCGCCCACATAAGCTGAGGCCGCAAAATGCATGATGGTCGTGATACCAAACTGCGTCATCGCCGATACCAATGCGGCGCCATCGCGGATGTCGCCGCGCACCAATGGCCCCCAGTTGACCGCATCAGCGTGGCCCGTCGACAGGTTGTCAAAGGCCACCGGCAAAGCCCCCGCCTCGGCCAGGGCCTTGCAGGCATGCGCGCCGATGAAGCCAGCCCCCCCCGTCACCAGAACCCGCGCGTTATGAAAAGCGTTCATGCTACGATCCCCCGCAGGGGCGCGGATGCCATCGGCCGGTTGCGCAACTGCGCAGCCCAAAATCCGGCTCTGCCGGTGACCACAAAAGGCTTTTGCGCTGGGAAGGCGGCGTCAGCAGGAATTCGAAAGGTAGAAAAGGCAGCCAATACAAAATCTTCAGGCATAAAATGCACCCATAATTGGGCGTAGCCACGCGCTTAAAATATCTTTGAACTTAAACACTACACCCTTCCCCGGCACACAAAATACAGGCCGGGAGTGCAGCATCCTTATACAAATCACGAGACCACTAACCACGAAAAAATAACTTTCCCCACCCAGTTCAACCTAGCCCAACCGTCAGAAATGTCAATCTTCTGGCAGGCAAAACTCAGATGTGTCGCAGGCTTGCCACGATT
This sequence comes from Pseudomonadota bacterium, assembly GCA_031376305.1. GTDB lineage: Bacteria > Pseudomonadota > Alphaproteobacteria > Rhodobacterales > Rhodobacteraceae > TMP-24. The sequence goes on along the minus strand of JANMDM010000129.1, from coordinate 2,013 downwards.
TGGCCGCAATTCAGACACATTTCTTGCGGACGCGGACACAGGTTTTCTGGCAGGGTTCACGGGATAACGACGTTGGTGGCCCAAAAGGTTACGGGCGCCCAGCTGAAACCATCATTTTTAGCGCGATTTATCTGAATACAGACGATTGTTGTGCAATTGGGGCCGACGCAGCGCGGGCAATTTGCCTGGGGGCGTATCGGTCGTTTTTAGTCGAAACACTGTTTTTCCAATGTCGCAACAATAGCCCTGAATGTGGCAGGGGGGGCGGTGGGAAACCACGTGGGCCATCGACAGTATCCAATAGAAAAAGCCCCCGGCTTTCGCCGAAGGCTCTCAATACAGCGCGATCAACTCAGATTTGACGGCGGCGGCGCTTCATCAATCCCATAAGGCCAAGCGCTGAGGCGAGACCCGCCAGCGGCAACGGCAGCGGAACCGGCGACGCCGTCACATTCGAGAATTCGAACCCGCCACTGGTTGAGGAGAAGCGCAGTTCATCAAACGTGGTGTTAAAGATGCTGACAAGTGCTGCGCCGCGACCAGGGTTTTGAACCGTCACGCCGGGAATACCGCCACCGCCAACCGAGCCGACGACAATGCCGTTCAGCACCAACTCGATCAGGTTGCCAGTATCAAGCGACCCCCACAGCAGCGACAAGCTGGACTGGGCATTTACAAAGCTCAGTACGTTGACGTTCGCGCCGCTGGGGTCCTGCCAGGTTGCCCAGAATGGAAGGTTCTGCCAACCGGCTAGCGGCGTTGCGCCGATGCTCTGGCTGGTGCCGAACACATATGGATCAAAGGGCGAGCAGAAAGAGATGCAGGGATAAACCTGCTGAAACGCCGGGTCGGGCATTTGGATCGGGGCCGATGTCCAGCTTGCGCCATTGGGCAATGTTACCGTGGTGGCGGTGTTGACCATGTTCCAAGCGGCGGCATTGGTTGCCACGGCCTTCACGGTCAGGGCCGATGCCGTCAGCGGCGCTGCAATAAGCGCCAGGGTCAGTGCAATATTCTTAAAGTTCATTTGAGAGCCTTTTTTGACGTTCGCCATTTACCGTTAGCCGTACCGTTACACCACGCAGGCGAAAGATTCGCTCAATGCATCTTATTTCAATCGCTTAGTTGACGCAATGCGGTCAATTTTATTCCACAAAGAAGCCATAATTGACCCGGATTTTGGCCGGCTTAAGCACCAATCCGACCGAAGCTAAGTCTCTGTTTCCCAGTCAGGCGCAACGGCAGAGCGGCGCTGGGATTGCAGCGCCCGAGTCAAGGTGCTTGACGCAGGCGCCGTAATCGTCGAACTTTGTGCAAATATCGGAAAGAGTCCGAATGGCATCGGGGCCTCGCCTCCAGTCCGCAAATTTTGCGGGGACTGGTGCGGGGTTTTTTGTTTTTTGGGGGTCCTATGCGTCGGCACGTTGAACTTGGCCTCCTCTACTCCCGCGAGGGCAGCTATGCGCTGATCTCCGAGGCGTGCCGCGCCGGGGCCTTATCGGCGATTGCTGACGTGAACGCCGATGCCGCCTTCGACATTACACTTGTGCCGGTCGAACGCGACCCAAAGGGAAATGTTGATCTGTATCACCCGCTTTGTGAAGAAATCCTGCGCGATACGTCGGCGCGCCATGTGGTGGGCTGCGTCACCTCGTGGAGCCGCAAAGAGGTGATCCCGACCCTGGAGAAGGCGGGCGGCACGCTGTGGTACGCCGTACCTTATGAAGGGTTCGAAGCTTCGGATCATGTGGTTTATACCCATGCCTGTCCAAACCAGCATCTTTTGCCATTGCTGGACTGGATTTTCCCGCGTTTTGGGCGCCGCGCCTATCTGACCGGGTCGAACTACATCTGGGGGTGGGAGATGAACCGTCTGGCCCGCCAGACCATTGTCGAGGCCGGAGGCGAGGTTCTGGGCGAGCGGTACTTGCCAATCGGGTCAACCGAGGTGAGCCGGATGGTCGCCGAGATTGAGGCGACCGCACCCGACTTCGTGCTGAATTCGCTGATCGG
>JANMDM010000108.1:0-2460 GCA_031376305.1 Pseudomonadota bacterium | reverse complement strand
CTGTCGGTGCAATTCGTGCTTGATGGTGTGCGTGGCACCGGGCTGATCTGAGGTGAACAGCGACGATCTGCCCCGCCTGATCTACCTTGGCCTGCTTCTTGTGGCGGTCGCGGGGTATTTCATTGCGGGCAATCGCCAAAGCTTTGGAAAAACCGCCCAGCAAGCCGTGATCTGGGCCTTTCTCTTTCTTGGCGCCATTGCCATCGCAGGCCTCTGGCCGGAAATCCGCCGCCAGGCCCTGCCGCAAGAGGCCACCCAGCGCAATGGCGGACTTGAGCTGCGGCCCGCCGATGACGGGCATTTCTACGTTCAGGCACAGGTCAACGGCATCGACATTACCTTTTTGATCGATACCGGAGCCTCCGATATCGTCCTGACAGAAGCCGACGCCAGAACCTTGGGTTTCGACACCTCCACCCTCGCCTATACCGAACGCGCCCAAACCGCGAATGGCACCGTCGACACCGCGCCCATCCGGCTTGACACATTGAAACTCGGTGACTTCGAGGATCACGCCCTGCGCGCCTCCGTCAATGGTGGCGACCTTGACACATCGCTTCTGGGGATAAGCTATCTTGGCCTTTATGAGCTGACAGTGACCAGCGACCACCTGCTGCTGCGCCGCTAAGCAGGCGCCGATCCCGCTTCGTTCCGCTCCATTGGACCACCTTACCAGGTCACAACTCACTATGCTTGCCTGCGACCGCATGAAAAAATACAGCAACACTCCGGGGGTGTACACAGATGGACGACACACCAGTTGTTCTGGTTATTAACATGCAAGCGGCCCGCAAAAGGCGGGCACTGCAAGTCGATCAACTGACGACCCTCGGCCTCGAATTCCGCTTTCTCGACGCAACCAGCGCCTCTGACATATCCTATAGCGAGCTGGCGCGGCTCGAACGCGGCTGGTGTCGGCCTCTCGCCGCAACCGAAGTCGCCTGCGCCCTCAGTCACCGTCGGGCCTGGGCCGAAGTCGCGGCGGGAAGTGCGCCGGTACTGATCCTTGAAGACGACGCCATTCTGGGCAAGCAAACCCGGCAGATTCTTCAGGAGCTTTTGCGCCAACCCGGATTGGACTGCGTCAATCTTGAAACATACACCACCCACAAAGTCTTGGGGCAGCCACGCCCCATCGACGGTTGCAGCCACACCCTGTCACGGGTCTTTCGCGACAGCGGCGGCGCGGCGGCCTACTTGTTGTGGCCAAAGGGCGCGCGCAAATTGCTGGCAAGTTTGCCCGGATTCTTCCCGTTGGCGGATGCTGCTATCAATCTGGCGGCGGGCTTGCGTAAGTTTCAGCTTGAACCCGCCTGTGCGATTCAGGCGATGTTTGTGCCTGAACTCATGGCATCAGACGCATATCACACGTCAATTTCCTCCACACCCCGGCCCGCGATCGGAACGCTTCGCCAATGGCTGCGTTACAAGCTGCGCCGCTTGTTTGTTTCGGCGATCTTGTTCAGAAAGCAACTTGGCGGCATTGGCCGGTCCAGCAAAAGAATCGTCCCCTTCCAAACCTGACCACCGTTGCCCGGGCCGGACCCCGGGATCGTTGCAGAAAGGCGCAAATGTCAGACAATGTCACCTTTTGCGTGACCATGGGCAAGCGGCCCGACCTTCTCCGGCAGACGCTCGACAGTCTGCGCGACCTTCTTCCATCCATGCCGACTCTTGGCATCAATGACTTTCGCGACAGCGAAACCAGCGACGTGTTCCGCGCCATGTGCCCGCATGGAACGCTAATTGATCCCGGCCGGAAACTTGGCCACCACGCTGCCGTCGACGCGCTCTACAGCCAGGTTGCAACGCCTTACATCTTCCATTGCGAAGATGACTGGAGTTTCGCCGACGGCAATTTCCTGGCGTCTTCAATCGCACTTCTCAAGAGCGAACCACTGATTTCTTCAGTCTGTCTGCGCCATTTGTCCGACATGAGCCCGCAAGAGCGATCAGCGGCGATCCTGCGCGCCCCGAAAGTGGGCCAAGACTACGCGCGCTTGGATGCGGCGCACAGTCAATGGTACGGATATACCTTCAACCCGCACATCGGGCGTCTGGCTCTATGGCAGGAAACAGGCGGCTTTTCCCAGTTCCGCAAGGAAAGACATATCTCGCGCCACCTGCGCCACCTGCGCCACCTGCGCCAGCAGGGCCGCTTTGTCGCCTATGCCGTGCCCGGAATCTGCGCCCACATCGGTGAAGACAACAGCGTCAGCGTGCCAAGATTGCCACTGTTCACCCGGATCAAACGCCGGATACGGACGCGCCGCTAGAGCGTGTAAGGCAAAAGTGGATACCGGTTTTGTCGACAGACACGCGTAATAACAAAATGTTAGAGTGTGTCTGGCGATTCTGTCATCGACAGACACGCTCTAAGACAGGCCCTTACCCGCCCCCGGCCTCGGCCTTCTTCTGCCATCGCCCGCCGTCTTCGCTCCAGTATTGGGCCGCCAGCCC
>JANMDM010000041.1:0-9931 GCA_031376305.1 Pseudomonadota bacterium | reverse complement strand
TGCCGAGATTTTGGCGGTGTCTGACGGGATCATGGTGGCGCGCGGCGATCTGGGGGTGGAGTTGCCGGTTTATTCGGTGCCGCCGATCCAGAAGCGGCTGGTGCGGGCCTGTCGTGCGGCGGCCAAACCGGTGATCGTGGCCACCCAGATGCTGGAAAGCATGATCGAATCACCGATGCCGACGCGGGCTGAAGTCTCGGACGTGGCGACGGCGATTTATGAGGGTGCCGATGCGGTGATGCTATCGGCGGAATCTGCCGCCGGGGCCTTTCCGGTGGATGCGGTGACGACGATGGATAATGTCGCCAAATCGGTGGAAAGCGATCCGACCTACCGCGAAGTGATCGAAGCGTCGCGCCGCGCTAACCGGATAACTGTCGCCGACGGCATCGTCGCGGCGGCGCGCGAGATTGCCGAAACGGCGGACATCAAGGCGATCTGCTGTTTCAGCCAGTCAGGCACCACGGCCAGCCTGGTGGCGCGCGAACGGCCACGCGTGCCGATCCTGGCATTGACGCCGATCACCGCAACGCTCAGGCGGCTGTGTCTGACCTGGGGGGTGCATTGCGTGCTGACCCCATCGGTGGACCGCTTTAAGATGGCGGTGGTCAGCGCCGCAAAAGCGGCGCGGGACGAGGGCTTTGCCACCGAGAAGGACCAGATCGTGGTGACGGCGGGTGTGCCTTTCAACGTCAAGGGCACGACAAACATCCTGCGGGTGGCCCCCTGTGATGAGCGGTTGATTTTCAACACCGATCCTGAATAATCAACCCCATGCAGCATCAGCGGAGGTGCGGATGAACAGCGATATCGCACTGGTTGTTGGGTTGTGCTTCGTCATCCTGTCGGTCCCGGCGCTGATCTCGGCGTTTTCGGCGGGGCAGCCGCTGCGCCGCGCCACGGCTTTCGTGACCTTGGGCGGAGCCTTGATCACCTACGCGGCGGTCACCAGCCCGCTTGGATACAGGGCCGAGGATATCCCCGAAGTGGTTTTGCGGGTAATTGCGCATTTTATCCGGTAGGAGACGGCGGGTGTCCGGATCTGGACGGATATCTAGGAAATTGAAATCGTTTGTTTGTTTTTTGTTAGGGGAAAATTAGGCTGTCGGCGGGGAGTCGCGGTGGGCTTTGGCGGTGCCGGGCTGCCTTGCGGTTTAAAAAAGATGGTGGGTTGAAACCCACCCTACAGCTCGCTGGTGCGAAATCGTCGTTGGGTCACTACAGTTACTCATGCACAAAAAGGCACCCTGCGTTCAACAGATGGTGGCGGACAATCGGGCGGACCGCATCGGGCACGGTCCATGCAAAAATACCGTCTGACAACTTCGACAGACTGCCCCGGCCTCCTTCGTCTATCCAACCGCTGAATGATTTGCCCATGATCGGACGCTCAAGATGTTTCTCGGTCAGAATGTTGACCTCGTAGACATCGTGAAGCTTCGACAGATGTTCTTTCGACCAGCTCAGCGACGAGCCAAGCAACGTTGCACGGGCGGTTGCGAGCTTTTCCGCCTGGCTTGTTTCCATGGTGCCGAGATCCATCGTTGTGACGCCGGACGGCCAGAAGGACGCTGCTAGCCCACCGGTCATCCGGTGCGCGAAGCCATAGGTCGGCGTTCCAATGCGCAGGCACCGGGTGACGAAGCTGACAGCGGATGGCAGATCAAATTCCGCACTCTGAGCGCTCATGTCGATGCGGCCGCGTTTCAGGTCGAACGACATCTGACCCGAGAGCTGCGAGTAATTGTCCTCATATATCCTTTCAACATTGATCCATCGGATCGGCAGGGTTTCCGCCGCCAGGAACATGTTGACCGATTTCCCCTTGCCCAATCGTTTCTGGCGCGGATTCGGCCTGCTCTCGACTGCGAATGCCATGCGGTTGGGGGTGAAGGGCAGGGTATCGACGCAGCCAACAAAGGCAGCGCGAACCGTTTCCGGCGGCAGGTCCAGATTCAGATCATACAGGGCAAGGAGCCTGTGCTCCTCGCGCCAGGGATAGGTCATGTTTCAATCTGACTATATATGCTTCATATGCTTCGTGTTCCGCAGTAAGCGTAGGCGGCGCACCTATTGCGGGCCTCGCCGCGCAAACGTTGCCATAGGGGCCGATGAAGCGCAATGCCGCCGCCCCGTCCCTCACCCCTTGCCAACCCGCCCGCGCCCGCATATACGGCGCGTCTTGATACCCGCGCGTCCGGCTTAAGTGGCATGCCGAGTCGCGCGTCAACCACCCGACCAGGAGATGGAAATGCCCAAGATGAAGACCAAGTCCGCCGCGAAGAAGCGTTTCAGCTTCACCGCATCCGGCAAGGTGAAAGCCGGCCCCGCCGGCAAACGCCACGGCATGATCAAACGCACGACGAAATTCATCCGCGATGTGACCGGGACAATGATCCTGTGCGCGTCGGACGCGAAGATCGTCAAGAAATACATGCCCTACGACCGGTAAGGAAAACAGCATATGTCACGCGTTAAATCCGGCGTCGTCACGCACGCCCGCCACCGCAAGGTGATCAAGAAGGCGAAAGGCTATTATGCCGCTCGCTCGACCAACTTCCGCACCGCCACGCAGGCCGTAGACAAGGCCATGCAATACGCGACACGGGACCGTAAGACCCGCAAGCGCAACTTCCGCGCGCTGTGGATCCAGCGGATCAACGCCGCTTGCCGCGCCATCGACGAAAGCTTGAGCTATTCGCGTTTCATCAACGCGCTGACGGTTGCAGGCATCGAAGTGGACCGCAAGGTTCTGGCCGAACTGGCCGTGAATGAGCCCGCAGCGTTTGGCGCCATCGTTGAAAAGGCGAAGGCCGCGCTCGCGTAAACGCCTCAGGACTGAGGGACAGTTGAAACCCCGCGAGTGCCGGTACCCCGGCGCGCGGGGTTTTTCTTTTGGCGGCGGCGGGCGGTCGGTCTGACAGAGCCGACGTGCAGCTTGCAAAGCCGGACCTCTGTGCTAGCAGAGGGTCGCGGAAGGTAAGGCAGAAGCATGATCGGACGGCACAGGCATATCCTGCAAGGCGTCGCTTGGCAGGCGGTGCGCGGAGGCTTGTGGTGATTTCCGTCATTATCCCGTATTTCAACCAACCGGAGTTTCTGGCGCGCTGTCTGGCCTCGGTCTGCGGGCAGGCCGCAGGGGCGCATAGCGTTGAAATCATCGTCGTTGACAACGGCTCGCGCCAGTTGCCGCAGGCGGTGGTGGCGGGGTTTCCCGGCGTGCAGCTGGCGCAGGAGCCGACTCCCGGCCCCGGTCCGGCCCGCAACCGCGGGGTGGCGCTGTCGCGGGGCGAGATCCTGGCCTTTATCGACACCGATTGCGTGGCGGCGGCGGATTGGCTGGCGGCCATCGCCCGTCGTTTTGACAGCGATCCTCGGGCGATGATTCTTGGCGGCGATGTGCAGATCCTGCATGTCGATCCGGCAAGGCCGACATTCAATGAGGCCTATGAGGCCGAGTTTTCGTTTCGCAACCAGCACTATATCGCCGCGCAGAATTTCGCGGTCACCGCCAATCTTGCGATGCGCCGCGCGGTTTTTGAGGCGGTGGGCGGTTTTGGCGGCATTGGCATCGCCGAGGACCGCGACTGGGGCCAGCGCGCCAGCGCCAAGGGCTATCCGACGCTGTGGGAACCTGCGATGCGCGCCGATCACCCGGCGCGGTCCGGCTTTACTGAGCTGGCGCGGAAGTGGGACCGCCACACCGCGCATGATTTTGAAACCACCGTGGCGCGCCCCTTGGGCCGATTGCGCTGGGTTTTGCGGACGGCGGCGATGGTTGGCTCGCCCTTTGCGGCGATCCCACGGGTGCTTCGGTCGGGTCGGATCAAGGGCGGGGCGGTTGGCAAGCTTATGGCCCTTGTGATCCTGGTGCGTATCCGGCTTTATCGCGCCCGGTCGATGGTGCCGCTTATCTTTGCCCGTGACGCATCGCGCCTGTCAGGGCGCTGGCGTGATCAGGGCTGACGGGAGATGACTGATGGATGATATGCGCAACAAATTTGTGGCGGCCATCGCTGCGGCGAAGGATGAGACGGCGCTGGAAGATCTGCGGCTGTTGGCGCTGGGCAAGAAGGGCGAGATTTCCCTGTTGATGCGCGAACTGGGGCAGATGGAGCCTGCGGCACGGCAAGCAGCCGGTGCGGCGCTGAACCGGCTGAAGGATGAAATTGACGCGGGGCTACGGGCCAGGAAGGCGGCTTTGGGCGACGCGGCTTTGGACGCGCGGTTGCGCGCGGAATGGCTGGACGTGACCTTGCCGGGGCGGCCGCGACGGATGGGGACGATCCATCCGGTTTCTCAGGTAACCGAGGAAATCACGGCGATTTTCGCGGATATGGGCTTTGCAGTGGCCGAAGGCCCGCAGGTGGAGTCTGATTGGTACAATTTCGATGCGCTGAACATGGCGCCGGAACATCCGGCCCGGCAGGAGCATGACACGTTTTTCATGGCCCGCGCCGAGGGCGACAGCCGCCCGCCGCATGTCTTGCGCACCCATACCAGCCCGGTGCAGATCCGCGCCATGACCGAGCAGGGCGCGCCGATCCGGGTGATCGCCCCCGGCCGCGTCTACCGCATGGACATGGACCAGACCCATACGCCGATGTTCCATCAGGTTGAGGGTCTGGCGATTGACCGCGACATTTCGATGGCCAATCTGAAATGGGTGCTTGAGGAATTCTGCCGGGCGTTTTTCGAGGTCAACCACGTTGAACTGCGGTTCCGGGCCAGCCACTTCCCCTTCACCGAACCGTCGGCCGAGGTCGACATCCGCTGTTCGTGGGTGGGTGGCCAGTTAAAGATCGGCGAAGGCGACAGCTGGATGGAGGTTTTGGGCTCCGGCATGGTGCATCCCAAAGTGTTGGCCGCAGCCGGGGTGGATGCGTCCGTGTGGCAGGGTTTTGCCTTTGGCATGGGCATCGACCGGCTGGCGATGCTGAAATACGGGATTCCCGACCTTAGGGCCTTCTTTGAGAGCGACCTGCGCTGGCTGCGCCACTATGGGTTCGCAGCACTGGATATGCCAACGATAAGCGGAGGGCTGAGCCGGTGAATGACGCTGCGATGGAGGCGGTTTTGGCCCGCTACCCAAAGGCGGAAGCCTTTGCTTTTGGGGATACGCCGGACCTTTGCGCGCATCTGCTGGCCTTGGTACGGGCGGGCAAGAAGACCGCGACCTGTGGGGCGATGATCGACTATATCGACGGCGACGATCCGATGCCCGCAGTGGGGCGGCGCGACATCGTGCTGGATTGGGACGGCGTGCCGCAACTGGTGATCGAAACGACCGAAGTGACATTCCGGCGGTTCCGCGATGTGCCCGAAGAATTCGCGCTGGCCGAGGGCGAGAATGAAAGCTGGGACGATTGGGCGCGTGACCACAAGGTGTTTTTCGACCGCAACGGTGGTTGGGATGACAAAATGGAACTGGTCTGCGAGCGGTTCAAGGTGATTGAGGATCTGAGCAAGCTGTAAAGCCGCCTCAGACAGACGAAGGAAGAACGGCAATGAAATTCACCCTTTCCTGGTTGAAAGACCATCTGGAAACCGAGGCACCGCTTGACCAGATCCTCTATGCGCTGACCGACCTTGGGCTGGAGGTTGAAAGCGTGGAGGATCCGGCAGAAAAGCTGGGCGCATTTCGCATTTGCCGCGTGATCGAGGCGGGGCCGCACCCCAATGCCGACAAGCTGCGGCTCTGCCGGGTGGCAACATATCCCGATGGCCCCGGCGGCCGCATGGAAGAAGTGCAGGTTGTCTGCGGCGCGCCGAATGCGCGCACCGGGCTGGTGGGGGTGTTCGCGCCAGTGGGGACGCATGTGCCGGGCACCGGGGTGGACCTGAAGCCAGGGGTGATCCGGGGGGTGGAGAGCAACGGGATGCTGTGTTCCGAGCGCGAACTGGAGCTTTCCGAAGATCACGACGGGATCATTGATCTGCCGTCGGATGCGCCACTGGGGGCGAGGTTTATCGACTACCGCGGCGCCAATGACCCGATGATCTACATAAAGGTCACGCCGAACCGCCCGGATGCTTTGGGCGTGCGCGGCGTTGCGCGCGATTTGGCGGCGCGCGGGTTGGGGGTGTTGAAGCCGCTGGCGGTTGAGCCGGTGAAGGGCGCGTTCAAAAGCCCGATCTCGGTGGCGATTGACCTGGAATTGAAGGCCAAGGGCTGCCCGCATTTCACCGGGCGGCTGATCCGGGGGGTGACGAACGGGCCGTCGCCCTTGTGGTTGCAGCAGCGGCTCAAGGCGATCGGGCTGCGCCCCATATCGGCGCTGGTCGATATCACCAACTTCTTCACTTTTGATGTGAACCGACCTTTGCATGTCTTTGACGCTGACAAGGTCAAGGGCGATTTGCGCATCCATGCGGCCAAGGGCGGTGAGCGGTTGCTGGCGCTGGACGGCAAGACCTATGCCCTGCGCGAAGGCATGATGGTGATTTCCGATGACCGGGGGCCGGAATCGCTGGCCGGGATTATGGGCGGCGAACATTCGGGCTGCACCGAAGATACGGTGAACGTGTTTTTGGAAAGCGCCTATTGGGATCCGATCACCATTGCCACGACCGGGCGGGCGTTGCGGATCAATTCGGACGCGCGCTATCGGTTTGAGCGGGGGGTAGACCCGGCGTTCACCCGGCCGGGGCTGGAGCTGGCGACGAAGATGATTTTGCAGCTGTGTGGGGGCGAAGCCTCAGACGTTGTGGCGGATGGTGCGGTGCCCGATGGGACGCGGGCTTACCGTTTGGATGCGGCGCGGGTGATTTCGCTGGTCGGCATGGACATCCCCGAAGCCGAGCAGCGCCGGACGCTGGAGGCTTTGGGCTTTACGCTGAAGGGGGATATGGCGACGCCGCCGACGTGGCGACCTGATATTCTGGGCGAGGCCGATCTGGTTGAAGAAGTGGCGCGGATTGCCTCGTTGACCAAGCTTCTGGGCAAGCCGCTGCGCCGCGCTGTTGAGGGGGTGCCGAAAGCGATCCTGACGCCCATGCAGAGCCGTGAGAAGGCGGCGCGGCGGATGCTGGCGTCTTTGGGCTACAATGAATGCGTGACCTATAGTTTCATTGACGGGCCGTCGGCGGTGTTGTTTGGCGGCGGGTCGGACGCAACACGGCTGGAAAACCCGATCTCGTCCGAGATGACGCATTTGCGGCCCGATCTGTTGCCGGGGCTTTTGCAGGCGGCAGCGCGCAATCAGGCGCGGGGGTTTGCGGATCTGGCGCTGTTTGAGGTGGGGCCAGCGTTTTCGGGCGGTGAGCCGGGCCAGCAGCAGTTGCAGGCCGCAGGGCTTTTGGTGGGCACTTCTGCCGAGCGCGATCCTTTCGGGTCACGCCGCGTGCTGGATATTTATGATGCCAAGGCGGATGCCGAGGCGGTACTGGCGGCGATTGGCGCGCCGGTGAGGATGCAGATCGGCCGCAAGATGGCCGACTGGTGGCATCCAGGGCGGTCGGCGGTAATGTCGCTTGGGCCAAATGTGCTGTGCGCTTATGGCGAGGTGCATCCGCGGGTTCTCAAAGCGATGGATGTGAAGGGGCCGGTGGTGGCCTTCAGTATTTTCGTTGAAGCAGCCCCCTTCCCCAAGACCCGCAGTGCCACGCGCCCGGCTTTGGCGATGTCCGATCTTCAGGCGGTTGACCGGGACTTTGCCTTTGTTGTCGATCAGGGCGTCGAGGCGCTGACCTTGGTGAACGCGGCGCAGGGTGCGGATAAAGGGTTGATCGAGCGGGTGACGGTCTTTGATCAGTTCACCGGCGACAAGGCCGAAGCGCAGCTGGGGGCGGGCAAGAAATCGCTGGCGATTTCGGTGCGTTTGCAGCCACGAGAGCGGACGCTGACGGAGGAAGAAATCGAAGCGGTGTCGGCAAAGATCGTCGCAAAGGTTGCGAAAGCCACGGGCGGGGCTTTGCGAGGCTAGGGCGGGGGCGCTGCCCCCGACCCCGGAGTATTTGCGCAAAGAAAAATCGCAAGCCGTCAATCGCCGACCGGTTGCAGATAGCCGCGTTGAACGGCGGGGCGGGCAAGGAAGCGGTCAAGCCAGGCTTGCAGGTTGGTGAATCCGGCCCAGCCGACCTGATCGCCGGCCTTGTAACTGGTGATCAGATTATTGATCCAGGGACAGATGGCGATATCGGCGATGGAGTATTGGCCGACGATCCAGTCCCGGCCCTGCATCTGGCGCTCAAGGACACCCAGCAGGCGGTTGGCTTCGTCGTAGTAGCGCTGGCGCGGGCGCGGGTCGGCAATGTCTTTGCCGGCGGAATGGTGGAAGAAGCCGACCTGTCCGAACATCGGCCCGATGCCGCCCATCTGGAACATCAGCCACTGGATGGTGGCCCAGCGCCCGGCGGCGTCGCGGGGCAGCAGCTGGCCGGTCTTTTCTGCCAGGTAGAGCAGGATCGCACCGCTTTCAAACAGCGGCAGTGGTTTGCCGTCGGGGCCAATAGGGTCGATGATCGCGGGGATCTTGTTATTGGGGTTGAGCGAGAGAAATTCGGCGCTGAACTGGTCACTGGTGGAAAAGGCGACCCGATGCGGGTCGTAGGGCAGGCCCATTTCCTCGAGCGCGATCGAGACCTTTACGCCGTTCGGGGTGGTCAGGGAATAGAGCTGAATCGCGGTCGGATTTTTTGGCGGCCAACGTTTGGTGATGGGAAAACTGGAAAGATCTGCCACCGGTTACTCCTGTTGCTATCCTGCATGATTGGTATTTATGCGTGAGGGGTGGTGAAGAAAACCGCGGATTGCAAAATATATTGTGATAGCGTCGCCGGACATCGGCGCAGAAACGGAAACGCGCGGTGTTGAACAGGACAAAACAGGGACAACGCTATGATCAACGAGTTCAAAGACTTTATCGCCAAAGGCAATGTGATGGACATGGCTGTCGGTATCATCATCGGTGCAGCCTTCACCGCAATTGTCACGTCACTGGTCGGCGATCTTATCAACCCGATTATCGGGTTTGTCACCGGCGGGATCGATTTTTCGAATCTGTTCGTCAACCTTGCCGACGGTGAGTTTGCAAGTCTGGTCGCGGCACGTGATGCGGGTGCCCCGGTCTTTGCTTATGGTGCATTCCTGACAGCGGTCATCAATTTCCTGATCATCGCCTTCGTAGTATTCTTGCTGGTGAAAATGGTGAACCGGGTCAAGGATGCCGCGGCGAAGAAAGAAGAAGTTGCGGCGGCGGTTGCGGGGCCCTCTGAACTGGACGTCTTGTTGCAGATCCGCGATGCGCTGAAAAAATAAGCACCGGCGCCTGACATGAATAAGGCCCGGCGGAAACGGCGGGCCTTATCTGCTTTCGTGGAAGGCGTATCTTAGATCTTCAGGGCATCCGCCCCAGAGATTGTCGCCATGCCAAGGGCGGTGCCGACGGCTTCATAAGTCAGCTTACCCGCGTGAACATTCAGGCCGTTCAGGAGATGCACATCATCGGCGCAGGCCTTTTTCCAACCCTTGTCGGCCAGGGCGATCAGGAAGGGCATGGTCGCATTGCCAAGCGCCAGCGTCGAGGTGCGGGCAACGGCGCCGGGCATGTTGGCCACGCAGTAGTGCATGATCCCGTCCACTTCGTAGATCGGATCCTGGTGGGTGGTGGCGCGCGAGGTTTCAAAACAGCCGCCCTGGTCAATGGCGACATCCACGAGCGCCGCACCGGGCTTGAGTTCCTTGAGCTGGGCGCGGGAGATCAGTTTGGGGGCTGCGGCGCCGGGGATAAGGACAGCACCAATGATCAGGTCGGCCTGACGGGCCAGCTCAATGGTATTACCTTCGGAGGCGTAGGCGTTCTTGAAGGTGCCGCCGAACACATCGTCGAGGTAGCGCAGGCGCGGGATCGAACGGTCAAGCACGGTCACATCGGCGCCCATGCCGGCGGCGATTTTCGCAGCATGCGTGCCGACAACGCCGCCGCCGATG
>JANMDM010000040.1:0-18383 GCA_031376305.1 Pseudomonadota bacterium | reverse complement strand
CGGCGAACGACACCAAATTCCCCTTGCACAGCGGAAAACGTGAAATACGCCCCGACAAGAAAAACCGTGCCGCCGATAAGAGCGGCCCCGAAAGCGGGTCTAAGAATGGATACGCGCATCATACTGCCCAAGTTCTCGCCTCTGACGGGCGGCTGATGGGAATCATGGCACGGACCGCAACGGAAGGGAATCCCCTTGCCAAACTATTTTTGCGTTGGCGGGCTTAACCGGCCACTGATGCGTCACATATGCTTTGAATGGCCGTATCCAATGACATGTTGAAGGCAGCGTCGGTTTGCTGTGCTGACAGTCCTTCGGTCAAAGCGCGCGAGAAGCTTGCGATCATGCCCTTGTTGCGCGCCAGTTTCTTATTCGCTTCGTCGCGCGAATAGCCGCCCGACAGCGCCACGACGCGCATCACCCGAGGATGGTTGATCAGCGGTAAGTAGTGATTGTCGACGCTGGGCAGGCTTAGTTTGAGCATGACCTCGCGGCCCGCAGGCAGCACCTCCAGATGATCCATCAGCGCAGCAAGCAAAATCGCTTCGGCTTCGGCTTTGTCAGCAATGGTAATTGTCACCTCGGGCTCAATGATCGGCATCAACCCATGGGCCAGGATCTGATCGGCGACCTCAAATTGTTGGGCAACATTGGCCGCGATGCCTGTGGCCGAGGCGGCATCAATCACTGAACGCATTTTGGTACCGAATATGCCTGCAGCGACGGCGCGTTTCAAAAGCGCATCAAGCCCGCCAATGGGCTTCATCAGCCGCACGCCATTGGCGGCACCCCCCAGACCCTGATCAATTTTCAAGAACGGAACGACGCGGCGGTCTTCCCACAAAAACTGTGCTGCGGGTTTACCGCCAATCGCGCCATCCATGGTTCGTTCAAACAAGATTGCACCGATAACCCGATCGCCGGTAAAGGCGGGGGCGCTGGCAATGCGTGACCGCATGGCGTGGATAAGCGCAAACATCTCCTCGTCGTTCGAAAAGGCCGCCTCGCCGATACCGTAAAGCATCAGCGCCTTTGGGGTCGATCCGCCACTTTGATCGAGTGCCGCAATGAATCCTTTGCCCGAGCGCATCTGGTCCGCTTGTTTTTGCCGTGACATAGTTATGCTCCGCCCCCGATCCAAAGAAAAAACTGCGGCGACACACATGCCACCCCTTCGCCCCGGTTCTAGGCGACAGTTCTGAGTGTTGCAAATGTGGTGGCGCTAACACCTTGGTCAGAAGACCTATTTTAGAAACAATGCAGTAATCCGCGTCGTGACTGACCGCGGCGACAGCCGTGGGGCAAGGGCGATTAGCCGGTTCATCAGGCCGGTGACCCGAATCCGCCTGCCGCGCAACATTGCTTTCCATCCCGCCTTGGCCACCGATGCGGCTGAAGGCAGGGATGTTGCCTTAAACAGCATGATGCCTTCCATCTTCGCGTCATGGGCAAAATTGGTGGCGGTCGGTCCGGGGCACAGGGTGGTGACGGTCACCCCGGTGCACCGCAACTCCTCAGCCACTGCCTCGCTCAGCGACAGCACATAGGCTTTGGTTGCATGATAGACAGCCATGTTTGGCCCCGGCATGAATGCCGCCGTCGACGCAACGTTCATTATTCGCCCACCGCCCGCGGCTTGCATATGTGGCACCGCACGTTTCATCAAGATTGTCAGTGCCAGAACGTTAACCCCGACAGACGTCAACTCCCGCGAAAAATCTTCGCTGGCGAAAGGGCCGTTATAGCCCAGTCCGGCATTATTCACCAAAATATCGATGCGTCTGCGGCTGGATGCGCGCCGCCACAACGCGTCTACCGCAACCGGGTCCGCCAGATCGGTGGGGATCACCTCAACCGCGATTTTATGGCGGGTGCGCAGGATCTCGGCCAGCGCTTCCATTTTAGCCGTTTGCCGGGCCGTCAGGATCAGGTCGCGCCCTTCTGCGGCGGCAAGCACCGCAAACTCACGCCCCAAGCCCTCTGAAGCGCCGGTGATCAGCGTCCAGCCTCTCAGGCCCTCGCCTACAGCCATGGTGGTCTCCCCGTAAGCCGCGCGCCCCCACGCTGCCTCAACCTAAAGGCCTTGTGTCAGGTTACAAGCCCAGTATCGCGAAACGCCGGTTTTCAATTCTGCAACGCGGCCACTCCCGGCAATTCCTTCCCCTCCATCCACTCAAGGAACGCCCCGCCTGCTGTTGATATATAGCTGAAATCGCCGGCTACTCCGGCCTTGTTCAGCGCCGCCACGGTATCCCCCCCGCCCGCCACCGATACCAGCCGTCCGGCACGGGTCAGCGCAGCAGCCTTTGCGGCCGCTGCGTTCGTGGCCGCATCGAAGGGCGCGATCTCGAATGCCCCAAGCGGCCCGTTCCAGATCAACGTCCGGCATGTGTCAAACACCGCCGCCACCGCCGCCACGGTTTTTGGCCCGGCATCAAGGATCATGGCATCCGTAGGACAAGCCCCTGCGGGCACCACTTCATGCGCAGCCCCGGCGGCAAACTCGCGCGCCACCACCACGTCGACTGGCAAGTGGATCGTGCAACCCGCAACTTTCGCTTTGGTCAGAATCTCGCGGGCTGTCGTGGCCATGTCGCGCTCCGCCAAGGATTTGCCAACTTCGACGCCCTTTGCCACCAAGAAGGTATTGGCCATACCGCCGCCGATCACCAGATGGTCGACACGGCTAACAAGGTTGCCCAAAAGATCCAGCTTCGTCGATACCTTTGCCCCCCCCACCACGGCCACAACCGGTCGCTGCGGGTCGCCAAGGGCGGCGTTCAGGGCCTTCAGTTCCGCCGCCATCAACCGCCCCGCGCACGCAGGCATCAGCCGGGCAATCGCTTCGGTTGAGGCATGGGCCCGGTGGGCCGCCGAAAATGCGTCATTGACATAAACCTGCCCAAGGGCGGCCAGGGCTGCCGCCATCGCCGGATCATTTGTCTCCTCGCCCGGATGAAAGCGGGTGTTTTCCAGCAAGAGCACATCACCGGGCACCATCGCCGCAACTGCCCGCTTCGCCGGTCCGCCAATGCAGTCGCTGGCAAAGGCGACCTTCTGCCCCAAAGCCGCCTCCAGCGCCGGTAAGGTTATGGCCAGGCTCATCTCCGGCACCACCTTCCCCTTTGGTCGGCCAAAATGTGCCAGCAGCACCGGCTTGCCGCCGCGGGCTAAAATATCCTTTACCGTCGGTACGATCTTTTCGATGCGCGTTGCATCGGTCACCACGCCGTTTTCCACCGGCACGTTGATATCGACACGGATCAAGGCGACTTTGCCCGCAAACTCCATCTGGTCGAGGGTTTTCCAGCTCATGGTCCTGTCCTTATCCAATTCGTAAATCCGCGCCCGCCTCTGCCAGTCTAATCACCCGATCTGTCGGCGAAGGTCAACCGATGGCGGCGCTTTGCGCTTTTCTTGGGCGCGTTCGCACATTAGGGTCCGCGCCGAAAAGCTCAAAGGAGACACACTATGTCAGAGTTCAAGGATCCAGAGAATACCATCATCGTCACGCTGAAGGATGGCCCCGTCGCCATCGAACTTCTTGCAGACATCGCCCCCAAACATGCCGAGCGCATGAAAGCCCTGGCGCGCGCCGGCAAATACGACAATGTCGCCTTTCACCGCGTCATCGACGGCTTCATGGCCCAGACCGGCGA
Organism: Pseudomonadota bacterium; assembly: GCA_031376305.1. GTDB lineage: Bacteria > Pseudomonadota > Alphaproteobacteria > Rhodobacterales > Rhodobacteraceae > TMP-24. Next base: position 14,724 of record JANMDM010000040.1, on the reverse strand, counting down.
TGTCGAACATGCCAATATGGAATCAGCGGATTACAACCCGCGCCGCGCCGGCACCGGCAGTTCCGACCTGCCTGACGTTCCTGCAGAATTCTCGAAATTGCCGCATGACCGGGGCACGCTGGGGGCAGCCCGTTCGCAAAACCCCAACAGCGCCAATTCGCAATTTTTCATCAATTTCAAAGACAACCATTTCCTCAACGGCCAGTACACGGTCTATGGCCGGGTGATTTCCGGTATGGAATATGTCGATAAAATTCAACGTGGCGAGCCATCGCCCAACCCCGATCGGATGATCACGGTCAAGGTTGCGGCCGATGTCTGACAACCGCATCTTTTTCACCGGCGGCGCGGCGGCGCTGCTATCAATCGCCGTTGCTGCATTCATCTACTCGCAATCGACCAGCGGTGCCGTCGCCGCCGAAGACGGCCCCGGTCCGAACCTGCTGATCGAAATTGCCGGGGTGGCCAATGGCCAGATCGTCATTGACCTGCTGCCCGATGCGGCGCCCAGGCACGTTGCCCAGATCACCGAGATTGCCCGCAGCGGCGGCTATAACAATGTGGTCTTTCACCGGGTGATCGACGGCTTCATGGCGCAGACCGGGGACGTGAAATTCGGCAAAGCAGGCGGCGATTTGACCATGGCGGGCACCGGCGCCTCGGATCTGCCGAATATCCCCGCCGAATTTTCGCAACTGTCGTTCGCGCGGGGCGTTGTCGGCATGGCCCGCTCAAACGATCTCAACAGCGCCAATTCGCAATTCTTCATCATGTTCGCACCGGGCGATTTCCTCAACGGCCAATACACGGTCGTGGGGCATGTCATTGAAGGTATGGAGGTTGTCGACAAAATCAAACGCGGCGATGCGGATCTTGGCGGTGCCGTGGTTGAACCCGACCGGATGGTCACGGTCACGGTGGTTGAATAACCCGCAAGTGAAGACCAGAGCCGGATGTGTGAAAAGAGCCGGATAGTCTGGCTCTTTTTTCAATTCATCTTCGTGCAAATATCCCCGCCGGAGGCTTCCGACCCCTCGCCGGTAACCTGCGCTCAAGGCTTACTCCAGCACCACCAAAGCGTGCCGCTTCTTGCCGGCCGTCAGCTTGACGGGTTCAGCGAAATGACTGGCCCCCAGCATCTGTCCGGCATCGGTGATGAATTCGTCGTTCAGGCGGGCGCCGCCTTCGGTAATCAGCCGCTTGGCGTCCTTGCCGGATTTTGCCAATCCAGAGCGGACGAACAACTGCGCCAGAGAAATGCCGTCCGTCAGCTCACTTGCCGCAAGCCGCAGGGTCGGCAAATCCTCGCCAACGCCGCCCATCTCAAAGACTTCACGCGCCGTTGCCGCAGCGGCCCCGGCGGCGGCACGGCCATGGGCAAGTGCCGTCACCTCATTGGCAAGAACAACCTTGGCTTCGTTGATTTCCGACCCCGCCAAGGCGCCCAAGCGATTGCACTGCTCGATGGGCAGCTCGGTATAAAGCTTCAGGAACCGGCCCACATCGGCATCCGTGGTGTTGCGCCAGTACTGCCAGAACTCATAGGGCGACAGCATGTCGGCATTCAGCCAGACCGCGCCGCCTTGGGTCTTGCCCATCTTCCTGCCATCCGACGTGGTCAGCAGATGCGAGGTCAGCCCAAAGATTTCCCCGTCCAGCACCCGCCGCGTCAGGTCAATGCCGTTGACGATATTGCCCCATTGATCCGACCCACCCATCTGCAACAAACACCCATAGCGGCGATGCAGTTCAAGAAAGTCATAGGCCTGCAGGATCATGTAGTTGAATTCAAGAAACGACAGGCTTTGCTCGCGGTCCAGCCGTGACTTCACGCTCTCAAAGCTCAGCATCCGGTTCACTGAAAAATGCCGACCGATGTCGCGTAAGAAATCAAGATAGTTCAGCGCATCCAGCCATTCGGCATTGTTGACCATCACCGCATCGGTGGCCGCATCGCCAAAAGTCACGTAATTGCCAAAGACCTGCCGGATCCCGGCAATATTGGCGTCGATCTGGGCGGGCGTCAGCAAGGGACGCTCTTCGGCGCGAAACGACGGATCGCCGACCTTTGTGGTGCCGCCGCCCATCAGCACGATCGGCTTTTGGCCGGTCTTTTGCAGCCAGCGCAGCATCATGATCTGGATCAGGCTGCCCACATGCAGTGAGCTTGCGGTCGCATCAAAGCCAATATACCCCGGCACCGCCCCCTTGACCAAAGCTTCGTCCAACCCCTGATAATCGGTGCAATCGGCCAAAAAGCCGCGCTCGATCATCACGCGCATGAAATCGGATTTCGGGTGGTAGGTCATCGCCGGATCGTCCATTCTGTTGCCAGACTGCGGTATACCGACCGCACAGGCCAAGGGGAAGGGCATGTTGAAAGCGGGAACGCTGCGGGCCTTGGGCACCATGTCGGGCACCTCGCTTGACGGGGTGGACGGCGCCATGATCGACACGGATGGTCAAAGCATCCTGGGGTTTGGCCGCAGCGCATACCGCCCCTATACGACGGCCGAACGCGATGTCATCCGCGCCGCCCTGGGGCACTGGCCCGGCGATCCCGGCGTTGCCGCAGCGGCCGAAGTGGTTGAGACCGCCCATGCCAGGTTGCTTTCGGGGTTTGCAGGGGCCGATATCATTGGTTTCCACGGCCAGACCCTGGCCCATGACCCCGCCGGGCGCGGCACGCATCAGGTGGGGGATGGCTCTGTGCTTGCGGCGGTTCTGGGAGTGCCAGTGGTGTGGGATTTTCGATCAAGCGACGTGCGTCTGGGCGGGCAGGGCGCGCCACTGGCGCCTTTTTTCCATTTTGCCTGCGCCAAGTGGATGGGGGCTGTCGAACCTCTGGCCTTTCTCAATCTGGGCGGCGTCGGCAATGTCACCTGGGTGGATCCCCGCCAACCCGCGCCCGAGGTTCCGGGTGCTTGTCTGGCCTTTGATACCGGCCCGGCAAATGCCCCGGTAAACGATCTGATGCAGGCGCGGCGCGGTCTTGATCACGATCAAGGCGGCACTTTGGCGGCGATGGGTCGGGTTGATCAAACCATCATCGACCGTTTTCTCAACCAGCCTTATTTTCTGAAAATTCCCCCAAAGTCTTTGGACCGCAACGATTTCCAATGGTTGATTGCCTCGGTGAAAGGCTTGTCGGATGCCGATGCCGCCGCGACCCTGACAGCCGCTGCTGCGGTTTCTGTGGCCTGCGGGGTTGAGCATTTCCCGACGGCGCCCAAACGGCTTTTGGTCACCGGTGGCGGACGGCGCAACCAAACACTCATGGCGATGTTGGCTGAGCGGTTGCCCTGCCTTGTGGAACCGGTCGAGGCCGCAGGTCTTGATGGTGATATGCTTGAGGCACAGGCCTTCGCCTATCTGGCGGTCCGGGTCGCACGCGGCATGCCCACGTCTTGCCCCTCCACGACCGGGGTCGGAGCTGCTGTCGGCGGGGGTCAGATCAGCCGCCCGTCACTGTCGTGAACCGCGCCCTTCCGCTGCCCGCGCTTGCCGGAGCATCGAGGTTGTGTAGAGCACCAGTGCCAGCCAGATCAGCGGAAAGGCAATCATCCGCGCCTGGCCAAAAGGCTCGCCGAACCAGAATACCGCCAAAGCGAAAATCATCGACGGCGCAATATACTGCATGATGCCGATGGTCGAAAGTTTCAACAGCTTCGCGCCATTGGCGTAAATCATCAACGGCCCCGCTGTGACCAGCCCGCAGCCCAATAGCAGCGCCGTGTCGCGCCACCCGGTCGTCGCGAAATGCCCCTGACCGGTGCTTTGCAGATAAATCACATAGGCAAGAGCCGGCGGGCAAAGGATCAGAACCTCAAGGAAGAAGCCCTGATTGGGGCCGACCGGCAGGGTCTTGCGGAAATAGGCATAAAATCCCCAGGAAACCGTCAGACCCAAAGAAAGCCAGGGCAGGCGCCCGGCCTCATAGGTCAGAACCGCGACCGCAAGCACCGCCAGCGCTATTGCCAGTTTCTGCACCAGACTCAGACGCTCTTTCAAAAATAATGCCCCCAGAAAAACGCTGAACAAGGGGTTAATGTAATAACCAAGTGCGGCGTCCAAGGCCCGTCCATTGATAATCGCCCAGACGTAGATTCCCCAATTTAGCGATATCAAGGCAGCGGTCAGCGCCGCCATCAGCAGTATTCGCGGCGTGCGCAGCGCTGCCTTCAGGTCCCCGACGCGCCGCAAGATCAGCAACACCACGCCGGCGATCGGCAATGACCAGATGATCCGATGTGCAATCACCTCGGCCGGGCTGATATGCGATACCATTTTCAGATAAAGTGGCAAGAATCCCCATAAAATATAGGCGGTCAGCGCAAAGCCAAAGCCGCGCAGGCTGTCTTCATTCGGTTGGGCGCGAGGCGGGGATATTTTTGCCATAACCGCTGCCTAGCGGATGCGCCGGGCAAGAACCAATTCAATATTGTGCCGGGTACATTCAGCGCCGCCGCGCCAGATACGCGCGGGTAAAGGTGCCATAACCGGTTGCCGTCACCTTCAGTTCCTGCCGGATCAAGGCATGCAGTTCCGGCAGGTGGTGGAAGGGAACGGCTGGGAAAACGTGATGTTCGACATGGTAGGGCATGTTCCAAGTCACAAACCGCACGACTGCCGTGGTAAACGTCGTGCGGGTGTTTTCAAACATATTGGCCACCTGCGGGCAGTCGCCATGTTCCGCCAGCAGATAGATCCGTAACAACGGCTGGCCGATCAGCACGGGCACAATCCAGATCCACAAAAGTAGCGGCGTCCAGAACAGCGACAGCGCCGCCAGCAGATACAGTGCCAGCATAACCCGCGCCTCGCGCTCCATCCGGGGGATGGCATTTGGCGGCAGATACTCGGCCCTCTCGCGGCCCGCCACAAGCCGCAGCAGCAGCTTCGCATTGCCCCACCAGACCCCCAGGCCGATCACATGCCAGACCCATGCCGGACGGGTTGCGGGCTTTGCCGTTGCCAATTCGGGGTCGCGGCCCGCGATGTTGGTGAAGCGATGATGCGCCAGATGAAAATAGCGAAACCATTCGAAGGGCAGAAAAATCAGCAGACCACAGATCCGCCCGACCCAATCGCTCAGGCCTTGGGTGCGGAAAGGCGTGCGATGGGTGCACTCATGCTCAAGGGTGAACAGAAAGATAATCAGCGCACCTTGGATCGGCAGAAGCAGCGGCCAATAGGGCATCTGCACGGCGATCAATCCGCCCGCGGCTGCGATCAATACCGCATAAAATCCCAAATGCCGCAATCCCGCCGTGTCGCTGGTTTCGATCAGCGCGGCTTTTTGCTCGGCGGTCAGAGTAGATAAAAATGCTTTGTGATCCATGGATGTTTCACGGCTTCAGATGTTGCTACCTTTGGACTGTCGGCCCCAGCGCTCCCGGCTGAGAGGCCTGTTTGCGTATCATCATAGACCCATGCTGTCAGTCATGGCTAACTTTGATCGTCAGTGTCCCCCATCGCCTGCAAATGAAGGATACTCAACATCCGGTGCAGGAATGGATAAAGAATAAGCGCCGTCATTGCCGGGTATACCGCGCCACTGAAGATCGCATAGAAGCTTGAAAAGATCTTCGCACCGTCATCTGGCATTTGATCAACCGGACCCATGCCGGTCAGGATCATGCTGGCATTCAACAGACTGTCGATCCAACTCAACCCGCCAATTGCATGATACCCGGCAAGGCCGATGCCAAGCGAGAAGACCAAAAAGACCAGTGCAAGGATCAAAAAGCCAGCGGCATGGCGCAAGAATTCGCGGCCATTGCGCACCGGCAGGGCGTGTGGTCTGCGGACGGGCATTGTGTATCTCCGGCAGGAATGTGGGTGCGGCCGACTGCGCGCCGCACCCGGAAGCTTTAGCGTAAGATTGTGCGTCCGGCGTATTCCGCCGTTTCGCCCAACATTTCCTCGATCCGGATCAATTGGTTGTATTTGGCCAGACGGTCCGAACGGGCCAATGATCCGGTTTTAATTTGTCCGCAGTTTGTGGCAACCGCCAGATCGGCAATGGTGCTGTCTTCCGTCTCTCCCGAGCGGTGCGACATCACCGAAGTGTAGCCCGCCCGGTCTGCCATGCGCACCGCGTCAAGCGTTTCGGTCAGGGTGCCGATCTGGTTGACCTTGACCAGCAGCGAATTGGCGCAACCTTCCTTGATGCCGCGCGCCAGACGCGTCGGGTTGGTCACGAAAAGATCGTCGCCGACGATCTGGCACTTGGCCCCCAGCACGTCGGTCAGGTGTTTCCACCCAGCCCAGTCATCTTCCGAGCAGCCATCCTCGATCGAGATGATCGGATAGTCTTTCACCAGCCCGGCCAGCCAGCCAACGTTTTCCTCAGAGCTAAGGGTCTTGCCTTCGCCCTTCATCACATACTTACCGCCCTTGAAGTACTCGGTGGCCGCGCAATCCAGTGCCAGACAGATATCCTCGCCTGGGCGGTAGCCAGCCTTTTCGATGGCCTTGAGGATGAAATCCAAAGCGTCGCGAGTTGACGACAGGTTCGGCGCAAAGCCACCTTCATCGCCGACGCCGGTTGCAAGCCCCGCCGCCGACAGCTCTTTCTTCAGTGTGTGGAACACTTCCGACCCCATCCGCACCGCCTCGCGGATGTTTTCCGCCGCCACCGGCATGATCATGAATTCCTGAATGTCGATGGGGTTGTCAGCATGTTCGCCGCCATTGATGATATTCATCATCGGCACCGGCAGGATGCGGGCCGAGGTGCCGCCGACATAGCGATACAGCGGTTGCGCGGTGAAATCAGCCGCCGCTTTGGCCATCGCCAGCGACACGCCAAGAATCGCATTGGCACCCAAACGGCCCTTGTTGGGCGTGCCGTCGATTTCGATCATCAGCCGGTCAAGGGCCACCTGTTCGGTGGCATCCTCGCCCACCAGCGCTTCAGCCAGCTCGCCATTGACCGAACCCACGGCGTCCAGAACGCCCTTGCCCATATAGCGTTTCTTGTCGCCGTCGCGCTTTTCGACGGCCTCATGCGCGCCGGTAGAGGCACCCGATGGCACCGCCGCCCGGCCCATGGTGCCATCCTCAAGGATTACGTCGACCTCGATGGTCGGGTTGCCCCGGCTGTCCAGGATCTCGCGGGCGTGGATATCGACGATCGTGCTCATGGTTGGGCCTCCTTGGACGTGGGGAAATGGATCGTGGTTCCTTTAACCCGCACTGGGGCCCATGGAAAGGGCGCGCCGCTTCAGGGCGTGTTCGCGGGCGAAGGAATAAAGGCCTGACGCCACGATCAGCGTCGATCCGCACAGGGTTATGACATCGGGCCATTCGGCGAAAACCAAGGCGCCGATCAACACCGCAAACACCAGGCGCACATAGCGGAAGGGGGCGACGACCGAGACTTCACCGGTGCGCGCCGCCCCGACGATGGTCCAATACCCTGCGGTGCCAAAGATCAAAGCGCCCAGCAAAGTGCTTGCTTGCCAAAAATTTGGCATCACAACGTCGCCGGTAGTCGCAATCATCATCGCCCCCAGCAGCGTCACCGCGCCAAGCCCCCAGGCCGAGACCTGGCCGGTGGTGTACTGCGCCGGGATCTTGCGGGTTGCCAGATCGCGCAGTGTCAGGCCCGCCACCGCTAGCAGCACCCATAATGCTTCGGGGCGGAAGCCTTCCATGCCGGGGCGGATCACCAAAAGCACGCCTGCAAAGCCCGCCGAAATCGCGCTCCAGCGCCGCCAGCCGACTTGCTCTTGCAAGAACAAAGCGGCGGCCATGGTGACGGCCAAAGGCATCGCTTGCAGCACGGCGGAAACGGTGGAAAGTGGTACGGTGGCCAGGGCGGTGATATAGGCGAAGGTGCCCATCATCTCGCCCAGATTGCGGGCGATGACCGCCGGATGCCACGCCTCGTGGGTTACAATCCTCTGGCCTTGCCGCCACGCCATCAGGGCAAACACCGGCATACCAAACGCCCCCGCAACAAACACGATCTGCCCAATCGGCAGCTCGGCGGCGGCCCATTTCAAGAACATGTCCTCGAGGCCAAACAGCGCCATCGACATCACCATCAAGATGATGCCGCGCAGGTTGTCAGCGGCCATGCGCTATCCCTTCTTCACCGGCACCCCAAAGAGCTCCAGCCGATGGCCGACAAGCCGGTAGCCAAGCTTGGCGGCGATGCGTTCTTGCAACGCCTCTATATCGGTATCAACAAACTCGATAACCTGACCCGATTGCATATCGATCAGGTGGTCATGATGGGTTCGTTCAGCGTCTTCATAGCGGGCGCGCCCGTCGCCAAATTCCAACTTGTCCAGAATCCCGGCTTCATCAAACAGCTTTACCGTCCGGTAAACCGTTGCCAATGAGATTTTGGGGTCCAGCGCGCAGGCGCGGCCGTAAAGTACTTCGGCGTCAGGATGATCCGGCGAGGATTCCAATACATGGGCGATGGTCCGGCGTTGACCCGTCATGCGCAGGCCCTTGGCCTCGCAGCGCGCGATGATGGATTGGGTCATGCCGGTTCCACTTTGATGTCATCTTCGGTTTAGTCGCAAATGCCGGGGCGGAAAAGTCGGATTTTCGTCGGCGTCGCGCCGGCGCGCAGTGGGCCGGACGCTTTTATCGGGGCAAGGTGTTTTTTCCCCATGGCCCGCTTGACGCCGCCCGACCGCATGCCTATTAGACGCTCCACGCTCGGGCGGCGATCCGGGCAGATGCATACGCGGTTGTAGCTCAGTTGGTTAGAGTACCGGCCTGTCACGCCGGGGGTCGCGGGTTCGAGCCCCGTCAACCGCGCCATCTGCCCCGGATCGCCCGAGCATTTAGACGACGAGATCGTCTGGTGAAAAGATGCGCGGTTGTAGCTCAGTTGGTTAGAGTACCGGCCTGTCACGCCGGGGGTCGCGGGTTCGAGCCCCGTCAACCGCGCCACTTTTTCTGAATGAAATCAGGTTGGTAAGTTAAAGCGTCAGACGGTAGCGGACGTGCCCGTCGGTTTCGACAAAGCTGTCATAAAGCGCACGGGCGCGCCGGTTACCCGCGTCGGTATTCCAGTAAAGCCGCCGCCATCCCCGCGCGCGCGACAGCACAATCAGATCCTCGATCAGGGTTCGGGCGATTCCCTTGCCGCGGGCGTCCGGGGTGACAAACAGATCTTCCAGATAGCAGTCATCGCCCGCCACCCAGGTCGACGGGTGATGCTGGTGGATGGCAAAGCCCAAAGCCACATCGCCCTGACAGGCCAGGCGGGCCTTGAGAGGGCAGGTTTCATCCATCAGGCGGGTCCAGGTAAAGGTAATGACCTCGGGGGCGAGGCTTACCTCGTAATAATCCAGGAACCCGGCCCAGAGGCGGCGCCAGGCGGTTTCGTCATCGGGGGCGGCATCGCGGATCAGGATTTGGGTCACGACGTTGACACTCCTAGGGCGTCCCCCGCGCCGAAGCGGCGGAGCCTCTGGCGGGAGTATTTTGACAAAGAAAAAATCCTGTGATCACGCAAGGTTGGCCAGGATGCGGGCCCAGGAGCGAATGCCTTTATGGAACGAGCGCAGGTCGTATTTTTCGTTGGGCGAATGGATCAGGTCGTCGTCTTTACCAAAGCCGATCAGCATGGCATCCATGCCCAGAAAGGTTTTGAAATAACCCGCAATCGGAATCGAACCGCCGCAGCCGATGAAGGCCGCGGGGCGTGGCCATTCATCTGACAGCGCCCGGCGGGCGGCGTCAAAGGCCGGGTTGGAGGTGGCCATGACGCTGGCGGGTGAGGTGCCGTGACAGGAAAATTCGACACTGCAATCGGCGGGCAGCGCATCTTGCACCATCTTGCGGAAGCTTTCGCGTATTTTCACCGGGTCTTGGGTGCCGACCAGCCGGAAGCTGATCTTGGCGCGGGCTATCGAGGGCAAGACGGTTTTGAACCCATCGCCGGTATAGCCGCCGGTGATGCCGTTCACGTCGCAGGTCGGGCGTGACCAGAGCATTTCCAGGACCGAACGGCCGACTTCACCTGCCGGTTCCGACAAGCCGACATCGCCCAGAAAAGCCTTGGCGTCAAAGCCGAGGTCTTCCCATTGCGCACGTTGGGCATTGGAAAGTTCGGGTACGCCCTCATAAAACCCCGGCACAGTGACGCGGCCCTGATCATCATGTAGGCTGGCGATGATCCGCGCCAACACCCGGATCGGGTTGATCGCCGCCCCGCCGTAAGACCCCGAATGCAGGTCCTTGTCGGGACCGGTAATGGTGACTTCTTCGCTCAATAATCCCCGCAGCGTCGTAGTGATGGCCGGGGTATCGTGATCAAACAGCCCGGTGTCACAGATCAGGGCAATGTCGGCTTTCAACTCGGCGGCATTTTCTCTCATGAACGGGACGAGCGAAGGCGAAACAGATTCCTCTTCGCCTTCCAAAAAGATCGTCAGCCGGCCGGGCAGGGTGCCGTGAACGGCTTTCCAGGCGCGGCAGGCTTCGATGAAGGTCATCACCTGACCCTTGTCATCGGACGCGCCACGCCCGCGGATAACGCGGCCTTTCGGGGTATCCTCGATGACCGGATCAAAAGGATCGCGGTGCCACAGGCTCAGCGGGTCGACCGGCTGCACATCGTAGTGGCCGTAAAACAGCAGGTGCCGCCCGTCGCCCTGCGCATGCCCCACCACCATCGGATGACCGGGGGTGGGGCGCGAGGATGCCGCGAAGCCCAGCCCGTTCAACTCCGCCGCCAGCCAGTCGGCAGCCGCTGCACAGTCACTTTTGAAGGCGGGGTCGGTCGAAATCGACGGAATCCGCAACAGGTCCATCAGGCGGTCAAGCGCTTGCGGAAGGGTTTCGTCGATGCGGGCAAGGACGGCATCAAGGGTCATCGCGCTCTCCTTTGGCGGTTTGGCCGTGACCCTAGCATCCGCACCCGCATAGTCCAGAGCAGGCAAGACGCAAGCTCCAGGTCGGGGCAGCGGCAATTTGCGCACTCGCGCCGCGCGCTATTGACCTTTATCAAGGACCGGTGCTTACGAACGCCCTAAGACTTGCCCAAACCTGTCAAGTGCCGAACGGACAGGCTCCCCGAGGAGACTGACATGGACTATACTGCCGCACTCGATACCGCGCTTTCGCGGCTGCATGAGGAAGGCCGCTACCGGACCTTCATCGACATCGAGCGCCGCTGCGGCCATTTCCCCAAGGCGATCTGGCGGCGCGAGGATGGCACGGCGCGCGACATCACCGTCTGGTGTGGCAATGATTATCTCGGCATGGGCCAGCATCCGGTTGTGCTGGCGGCGATGCATGCGGCGCTGGAAACCACCGGGGCGGGCACGGGCGGCACCCGCAATATCTCGGGCACCACGGTCTGGCATAAAGAGCTTGAGGCGGAACTGGCGGACCTGCATGGCAAGGAGGCGGCGCTGGTTTTCACCTCGGCCTATAGTGCCAATGATGCGACGCTCTCGACGCTGCCCAAGCTGTTCCCCGGCCTGATCATCTATTCCGACGCCCTCAATCATGCCTCGATGATCGAAGGCGTGCGGCGCAACGGCGGCGCCAAGCGGATTTTCCGCCACAACGATCTGGCGCATCTGCGTGCCCTGCTGATGGCGGATGAACCGGCGGCCCCAAAACTGATTGCGTTCGAATCCATCTATTCGATGGACGGCGATTTCGGCCCGATCGCCGCGATCTGCGATCTGGCCGCCGAATTCGGCGCCTTGACCTATATCGACGAGGTTCATGCCGTGGGCATGTATGGCCCGCGCGGAGGCGGTGTGGCCGAGCGCGACGGGTTGATGGGGCGGATCGACATCATCAACGGCACTTTGGCCAAGGCCTACGGGGTGATGGGCGGCTATATTGCGGCGTCAGCAAAAATGGTCGATGCGGTGCGCTCCTATGCGCCGGGCTTCATCTTCACCACCTCGCTGCCACCCGCCGTTGCGGCAGGGGCGGCGGCCAGTGTGCGGCATCTGAAAACCGATCAGGCGCTGCGCGACCGCCAGCAGTCGAACGCCGGTATCCTGAAGCTGCGCCTGCGCGGCCTGGGCCTGCCGATCACCGATCATGGCAGCCATATTGTGCCGGTGCATGTGGGGGATCCGGTGCATTGCAAGGCGCTGTCCGACATGCTGCTTGAGCGCTTCGGAATTTATGCGCAGCCGATCAACTTTCCCACCGTCCCGCGTGGTACCGAACGGCTGCGGTTCACCCCCTCGCCGGTGCATTCGGCGGCTGATCTGGACCATCTGGTCAAGGCCATGGATCAGCTTTGGGCGCATTGTGCGCTAAATCGTGCTGAGTGCTCTGCCTGAGGCCCGAATCCGGTGCATTGAGCCTTGCTCTGTGCTAAGGAATCTTAAATAGCACGGCACGAAACGCGCCGAATCGACGCGGGTCGGGACCAAAGGGACAGGGGCAGAGCGGGCATGATCGGACGGAGGGCAAAACCTTCGACGCTTGAGGCGGACAAACCCAAGGGGTTTGACGACTTTGAACTGCGTCTGGGCGATGTCATGCGCGGTGAACGCGCGACATTGTCCAAGTCACTTCTTGACGTTCAACGCGAACTTCGCATTAAGGCCAGCTATATTGCTGCCATCGAAAACTGCGATATAGCGGCCTTTGATACACCAGGGTTCGTTGCCGGCTATGTGCGGTCTTATGCGCGCTACCTGGGGCTTGATCCCGACTGGGCCTTCGCGCGTTTTTGCCGCGAGGCAAATTTTTCCGTAGCGCATGGCATGTCGTCAGCAGCATCAGGCCCGCTGGTCACCGCGAAGCGCAAGAAGGAATATGCCGAACCCTTGGCCAATCCCAACGCCTCTTTCGTTCCGCGCGGTGAGGCGTTGTTTTCGGGCATCCAACCCGGGGCGCTGGGCTCGATCGCAGTGCTGGTCGCGCTGATTTCCGGCATCGGTTACGGGGGGTGGACGGTGTTGCAAGAAGTGCAGCGCGTGCAGCTTGCGCCGGTTGATCAGGCACCCGGTGTGATCGCCGAACTGGATCCGATCACCGGACCAGTGGCCGCGGCACAATCAGAGTCAGGCGACGCGTTGCTCGCAGCGGTTTCGGCGCAAGATACCCAACCTGACGCAGGCGCCCTCGATCGGCTTTACCGTCCGCAAGCGCTGGATGTGCCGGTTCTGGTGGCGCGCGACGGCCCGATTGCCGCGATCGACCCCAAGACCGTGGGTGTGCTTGCAGGCGTTGCGGTGGTGGTGGTGGAAGCGGCGGCGCCGCCGGAACCAGGGGCGACCGAAGTTCAGGTCTTGGCGGCGAACGCGCCCGCCGTAGAGCTGATCGCCGCACGTCCATCCTGGGTACGGGTTCAGGCCGCCGACGGCACAGTGATCTTTGAAAAAGTCCTCGACGCGGGCGAGCGGTATTCGGTGCCGGTCACCGATGCCGCCCCGCTCCTGCGTGCCGGCGAATCCGGGGCCGTGTATTTTGTGGTTAATGGCCAGACTTACGGCCCGGCAGGCCCGAACGGCTCGGTGACCAAGAACATCACCCTGACCCCGGTGGCGCTGACCGAACGTTATGTGGCAGCCGACCCGACCGCGGATGCGGATCTGGCCCGTGCGGTTGCCGTTGCCTCGGCCGACATCGTGCCGCTGGCGGCCAGCACCGAACCCGCAGCCCCCTCCGAATAACCCGGGCGCCGCTGGTTGCCTTGCCGCGCATTGGGGCCTATTTAGGCGCCATAGCCTTCGCTTCGGAAGTCCTCATGTCGCACAATCCAATTCGTCCATGGCGCAATATTGATCGTCGCAAGTCGCGGCAGATCATGGTGGGGAAAGTCGCGGTTGGGGGCGACGCACCCATTTCGGTGCAGACAATGACCAATACCATCACCTCGGATATCAAAGCGACGCTGGAGCAGGTCGGCCGCGCCGCCGCTGCCGGGGCCGATATCGTCCGCATCTCCACCCCGGATGAAGACTCGACCCGCGCCCTCAGGCATATCGTCGCCGAAAGCCCGCTGCCGATCGTCGCCGACATCCATTTTCACTACAAACGGGCGATTGAGGCCGCCGAAGCGGGGGCCGCCTGTCTGCGCATTAACCCCGGCAATATCGGCTCTGCCGCCCGTGTCAGGGAAGTGGTCAAGGCCGCAAAGGACCACGGTTGTTCGATCCGCATCGGCGTCAATGCCGGATCGCTGGAACGGCACCTTTTGGAAAAATATGCCGAACCTTGCCCCGAAGCCATGGTTGAAAGCGGGCTTGATCATATCAAGTTGTTGCAAGACAACGATTTTCATGAATTCAAGATCTCGGTCAAAGCCTCCGACGTCTTCCTCGCCGCCGCCGCCTACCTGCAATTGGCCGCAGTGACCGACGCCCCCATCCATCTCGGCATCACCGAAGCCGGCGGCCTGGTCTCCGGCACGGTCAAATCCGCCGTGGGCCTTGGCAGCCTGCTCTGGGCCGGCATTGGCGACACGATCCGGGTTTCGCTTTCCGCTGATCCGGTCGAAGAGGTGAAGGTCGGGTTCGAGATCCTCAAATCCCTCGGTCTGCGCCACCGCGGCGTGACCATTATTTCCTGCCCCTCCTGCGCGCGGCAGGGGTTCGATGTGATCAAGACCGTCAGCGCCTTGGAAGATCGTCTGGCCCATATCACCACCTCGCTCTCGCTTTCCATCATTGGCTGCGTGGTCAATGGTCCGGGGGAAGCTTTGATGACCGACATCGGCTTCACCGGCGGCGGCGCCGGATCCGGCATGGTCTATCTGGCGGGCAAGCA
>JANMDM010000036.1:0-20598 GCA_031376305.1 Pseudomonadota bacterium | reverse complement strand
AGGACTGGCCGAAAACGCCGTCGATTTCCGCCCCAACTATGACGGCACGTTGGAAGAACCCGTGGTGCTGCCCGCCGCCTTCCCCAACCTTCTGGCCAATGGCTCCAGCGGTATTGCCGTCGGCATGGCCACCAATATCCCGCCGCATAACCTGCACGAACTGATCGACGCCAGCCTGCAACTGATCAAATCCCCCGACGCGCAGGACGAAACCTTGGTGGGCTTTGTTCCCGGCCCCGACTTCCCCACCGGCGGCGTCATTGTCGAGCCGCGCGAGAATATCCTTGAGGCCTACCGCAGCGGGCGCGGCTCCTTCCGCCTGCGCGCCAAATGGCATGTCGAGGATCTGGGTCGCGGAACCTGGAACATCATCGTCACCGAAATTCCCTATCAGGTGCAGAAATCCAAGCTGATCGAGCGGCTGGCCGAAGTGATTCAGTTGAAGAAAGTCCCGGCGCTGGCCGATGTGCGCGACGAGTCCGCCGATGACGTGCGCATCGTGCTGGAACCAAAGTCGCGCAATGTTGATCCCGATATGTTGATGGGGATGCTGTTTCGCGCCTCGGAACTGGAAACCCGCTTTTCGCTGAACATGAACGTGCTGATCGACGGGCGCACGCCCCGCGTCTGCTCGCTGAAAGAAGTGCTGCGCGCCTTCCTCGACCACCGGCGCGAGGTTCTGCAGCGCCGCTCAACGCACCGGCTGGAAAAGATCGACGTGCGGCTTGAGATTCTGGAAGGCTTCATCATCGCCTTCCTGAACCTCGACCGGGTGATCGACATCATCCGCTATGACACCGACCCCAAGCGGGCGCTCATGGCCGAAGACTGGGGCAAGCCCCATGCCCGCGCCATGTCGGAAAAAGATTACGTCCCGCCACCGGTCCCTTCCGAAGGGGAACTGACCGAGGCGCAGGCCGAAGCCATCCTCAACATGCGCCTGCGCTCCTTGCGCAAGCTTGAGGAGCTGGAACTGAAGCGCGAACGCGACGCGCTGATGCGCGAACGGGCCGAGCTTGACGATCTTCTGGCCGACAGGGGCCTGCAGTGGAAGCGCATCGGCGCCGACCTGCGCGATGTGCAAAAGGCCTTTGGCCAGTCCGCCCCCGGCGGCGCCCGGCGCACCCAGTTTGCCGAGGCGGGCGAGGTGGAAGAGGTGCCGATCGAGGCGATGATCGAACGCGAACCAATCACCGTCATCTGCTCGAAAATGGGCTGGATACGGGCGATGAAAGGTCACCAGCCTTTGGACACTGAAGTGAAATTCAAGGACGGCGACGAAGCCCGCTTCTTCTTCCATGCGGAAACCATCGACCGCATCCTGCTGGTCGGCTCAAACGGACGTTTCTACACGCTTCTGGGTGCCAACCTGCCCGGCGGTCGCGGCATGGGCGAACCCGTGCGACTGATCGTCGATCTGCCAAACGAGGCGGATATCGTCGATCTGCTGATCTACCGACCAGGTGAGAGGTTCCTGGTGGCTTCGTCAGATGGCGATGGTTTCGTGGTTCCCGCCGATGACACCGTGGCGCAAACCCGCGCTGGCAAGGTGGTTTTGAACCTGCGTGGCGGCATCACCACCCAAGTCTGCCGCCCGGTGCAGGGCGATCATGTCGCTGTGGTTGGTGAAAACCGCAAGGTGCTGGTCTTCGCGCTGGCGGATCTGCCGGAAATGGCCCGTGGCAAAGGTGTGCGGCTGCAAAAATACAAAGATGGCGGCCTCTCGGACGCCACCACCTTCACTCTGGCCGATGGCCTAACCTGGAAGGACCCCGCAGGCCGCACCCGCACCGAAACCGATCTGTCGGAATGGCAGGCAAACCGCGCCACCGCCGGACGCATGGCCCCTCGCGGCTTCCCGCGCGAGAACCGGTTTACCTGACAGTCGGGCGCTCATCGGCCCTGACTGGCCTCTGCGCTTTTCAGCGATGAAAGCCTGCGAGGGCTTGATGAGCGCCTGCCCTCACGCCCCCGCCCATTGCCGGATCAGGTTCGAGCGGGTCTTGGCAAGGGTATCGAAAAGCGCCGATTTTCCATCCCGCGCATGAACCTCTTCAATGCTGCGGTCCAGATCGAACAGAATCTCGCGCTGCTCGGCGGTACGGATCCAGCTCATCACCCAGCCGACCACCGCCAGTCTTGTGCCACGCGTCACCGGTTCGACCCGGTGCAGGGTCGTCGACGGGTAAAGCATCAGATCACCCGCCCCCAGCTTAAACGCCCGGCTTTCCATCGCATCTTCGGCAATCAGCGCACCGCCATCGTAACTGTCCGGTTCGGACAGGAACACAGTGAAGGACAGATCGGTGCGGATGCCGCCCATCATCGCGTCATCGACATGCAGCCCGTAGGTCTGCCCCTCGCGGTAGCGCGACAGGATCAGCTTGCTCATTGCCCGAGGCCGCGCTGCCGACTGAAAGACCGGATGCGCCTCCAAAGCCGCCATCACCCTGGCCTGAATCGCTTCAAGCGCCGGTGACGGCACCGCCTGATCATTGGACTTGACGGCGCGGGCAAAGCGCCCCGCCGTCGTTTTACCGTCGGCAAAGTCAAGTGTGGCGGCGGCCTCGCGGACCGCCCCCACCTCGGCCTGTCCCAGCAGGGATTCAAGCGCAATGAACATGGCTCACTTCACCGGATATGAGGCCAGCTCGACCTTGGCCGCTGCCGCAAGGAACAACCCCTGATCCGCCGTGATTGCGCCTTGGGGGGCCACATCCGGCAGCGCCGCAATCACCCCGTCCAACGCCTCGGCCGATTTTTCAGCGGCTTTCTTTACCACCGCATCGTCCGACGCAGACAGCCGCGTCAGGGTTTCGCGGGCGGCCAGAAGATAGGCGCGCGCGTCCTGATATTCGCCCAGCTCGGCGATCGCGCCATCTTTCACACCCGCCTCGAAATCCTCACCCGCCTCGCGGGTCAGGGCCAGAACTGCGGCCAGCTCATCCTTCGCACTTGGGGCAATCCCGCTGCGCGCGGCCTCGATCCCGGCCTGAACAGTGGCATGGACGGCCTGCAACTCGTCAGGCGCTTTCCCTGCCTTCGCGGCTTCGGACAAAGCCACCAGAGCCTCCTCAAAGGCCGGGGCATTATGCGCAGTCAGGGCCGCTTCGATCGTCTCGTAAATCTCGGCCTTTGGCGTGTCGAACTGTGCCTGCGCCGCCTCCGCCTGACCCACCGCTGTCAGGTCAAGCCCGGTCAGGATATGCGCCTCGATCTTGCTCAGGCGCACCAGAAGATCTACCGTATCACCCGCCTCGACCGAGGCTGCCCCCGCCTCACCGCCTTCGCCGCCCTCGGTACTGCTGGTTTGCGCCAGCCAGAGCGTTTCTGCCCCGCCCAAAGTCGCGCCTTGCGCCACGGCAGTTCCTGCGACCGCCAAGCCGACCGCCGCCCCCGCAACCGTCAAGCTTGTCCATTTGCGCGCAATAACCGCCCGCGTCGGAATGCCGCTGTTCTGTGCCATGTCGTTCGTCCTTCCTGTGTTGCTCGGCGACTTCATAGGCAGACGTTTCGGGCGTGTCAATTAATAACTGATTTTTTTAGTAAGGTATAAATCACTCCTGCTGATCACCGCGCAAATTACCAGCGTGGGCAACAAAAAGGGCCAGCGCGCATCCTGCCGCTGGCCCTTGTCAAAAGTTCACCCCGCAACCCCTCAGCTGTAAAGCGGCGTCACACCCATCTGGTTGTGGATGTCATTGACCGCAGCCCGGTCAAGCCCAAGGCCTTTCGCCAGATTGTTCAGATACTCTGCCTCGGTCCGATTATCGAGGTCGATGGCCATGACCGACATCGCGTAAACCTGCGGGGCCAGGCCTTTTGGCACCTGCCCACACAGGCCCGCCACGTTGATCGGAGCCTGCAACTCAGCCTGAACAAACTTCATCTCATCAGGGGTAGCCTCGCCCAGATTGTCCATCAGCTTCTTCTTTTCGGCCGCATCAATGCGCCCGTCAGATTTCGCCGCCTGGATCATGGCGCGCAGCATCAGCCCGGCGGCCACCTCATGTTCGGCCGAAGGGGCGACGCTCGGCTCACCGCCATTTCCGAAGGCTTCGTTCAGCATATCGCCAAAGCCCTTGGTTCCGGCCCCTGCGGTCACTCCTCCGGCGGCAGCCCCCACCAGCCCGCCCAAAAGATCGCCAAGCCCGCCAGAGCCGCCCTTGGTCAATTGCCCCAGAATCTCGCCCAGACCGCCCTGCAT
The DNA here is from genome assembly GCA_031376305.1 of Pseudomonadota bacterium. Taxonomy (GTDB): domain Bacteria; phylum Pseudomonadota; class Alphaproteobacteria; order Rhodobacterales; family Rhodobacteraceae; genus TMP-24. Next base: position 16,391 of record JANMDM010000036.1, on the reverse strand, counting down.
GCCCGGACCTCCAGCGGTGCGGCCACCTGCGCCGCCGCCCAGCTTTTCCAACAGATCCCCCAGACCGCCGCCGGTAGAAGCAGGCTCGCCCGCAACCACCGGACCCGCGTCTTGCCCAAAGGGATCCTCTTGGGTCCGGCGTGGCGCGGGCTTGCCAAACCCACCGGGGCTCCCGGCAGTATCCTTGCCAAAGATCCCCCCCATCATATCTTCAAGCCCGGTCGTTTTGCCGCCAGGCGAATGCGCACCGCCAAAGCGTCCATCAGATTGAACGGCGCCCCCTCCGCCCTGTCCCTTCTGAAGCATCCCGCCCACGCTTTTCGCGATCACAACACCAACGGCCACTTTGGCCAATGTTCCCAGCAGACTCATTCCATGCACTCCACACCCATTTCAGGCCTTCAAGGCTACGACTAAGCATTTTTCCGCGCCACCCGGCAGAGGGAACTATACCGCGAAACTCACCCTAACCGGCAGTAAATCGCTTAGACATCCGCCCCCGGCAGTTGCAGCCCAAGGCGCTGTCCCGCGGTCCGGCTTGCCGCGCCTTTCGGGGTCGGCTATGGCAAGACAAAAGGAGACCATCGGTATGTCAATCTTTTCGCGCGCTGCACTTGTCCTGACGATCGGCGCTCTAAGCGCCTGTGCCGCCGAAAATCTAAGCGCCCCTCCAACCCCGATTGGCGACTTCCGACTGGGTTTTGACACCGTCGTGGCCGATCAGTCCCAACCCGTCGGCCCGTCGCGAAAAGCCACCCCGGATGAATGGGAAGCCGCCTTCAAGCAAGAAATTGGCAAACGTATTGGCCGCTATGACGGCAGCCGGATCTATCATATCGGTGTCGGCGTCACCGCCTATGCGCTGGCCGTGCCCGGCGTGCCCATTCTTCTCAGCCCAAAATCGGTCGTGGTTTTTTCGGTGGATGTCTGGGATGACGCGCTGCAACGCACCGTCAATGCCGAACCAAAGGAATTCACGGTTTTCGAAGGCATCTCGGGCGCGACCGTCATCGGATCGGGCCTGACCAAATCACGCGAACAGCAAATTGCGACGTTGTCGGAAAACGCCGCGCGCAAAATTGGCGAATGGCTGGTCGAAAACAAAGCCTGGTTCACCCCCGAGGCGGTCGCCGCACGTGCCGCCCTGCCGCCCTTGCCAAAGCCAGCGACCGTCACAACTCCCCTCCCTGCCACCAAGGCGTTGCCACCGGCTGGCAGCTCTGCGGCGCCCACCAACTGACGCTTGATTTTTCTTTGATCTGCCGATAGGCAGCGCGCGACATTAAATCGGGCCCTTTTTTGGCCCCCATAACCACGAGGCCAAGATGGCGAAGGCAAAGTTTGAACGGACGAAACCGCATGTAAACGTTGGCACGATTGGCCACGTTGACCACGGCAAGACGACGCTGACGGCGGCGATCACCAAGTATTTTGGCGAGTTCAAGCCCTATGACCAGATCGACGCGGCCCCCGAAGAGCGGGCGCGCGGCATCACGATTTCGACGGCGCATGTCGAATATGAAACTCCGGCCCGTCACTATGCCCATGTCGATTGCCCGGGCCACGCCGATTATGTGAAGAACATGATCACCGGTGCGGCGCAGATGGACGGCGCGATCCTGGTGGTGAACGCCGCCGATGGCCCGATGCCGCAGACCCGCGAGCATATCTTGCTCGGTCGTCAGGTCGGCATCCCCTATATGGTCGTCTACCTCAACAAGATCGACCAGGTGGATGACGAAGAACTGGTTGAGCTGGTCGAGATGGAAATCCGCGAGCTTCTGTCGAAGTACGACTACCCGGGCGATGACATCCCGATCATCAAGGGTTCGGCGCTGCACGCGATGAACGGCACGCAAAAGGAAATCGGCGAGGATTCGATCCGGGCGCTGATGGAGGCGGTTGACACCTATATCCCGACCCCGGCGCGGCCCATCGACAAGCCGTTCCTGATGCCGATCGAGGACGTGTTTTCGATCTCGGGCCGGGGCACGGTGGTCACCGGCCGCATCGAGCGCGGCGTCATCAACGTCGGCGAGGAGGTCGAGATTGTCGGCATCCGCAACACGGTGAAATCGGTCTGCACCGGTGTCGAGATGTTCCGCAAGCTTCTCGACCGTGGCGAGGCCGGCGACAACGTCGGCGTGCTGTTGCGCGGCATCGACCGCGAAGGCGTCGAGCGCGGCCAGGTGCTGTGCAAGCCCGGCTCGGTCAAGCCGCATACGATGTTTGAGGCCGAGGCCTATATCCTGACCAAGGAAGAGGGCGGCCGTCACACGCCGTTCTTCGCCAACTACCGGCCGCAGTTCTACTTCCGCACCACCGATGTGACCGGCACGGTGAAGCTGCCCGAGGGCACGGAAATGGTGATGCCGGGCGACAACCTGAAGTTCGAGGTCGAGCTGATCGCCCCGATCGCCATGGAAGAAAAGCTGCGCTTCGCCATCCGCGAAGGCGGCCGCACCGTCGGCGCCGGCGTCGTGTCGAAAATCCTGAAGTAATCCCTCGCCCCGCACAAAGGTAAGGCGGCACGAGTCGCCTTACCTTTGTGCGGCGGCTGGTGCCGCCCGAAGGCCTCCCGGATCGGCGGGTGCCAGTATGATCGACGGGTGATGGTATTTTTGATCGGCGTAGTGGCGCAGAAAGCTTACAAATCCGGTTGCAATGCCACCCGTCCGCCCCACACAAATTTGTGCAAAAGCCGCCAAACGCATAACGCTCACCGCAATCTCACTGCAGTGTGAGGGTCAACCATCTCCTAAGTCGCCGGTTTTCCGCGGTCTCCACGCTGAAACCCGTTCCGTGGGAACCGGTTGCCTTCACGTCAAGCCAACTTTTCCGCGATTGATGGCAAGCGTATGGTGATTTCCCTCTCCTGGCGGCCGGGCGTATCGTGATGTCAGCGGGTAACAAGCTCCGCAGCGAAAAACGCAATGAACAGCACCCGAAAGGATCACCCGATGAAACGTCTCGCCCTTGCGGCCCTTGTTGCCGCCACACTCACCCCAGCCTTTGCCGCGCAGACCTCGCAACTGCTTTCCGCCTCCGACCTTGCCGAAATTCAGCGGATCGTACCCTCTGCCGACCTGTCGGCCCTTACTCTCGCGCAGATGGGGGCGTTGGCTTTGGCGCTTCACGGCACCGACCGTGGCGGCGGCAACAAAGGCGGCGAAATTCGCGCCATTCTGAACTGATCGGGCGGATCACCCCTGTTCAAAGGGCGGCCCAAATGGGCCGCTTGGTTTCTTTCCCGCCACAGGGCGCAAAACCGCTCTTGATTTCCGCGCTCGCCTGCCTTAACCCCCGCCACAGGCCTAGGAGTTTAGCTCAGTTGGTAGAGCATCGGTCTCCAAAACCGAGGGTCGTGGGTTCGAGTCCCCCAACTCCTGCCAGGCCCGTTCCAAATCAGAGTGGCGCTGTCACAAATGGCTTAAAGCGATTTGCATTTGATCCGGCTCAGCCGCTCATCAAGCAGCGCAAGCCGACTTTCTTCGCCAGGACAGCGAGGAAGCCTGTCAGGGCTGAGGAGCGGCGGGTGATATGTGGCCTGCTGCCGGTTTCGTGGACAGCCGTCAAGCCAACCCGGTCGTCTTCTCGACCGCAACGGGCTGAGATAGCCGATGGTCGTGTGCCCTCAGGTGGCGAAGTGAAAGGTTTCGGGTTGGGCATGGTCCCAATATTTGGCAAAAGCCGGGTGGCCGACCTTGCCTGATGACAGCTCTCCAGGCTCCACCCACAGATACTGGCTGGCAGCCGACCGAACCTCGCGGCTGTTGACACGAATCATCAGGTGATGTGGCGTCAAGTCTGAGGGAGCCTGCAGGCCGGATGACTCCACCGCCTCTTTCAGCGCAAACAGCGTCTTGGCATGAAAACTGGCAACGCGCTTATATTTATCGGCAACCACCAGCGCGCGGTATCGTCCGGGATCCTGGGTGGTCACGCCGGTGGGGCATTTTCCGGTGTGACAGACCTGCGCCTGAATACAACCTACCGCAAACATAAAGCCCCGCGCTATGTTGCAACCATCGGCCCCCAGCGCGAACATCCGACACATATCGAACGCAGAGATCAGCTTCCCCGACACAATCAGTTTGATGTTTTCGCGCAGCCCCATGCCGACCAACGTGTTGTGGACCAGCATCAACCCCTCGCGCAGGGGGGCGCCCTTGTGGTCGGCAAACTCAACCGGCGCAGCACCTGTGCCGCCCTCGGCCCCGTCGACCGTGATAAAATCCGGCGAAATGCCGGTCTTCTTCATCGCCTTGGCGATGGCAAACAATTCCCACGGATGGCCAACGCACAGCTTGAACCCCACCGGCTTACCGCCAGACAGATCGCGCAACTTCTTGATAAAACCGCAAAATTCTTCCGGGGTCGAGAATGTTGAGTGCTTGCTTGGGCTGATGCAGTCCTGCCCCATCGGAATACCCCGCGCTGCGGCAATCTCGGCGGTGACCTTTGAGGCCAGAAGAATGCCGCCATGTCCCGGCTTGGCGCCCTGCGACAGTTTGATCTCGATCATCTTGACCTGTGGATCGGTGGCATTTTTCGTGAACAGCTCCGGGTCGAACGCGCCGTCCGGTTTGCGGCAGCCAAAGTAGCCGCTGGCGATCTGCCAAATCAGATCGCCTCCATGTTTGCGGTGAAACCGCGAGATTGACCCTTCGCCGGTCGTATGTGCGAACCCACCCAGCTTTGCCCCCCAATTCAAGGCCTCGATGGCGTTGGGTGAAAGCGCACCATACGACATGCCCGAGATGTTCAGAACTGAACTTCGATAGGGTTGCTTGCAGTCCGGACCGCCGATGGTCAGTCGGAAATCGCTGCTCTCCAAATGGGTGGGGGCCATGGAATGGTTGATCCACTCATGGCCGATATCATTGACGTTCAGCAGCGTTCCAAACGGACGCAGCCCTTCGATGCCCTTGGCCCGCCGGTAGACCAGCGCCCGCTGTTCGCGCGAAAACGGCGTTTCCTCATGGTCGCTTTCAAGGAAATACTGCCGGATTTCTGGCCGGAAATGTTCAAACAGGAACCGCAACCGCGCCGTCAGCGGGTAGTTCTTCAGCACTGCCCTTTTGGTTTGCACTACGTCGTATAGCCCGACCGATGAAGCCAAAAGCGCAAACCCGGCAACAAGAGCGCCCCAGAATAAATGCGCTTGTGTCAGGGCCAAGCCAACTGGGATCAACAAGATACACAAGACAAGTGGAAGGTATCGCATGGGTGGAACTCTCCCCTAGATTCATGACACTTGGCCGCAGTTCATACGAACAGCGCAAGCCTTTTTTCGGCAGCTGGAACCGCTGGAACATAGGCTGTGCGTCTTGGTCGGGTTCAGGTTCTTAACGACCAGGCGTATAGACCTCAGTTCCAGCAGCACGGCTCTTCGTAGAAGAGTTCCGGCTTTATGCTAAGGGCTTTGCCACCAGCGCGTTCGGGGATGGCAGGAGCGAGAACGGTTTCCCGGTTCTTTCAGCGAGTCGCCCTTTCGCGCTGTGCGCATCGGCATTGCCAGACTGCGCCATCATTTGTCCCATCTTCAAACCTGCGACCGTGCGCGGCTGGATGAAAGGACATAAGACGTGTTGCCTCGGAATCACGTTGTTTCCCAGGGCCTTATGAGATATCATGAAGTTTAGTGAGATTGGAAAGTGGTGGCGAGGGGGGGGCTCGAACCCCCGACCCCGCGATTATGAGTCGCGTGCTCTAACCAGCTGAGCTACCTCGCCATCCGCCGTGGTGCCTAGTCAAACCACCCCCCGAGGTCAAGGGGGGAATCGACGGCCTTGCACGCTCAGATCTGATAGTAGTCCCGATACCAGCGCACGAACTTGTCCATGCCGGCCCGGATATCGGTTTCGGGGCAATAGCCGGTCAGCCGCTGCAGAAGGCTCGTATCGGCCCAGGTGGCCACCACGTCGCCCTTTTGCATCCCCATCAGGTTCCGCTTGGCGGCGCATCCTGTTGCCGCTTCTATCGCCGCGATGAAATCGCCCAAGGCGACTTTCTCGCCATTGCCAATATTGACAACTCGCCATGGGGCAACGGGTGAAAGACTGTCCCCGGCAGCAATCGCGCCGGGGGCTGTGGGCCGTTCTGGTACAACCTCCATCAACAGCCGGATCGCCCGCACCAGATCGGTGACATAGGTGAAATCGCGAAACATCAGCCCCTGACCATAGACATCAATGGGATCGCCCGCCAAAATCGCTTTGGTGAACTTGAAGGGGGCCATATCCGGGCGTCCCCAAGGGCCATAGACGGTAAAGAAGCGAAAGGCGGTGACCGGCAATCCCCACAGATGCGCCCAGGAATGGCTCAGGCTTTCGGTTGCTTTCTTGGTCGCCGCATAAAGCGACACCTGCGTGTCCGATTTGGCAGTCTCGCGATAGGGCATGTCGGTGTTGGCGCCGTAAACCGACGACGTCGAGGCCAAAAGCAGGTGTTTCACCCCGCAATCGCGTGCGGCCTCCAAGACGTTGAAGGTGCCGTCGATGTTTGCAGCGAGATAGCTGCGCGGGGCCTCAAGGCTGTAGCGCACGCCGGCCTGGGCTGCCAGATGCACAACCACATCCGGGCGAAACGCGGCCATATCCGCAGCAATGCACCCCGGCGTTTCCAAGAGCGCCTGGGTGAAGGTAAAGCCCCCTTCAGCCTGCAAAAGCGCCAGTCTGGCTTGTTTCAGCTTCAGGTCATAGTAAGCCGTCATTCCATCGAAGCCGTGCACTTTGTGGCCTTCTGACAAAAGCAGTGCCGCAAGGTGATAGCCGATGAACCCCGCAGCCCCGGTCACATAGATACGCTGTATACCCGACACGCCCGACCTCATCTTTCACGACCCCGCGCAAGATCATTACTGCCATAAACGCGCCCTGTCCAAGCCTTGCGCGCCATTCGCTGCCGCACCCCATCGCCAAAGCCCCTGCGCCGCGCTAGGAACGGGCGCGAAGGAGGCCGCTGAAATGCCGATGATGCCGATGCCCGCGCCACTTACCCGCGACGTTGTGCTGATTGGCGGCGGCCATACCCATGCGCTGGTCCTGCGGCTGTGGGGAATGACCCCGATGCCCGGAGTGCGGTTGACACTGATCAGCCCGGACCCCACGACCGCCTATTCCGGGATGTTGCCCGGCCATGTCGCCGGACACTACCGGCGCGAGGATCTTGAGATTGACCTGGTGCAGCTTGCCCGATTTGCCGGTGCGCGGCTGATTTTTGCCCGGGCCACCGGCATTGATCGCGAAATGCGGCGGGTCATGGTCGAAGGGCGGGCCCCGGTGGGTTATGATCTGGCCTCGATCGACATCGGCATCACTTCGGATATGCCCGCGTTGTCCGGCTTTTCCGATTACGCTGTGCCTGCCAAGCCGCTTGGCGCCTTTGCCGACCGCTGGGCAGATTTTCTGCGCGATGTCGCGGCGATCCGCAAAACGCCCAACGTCGCAATCATTGGCGGCGGAATCGCCGGGGTGGAACTGGCGCTGGCGGCGGCACATCGTTTGGGCGCAGGTGCGCGGGTCACGCTGATCGAGGCAGCCGCGCCGCTGGCTTTGGTCGGCGGCGGCGCGCGCCGGAGGCTGTTGCGGCATCTCACTCGGGCGCAGATTACGCTGGCCACCGGATCGGCGGCAGTGGCCGTCAGCGGGCATGCGGTCACTTTGGCCGATGGGCGCGTCATCGCAGCGGATTTCACCATTGGCGCGGCGGGTGCGCAGCCGCAAGTTTGGCTTTCGCAGACCGGGCTGGCGCTGGAGTCGGGCTTTGTCAGCGTCGGCCCGACGCTGCAATCCACCACCGATCCCGCGATTTTTGCTGCTGGCGACATCGCCCATATGACCCATGCACCGCGCTCCAAATCCGGGGTTTTCGCTGTACGCCAAGCCCCCATCTTGCTGCACAACCTGCGCACAGCGGCTTCGGGCCACGGTCAATTGCGCAGCTACTATCCGCAGCGCGACTATCTGAAACTGGTTTCGGCGGGGGGCAAATGGGCGGTGGCCGACAAATGGGGCCTGCCGTTGGATGGCCGCTGGCTGTGGCGGTGGAAAGACCGGATCGACCAGCGCTTTATGGACAGGTTCCGCGCGCTGCCGCCCATGCCTGCGCCGGCAGCACCGCAAACGCCCACTGCCGAGGGTCTTTCCGACAAACCCCTGTGCGGCGGCTGCGGGGCCAAGGTCGGCAGGCCAGCACTGCGGGCGGCGCTCGACCGGCTGCCACCGCCACGACGCGTCGATGTGGTGAAAGGCCTTGGGGATGACGCCGCCATCTTGCGGCTTGGCGATGGCTATCAGGTCATCACCACCGACCATCTGCGGGCCTTTTGGGCCGATCCCTGGCTGATGGCCCGCATCACGGCAATTCATGCATTGGGTGACGTGTGGTCGATGGGCGCCCGCCCGCAGGCAGCACTCGCACAAATTATCTTACCGTTGATGGCGGAACGCCAACAGGCGGAAACCCTGCGCGAAATCATGGCGGCAGCGGCTGAGGTCTTTGGCCCCGAAGGCGCCGATATTGTCGGCGGGCACACCAGTATGGGGGCCGAGATGTCGCTGGGATTTACCGTCACCGGATTGTCGCCGCAATTGCCCGTCACCCAGAGTTGCGCCCAAGCGGGCGATCATTTGATCCTGACCAAGGCCATCGGCACCGGCGTGATTCTGGCTGCCGAAATGGCGGGTAAGGCCCCCGCCGCGACTGTCGCGGCAGCGCTTGCCAGCATGTCGCGCCCGCAAGGCGATGCGGCGCGCCTGTTGGCACGCCATGCCCGCGCAATGACGGATGTGACCGGCTTCGGACTGGCCGGGCATCTTTTGTCGATCCTTGAGGCATCAAACCTTTCGGCCCGGCTGGACTTATCAGCGGTACCGCTGCTGCCCGGTGCTTCTGCACTGTCGCAGCTGGGGCAAGGATCAAGCCTGCTTCCGGCAAATCACGCGGTCCGGGACCGCATGTCCCTGACCGAAAGTGCGAAATCCGAGCTTTTGTTTGATCCGCAAACGGCGGGGGGAATGCTGGCCGCGGTCCCCCCGTCGGTCGCAAACGAGCTTTTGATACGTTTGACTGACATGGGCGAAACGGCCGCTATAATCGGCACGCTCGATAGCGGTCCGGCATTCATTACCGTGGCGGAATAGGGTTCCGTATTCCCGGCAAACGGGCTGTCAGCCTGTCTGCCAGATACTCCAGAGCGTCTGAAAGCAAACTCCCGGCCTCCAGAACCATGTCGTCCTGCCCGTCGTACCGGGCGCGGTGTTTTTCGTAGCGGTGATCGTAATGGTCTTGCATCAGACCGGCCGCCAACGCCTCGAAGGCCCCCTGTTCAGCCTGCGCCACCCATGTCGCAATTCTTTCGGCCGAATGCGCATGTTTCAGGCTTTCGACCACCCGCACCAACCCCGCCCGATCCGCCGTCATATCGGCATAGGCGCGCGCCAGATAGGCCGCCCGCGCCGCCAATGGGGCGGCGATACGAATACGGGGGGCCGCCGCCATCGCCGCCCAAAGTTGCTTGGGCAGCATCAGATTGCCAACCCGGGAGCTTTCCGCTTCGACCACCACCGGGCGCGCCGGATCAAGCGCCGCCAATGCCACGGCCAGACGCCCCTCAAACGCCTTCTGGCTGGGCTGCCCGCCCGCCCGCTGCCCAAAAAGTGAGCCGCGATGATTGGCCAGCCCTTCAAGGTCGATCACCTGCACGCCGCGCGCCGCCAGAAGCCCCAAAATCTCGGTCTTGGCAGTGCCGGTATTCCCGTCCAACACCACGACCGGCGCGGCCACCGGCCTGTCAGTCAGTTCCGCGACCACCAGCGACCGCCAGGCCCTGTAGCCCCCCTGAACCAGCTCGACCCGCCAGCCCACCTGTTGCAGGATCGTTGCAAACGATCCCGATCTTTGCCCGCCGCGCCAACAATAGACCAGGGGCCGCCAGCCGCCATTCATCCCGGCCAAAGGCCCTTCCAGATGCCCGGCCGCATTTCGCGCCACCAGTGCCGCCCCAAGCTTGCGCGCCAAAAACGGCGACTGCTGTTTGTAAATCGTGCCGATTTTTGCGCGTTCAGCGTCATCCAGAACCGGCAGGTTTATCGCCCCCGGCAAATGATCTTCTGCGAATTCCGACGGGGAACGCACGTCGATAACCGCATCAAAGCCAAGGCCGGGGATTTGTGTCAATGAGGTAAGGATCAGGGCCATGACCTGCTCTTACCCCCGAGACCCCCGGTCAGGAAGGGCCTTTTAGCCCGATTGGGTGGCCCGGCGGGGCAAAAGACCCGCAGGGCGGCAACCAGATGCCTCAGAACACCTGTACCCCGGCGCCAATCTGTACCCGCGCATAAAGGTCGATGACATGCGCGTTCACCATCCGCAGGCACCCGTTCGACACCGATTTACCAATAGAATTGGGCTCAAGGGTGCCGTGGATGCGGACGGCGGTATCGTTGCCATTCTGATAAAGATAGATCGCCCGCGCGCCCAAGGGGTTTTTCGGCCCGCCCTCCATGCCTTTGTCGGCGTATTTCGCATAGGCACCGGGGTTACGGTCAACCATTTCCGGCGTTGGTTTCCAGCTTGGCCATTCGGTCTTTTGACCGACCTGTGCCAGACCGCGAAAGGTCAACCCTTCCTTGCCGACGGCCACACCGTAGCGGATCGCATGGCCCGGTTTGGTGACATAGTACAGAAAATGCTTTGACGACAGCACGATGATTGATCCGGGCGCAAAGTCGCGTTTGACGTATACCTCCAATGGGTAAAGCTCGGGCGCGATGGTCAAACCGGGCAAAGGCACCTCGGCGCTGCCCACGGTTTCAACGACCAAAGGCGGATCGGCCCATTGCGCCGCAAAAGCCCGCCCTGCTGGAAGCACAACACTGGCGGTCAGGGTCGACAGAATAAACTCTCGTCGTTGCAAATCAAAAACCTCCTACACTTTTGCGCATAGCATCCGAGTTTTGGGCGCCAACGCAACAATGAAGCGCTCAGATCAAGGATTTGTTCCCGGCTATGAATGCTTCTGGGGGTCCAGGCCGCCAAAGACCAAGTGCTGCCACGGCCGCGCTATTTCTAATGACAGATGGTTGACCTATGTTTGCGCAAGCACCATGTCTCCCTATTCAGGAGCAACAAATCTGTGACCCAAAGCGCATCTTACGTCGTCGAAGGCATGTCCTGCGCCGCCTGTGTGGGGCGGGTGGAACGGGCGTTGCGCAATGTTGCCGGGGTCACCGGGGCCAGCGTCAATCTGATTTCTGCCAAAGCACAGGTCAGTTTCGCCGATACTGTCGATACAAACGCCGTAGCCAAGGCATTGACCACGGCAGGTTATCCGCTGGCTGCCGTTGAAACCCGTCTGATAATCGACGGAATGACCTGCGCATCTTGCGTGGGCCGTGTCGAACGGGCGTTGAAGGCGGTTCCAGGCGTGCTGACGGCTTCGGTTAATTTGCTGACCGAGGAAGCCACGGTCCGCTATGCCTCAGGCGCGACTTCGCCCACCGAACTTGCGCTGCGGGTGACGAAAGCAGGTTACACCGCCCGTCCCAAGCGCCCGGAAACACCGGTTGCGAAGACCGACCGTCAGGCCGAAGAGGCCACCGCCCTGAAACAGCGATTGATCCTGGCGGCAGGCCTCAGCCTTCCGGTGGTTATTCTGGCGATGGGCGCGCATGCCTGGCCCACATTCCACCACTGGCTGATGGCGACCCTCGGCGAGCAGGGTGCGTCGATCATGCAATCAGGGCTGACAGCAATGGTGCTGATCGGCCCCGGACGCGGCTTCTTGACCCACGGCATCCCGGCCCTGTGGCGCGGTGCGCCCGAGATGAATTCGCTGGTGGCACTTGGCGCCCTGTCGGCCTTCGCCTATTCGCTGGTCGCCACCTATGCGCCCGGCCTTTTGCCCGAAGCCGCCCGCGTTGTGTATTACGAGGCGGCGGTCAGCATCGTCACCCTGATCCTTCTTGGCCGGATGCTCGAAGCCCGTGCCAAAGGTCGCGCCGGCGAAGCCATTGGGCGGCTGGCGAAACTTCAGCCCGCCACCGCAACAGTGATCCGACCCGATGGACCCGCAGAGATCCCGGTCGAGGATCTGCGCCGCGGCGATACCGTGCAATTGCGCCCCGGCGAAAGGGTAGCGGTGGACGGGCTCATCACCGAAGGCCACAGCTTCGTCGATGAAAGCATGCTGACTGGCGAATCCGTTCCGGTGGAAAAGACCATCGGTGCGGCGCTGTCGGGTGGCACCGTGAATGGCACCGGCGCGCTGCTTTATACAGTCAGCGCCACGGGGGCCGATACCGTCCTTGCCCGCATTATCCGAATGGTCGAAGACGCACAATCGACCAAGCTTCCGGTGCAGGCGCTCGTCGACCGTATCACCCTGTGGTTTGTGCCTGCGGTCATGGTGCTGGCGTTGGCCACGGCGATCTTATGGTTTGTGATTGGCCCGGAACCGGCATTGTCACACGCCCTTGTCGCCGGTATTTCAGTGCTGATCATCGCCTGCCCCTGTGCGATGGGTCTTGCGACGCCGGTATCCGTGCTGGTTGGCAGCGGTCGCGCCGCAGAACTCGGCATCCTGTTTCGTCGCGGCGATGCGTTGCAAAGCCTCGCGGATACGCAGATTGTGGCTTTTGACAAAACCGGCACCCTGACCGAAGGCCACCCGCGCCTGACCGATATCTGGCCTGCCGATGGCATCGACCGCAACCATGCGCTGGCCATTGCCGCCGCCGCAGAGGCAGGGTCCGAACACCCGCTGGCGCAAGCGATCCTGACCGAGGCGAAGGCCCGTGGCTTAAGCCTGCCGCTGGCCACCGGCGGTCAAGCCCTGCCTGGCCGGGGCTACGCGGCCACCGTTGCCGGCCAGTCTGTGCTGATCGGCAACGCTGGTGCAATGACCGCCGCTGGGATCGATCTTGGGGCGTTGGCTAAAACCGCCGACCTTGCCGCAGCCCAGGGCAAAACTCCGATCTTTCTGGCCCTGAACACGCATCTTGCCGCCCTGATTGCCGTGGCCGATCCGGCCAAGCCTTCAGCCCGCAACGCCGTCGCCCGCCTGCAAGCGATGGGCATCCGCTGCACGATGATTTCGGGCGACACCGAACTGACGGCCCGCGCGGTGGCGACCACCCTTGGGATTACCCATGTCATCGCCGGGGTGCTACCCGAAGGCAAAGTTGCCGCCCTGCGGGATCTCGCCAGCAAAGGTCAGGTCGCCTTTGTTGGCGATGGGCTGAATGACGCCCCGGCCCTTGCCGCGGCGCAGGTTGGCATCGCCATGGGTGGCGGCACCGATCTGGCCATTGACGCGGCGCAAGTGGTGATGATGCAGGGCGATCCGGCGCGTGTCGCCGACGCGATCTTTCTGTCGCGTGCCACATTGCGAAATATCCGGCAGAACCTGTTTTGGGCCTTTGGCTACAACGCCTTGCTGATTCCGGTGGCGGCGGGTGCGCTTTACCCGATCAACGGCATGCTGCTGTCGCCTGTTCTCGCCTCGGGGGCCATGGCGCTGTCGTCCGTATTTGTCGTCACCAACGCGCTCAGACTGCGGCGCTTTGTCAGCCCCGCGCCCTGAGCACTGTGGCCGGACGCGCCGCCACCGGCCGCCACGCGAATACCAGCCCCGCCAGAAGCGAGGCAAGCGCCCCGCCGGTCACGATCACCAATGCCGAGCCAAGCGCGAAATGGAACGTCTCCTCCATCTGGAAACGCATCACCGCCCAGCCCGCAAGCGCGCCGAACAGGATCGCCACGCCGCCCGCCACCGCGCCGGTCAGCGCCGCGCGCAGGGCAAAACTGGCGAAAATCTGCGCCCGCGATGCGCCCAGCGTTTTCAACACCGCTGCCTCTTGCACCCGTGCCGGCAACCCGGCCGAGGCCGCCCCGATTAACACCACCGCCCCGGTCAAAAGCGTGATCCCCGCCGCAATTGCCGTGGCGCGCGCAATGGCCGCCATAGCCTCAGCCACCCTTTCGGTCACATCCCGCACCCGGATCGCGGTGATATTTGGATAGGCATCCCCGATCTTGCGCAAGATGCCCGCCTCAACCTCGGGGCCGGCATAGACGGTGGCGATGAAGGAATGTGGCGCCCCGGACAGCGCCGCGGGCGACATCGACATTACAAACCCGATCCCGGCGCTGGAAAAATCTACCGCGCGGAAACTGGTAATCGTCGCTTCGATATCGCGGCCAAGGATATTGACGGTCAGCCTGTCGCCCAACTTCAAACCCATCTCTTCGGCCTCTTCGGCGGCAAAGCTGATCTGCGGCTCACCCGCATAGTCTTTGGGCCACCATGCCCCGGCAACGATCTTGGTATTGGCGGGCGGCGCATCAGAATAGGTTACCCCGCGGTCGCCCTTCACCACCCAATGGTCCCCCGCCACCTTTCGCGCATCTTGCCCATTGATCAAGGTGATCACCCCGCGCAGCATCGGCGCGGACTCAACCCGGCTGACCCCCGGCGTCGCGGCCAGTATCCCACGGAACCCTTCAATCTGATCCTTCTGGATATCGACGAAGAAAAATGCAGGTGCCACCTTCGGCAATTCTTGCGCAATCGCCGCGCGCAGGTTCGCGTCGATTTGCCCGACAGCAGCCAGCACCGACAGCCCCAGACCCAACGACAGGATCGCCGCCCCGGTATCGCCCCGCCGCGCGCCAAGTGCCGCCAACGCCAGCCGCAGCACAACACCGCCCTGCAAGCGGCGGCGCACCACCACCGCAAACCACCGCACCAACGCGCCAGCCGCTGCCAGCAGGGCCATCGCGCCCGCAATCCCCGCCAGGGTTGGCAAGGCCAGCCCCGGCGCGTCGGTAAATCCCATCACCGCCCCGATCAGGGCAAATGACAGCGCCCCGATCACCCCTGCCGCCCGCCACCCCGGCCAGACTCCGGTTGCCGAGGTGCCGCGAAACAATGCCGCCGGACCGACCCGGCGCACTTCAGCCAACGGCCAGCAGGCAAAGATCGCCACCGTCAGAAATCCGTAAACCGCCGCTTCGGCCAAGGGCAGCGGATGCACCGTCACCACCACCGGTATCGGCATCACCCCTTCCAGAAACGGTGCCGCAACCAAAGGCAACGCCACCCCCAGCACCAACCCCGCCAGCACGCCAACCGCCGCCACCGCCGCCACTTGCAGCAGATAAACCGCCTGCACAGTACCGCCAGCAGCCCCCAGCACCTTCAGGACCGCCATCGCCTCGACCTTGCGCGTCAGGTAAGCCCGCACCGCCGAGGCAATGCCAACCCCACCCACCGCGAGGCCTGCCAGCCCCACCAACGTCAGAAACGATCCCATCCGCCGCACAAACCGCTCGGCCCCTGGCGCTGCATTGCGCGCATCGCGCCAATCCATCCCGCTTGTGCGAAAGGCTTTTTCCGCATCAGTCTTTACCATCGCCAGATCCGTTCTCTCCGGCAGGCTCAGCCGGTAATGCGTGTCAAACATGCTGCCCGGCGCCAGCAAGCCCGATCCCTCCAGCGCTGCAGACGCCACCAGCGACCGTGGCCCCAACCCAAACCCCAATGCCGCATTGTCTGGCTCTCGCATCAACCGCGCCGTCAACCGGAACTCCACCACCCCCAGACGGAACCGATCCCCGACCTTCATGCCCAGACGGTCCACCAGAACCGGGTCAAGCACCGCCCCCGGCACCCCGTCCCTCACCGCCAGCGCTATGGCCAGCCTGATCGGCGGGTCCAGATCCAATGTCCCTTCAAGCGGATAGGCCCCATCGACCGCCTTCACCTCGGTCAGCGCCCGCACCGCCGCATCGCCCGCGCCAAAGACCACCATCGACCGCAGGTTGACGATCTTCGATACCCGCTCCGCCACCCGGTCCATAAAGGCCCGCTCCGCTTGCGAGGCAGCACGGTAGGTGAAGGACATCTGTGCCTGCCCGCCCAACAGCACCGCGCCCTGACTCGTCAATGCCCGTTCAATCGACAGGCGCACGGTGCCGATCGCCGCCACCGAGGCCACCCCCAGCATCAAACAGATCAACAACACCGCCATGCCGCCCAACCCGCCCCGCAGGTCGCGCCGCGCGATGCGAAAGGCCAGCCTCGGGCTCACCGTCCCGCCCCAACAATTTGCCCATCGGCCAGCCGCACCACCCGGTCACAGCGCGCCGCCAGTTCCGGCGCATGAGTGACCAAAATCAGGGTCGCCCCGTGCCGGTCGCGCAGATCAAAGAGCAGATCCATGATGATGGCCCCCGTCGCCCCATCCAGATTGCCGGTCGGCTCATCGGCAAGAAGGATCGCCGGGCGCGGCGCAAAGGCCCGCGCCAGGGCGACGCGCTGTTGCTCGCCCCCCGACAACTCCGCCGGATAATGCCCCAGCCGCGCGCCCAGCCCCATCGCCCCC
>JANMDM010000381.1:0-23597 GCA_031376305.1 Pseudomonadota bacterium | reverse complement strand
GATATTGAAGCCCATCCGGGCTTTGGCGGCCTTGCGGGCCAGATCGCGGACCACGGGCACCAGTTCGGCCATGACCCGGGCGTCCTGCGCCACTTCATAGCGGGGATGAAGGGCGGAAAGCTTGATCGAGATACCGGGGTTGGTGCCGATGTCGTCGCTGCGGCAGGCGGCGGCGATGCTGTCGATGGCGGCCCCGTAGGCCTTGGCGTAGCGTGTGGCGTCGGTGGCGGTTTTTGCCGCCTCGCCGAGCATGTCGTAGGAATAGGTATAGCCGTCTGATTCAAGTTCCGCCGCGCGGGTCATGGCGGTGGTGATGGTTTCGCCCAGCACGAACTGCTTGCCCATTTCCTTCATGGCGCGCTGCACCGCCACACGGATTACCGGCTCGCCCAGACGGCGGACGGCGGCGCGCAGGTGGCCGACGACGCCCGGCGCGCTTTCGTCCAGCACCTTGCCGGTCAGCATCAAGGCCCAGGTCGAGGCATTGACCAAGGGCGAGGCGGATTGGCCCAGATGGCGGCCCCAGTCCGAAGGCGCGATCTTGTCTTCGATCAGGCGGTCCATGGTGTCGGCATCCGGCACCCTGAGCAGGGCTTCGGCCAGACACATGAGGGCGACGCCTTCGTGGGTTGAAAGCCCGTATTCGGCCAAAAACACTTCCATCAGGCCGGGGCGCACATCGGCGCGGATCTGCCGGACAAGATCGGCGCCACGGGCGGCGATGCGGGCGCGGTCGGCGGCGCTCAGCCCGGTCTGGCGGATCAGCCGCTCCAGCAGCGGCGCCTCGGCGGCAAGGGTGCCGGTTTCAACAGCGTGCCAGAGATCGGATATGGGCGCGGGCATGGGGGGTTCCTCCTGATTTGGTCCATCATACCCTTTGTTTTGCAGGCAATATTCCTGTATTTGTACCCGTGACAGGCAATTTGACCAAAGATGGCAAGATGGACAGTCCGAAAGCCCCGCCCGAGATCGACCGTTTCGATGCCGCCATCATTCGCGAACTGGCGGGTGACGGGCGCATGGCGGTCACCGAACTGGCGCGCCGTATTGGTCTTAGCAAAACCCCGACGCAAGCGCGGGTCAAGCGGCTGGAGGAGACGGGGGTGATCGCGGGCTACCGCGCGGTGCTGAACCCGATCCGCATGGGGTTGGCGCATGTGGCCTTTGTCGAGGTGCGGCTGTCGGACACCCGCGAGGGGGCGTTGCAAGCCTTTAACCGCGCGGTGCAGGCGGTGCCCGAGATCGAGGAGTGCCACATGATGGCGTCGTCGTTTGACTATTTGCTGAAGGTGCGTACCGGCGACATCACTGCCTATCGCCGGGTGCTGGGCGAGCGGATATCAACGCTGCCGCATGTCGCCTCGACCTCGACCTATGTGGCGATGGAGGCGGTGAAAGAGGCGGGGCTGTAAGGGTGGCGGCCCTGTGAAACCACCGGGCCGCCGGTAACATATCACTCGCCAAGGTAAATCCGGATTTCGGGATCGGCGGCCAGCAACGGCTTCAGCTCGCCGACGACATCTTGGGTGAAAAGCGGGTTCTTCAGATAGTCCTGTGCCGCAGCGGCGCTGGAAAACTT
Source organism: Pseudomonadota bacterium (assembly GCA_031376305.1). Classification (GTDB taxonomy): domain Bacteria; phylum Pseudomonadota; class Alphaproteobacteria; order Rhodobacterales; family Rhodobacteraceae; genus TMP-24. Next base: position 22,018 of record JANMDM010000381.1, on the reverse strand, counting down.
ATGCAGGACCTGCACGTCCTCGTCGCGCAGCAACAATTGCTTTGACAGCGCAACCGCCTGAAGCTTTTGGAGTATCCGGGCGAAGCGATGAGCTACCGGGTGCTGCAAGACTGGGCGGAAATCGGCATCGGCTCGGCCATTTTGCCGCTCTCGAAGGTCACGGCGGGCAGCGGGGCGCGGATTGTTGATGGCAAGAGCCTTGGGGATGACCTAACAATTGCCTATCACGCACTCTGGCACCGCAGCCGCGATCACGGCACGGCGATTACCGCCTTTGGCCGCTATCTGGAAGACGTTGCACCGCTGATCCTGCGCGGGATGACTTAGGGGCCGCAACACACCCGCCCGCCCGCCCGCCCTTTAGCCTGCCCTCGAAAACGGGAATGTGCCGATGCCGCCCGCGGGTGAAATGACAGGCACAGAGGATCCTAAATTTCAGTTTGCCAGACGAAAAGCAAAACTGAAACAAGGTCTTGCGAGATATGAACGACTTCACGGCCCGGCATCGGCCCGAAATGCTTCGAAAGCCGCATTCTGGGTAAGGGTTGCTCAGGCTGAAGGGGCGCGCTAGAAGCCACATTGAAGAGCCGTCACCCCATGTGGTGAAATGGGTAAACACAGGAGACTTGCTTTTGCCGGTGAGTGCCCCGGTGGAAACGCCGGGAGTAAAGCTGCCCAAATTCGGGGAACCCTCACAGGTCATGCTGGTGGCAATCCCGAGCCAAGCCATTTCGGACTTTTACCTGAATGGAAGGTGTAGAGACTAGACGGGCAGGACCTAATTCCAGGCAACTGGTTATGGTCAAGGGATAGTCCAGACCACGAACATCCTCGGGTGGCGGTTGAAGCCGAAGTGGTATGAAAATCTCCCGCCTCCGGGCTTGCCGGTTCGATGCCGGCCGTGGGGACGGTTCTTCAATCCTGTTTGTCAGTTTTGCGCGTTGGGTTTGCCCGACCCGGTGATGGCGTGGAAGTGGCGGGGCAGGCTCAACCTACTCAGATGACCAGGGCTGCATTGGTATTCTCGATCAGCCGGACAAGGCTGAGGGCGGTCATCGCCGAGGATTTGGGATTTTCGGGCAGGGGTGCATTCTCGAAGTGCAGAGTCATGCGGCCAAAAGCGCCGGCCGCAACGATCTCATGGCGATTGGCCGCGCTGCCGGGGTCGGCGACCAGCGTCAGGCGGGTGCGGTCGGGGCCAAGGCCGGCCAACGCCGTGATCAGGGCAACATTGGCATTTTGCGGAAAGCGGGCGGCCGCCGCGCGGGCGCTGCCCTGAAAGAAGGCACGCGGCGCGCGAAGGTTTGCCAGATCGCACAGGGTTTCGGCCTCGGTCCCGATCCAGGCAAGCGGCGGTTTAACGATGCGGTGCTCGACAGTCTCCAGCCCCATGCGCGCGGCGGCGGACAGGGCGTCGATGCCGCCAAGCGCACCGGGGGGGATGATCAACTGCCCGCCGTGGGACCGCGCCAAAGACGAAAGCTCGTCCAGCAGTGCCGCATCCGCGAAGGCCGAGGTGGAGGAAACCGCAAAACGCATCCCGCTTGCCAAGGCGGCGCGGCCCCATGCGGCCACGCTGTCGCGGCCCGCCATCTCGACCACAAGGCTTGCGTCAATGCCAGACAGCGCGGCCGGATCGGCAATCACCGGCACCCCGGCGGGCAGGCCGGTCCGCGGGCGTGTGGCGTCACGCAGGGCAATGGCGGCGAGCCGCCCCGCGCCGCCCCGCTCGGTCAGAAGCCGCGCGACGGCGCTGCCGATGGCGCCGAAGCCCACCAGCACCACCCGTTCGCCGCGCGCGCCATTGCTCACAGTTTGACCCAGCCCGCCGGGGGTTCCTTGCCCGGGTGAATGGTGCCGCAGTTCGGGCAGGTGCGCAGCGCCTCATCCGCATAGAATCTTGCATAAAGCGGCGGCAGGTCGTCGACGATGCTGACCAGATCAACCTCGGCGCGGTGGACGCGGGTCTGGCAATCGAAGCAATACCATTCCACCGCGTCCAATGCGCCTTCGGGGCGCGCCGATTCGATCACCAGCCCGATCGAGCCTTCCTGCGGCCGTTGCGGCGAATGGCGCATATGGGCGGGCAGCAGAAAGATGTCGCCTTCGCGGATCGGCACGTCATAGAATTCACCGCTGGCGGTGTCATGCAGCTTCAGCAGCATGTCCCCTTTCAACTGATAGAAGAATTCCTCGACCGGATCGTCGTGGTAGTCGGTGCGTTTGTTCGGGCCGCCGACGACCGTGACCATCAGATCCGCATCCTTGAACACCATCTTATTGCCCACCGGTGGCTTCAGCAGGTGCCGGTGTTCGTCGATCCATTTCTGGAAGTTGAAGGCGGAAAGACGTGACATGGGTCGCTCCCTTACAGTTTCAGGCCGCAGGCTTCAAAGGCGGCGCGGGTTTCGGCTTTTTCAGCTTCGGTCAGTTCCAGGCAGGGCGGGCGCACCCGTCCCCCAGCTTGCCCCAACAAAGTTTGCCAGTATTTCTGATGCGCATGGGGCTTTTCCGCCGGGCGCGTGTCGCGCAGAGCGCGGCGCACAGGATCCAATGAGTCGCGGATCGCGCGGGCCTCGTCGATGCGGCCGGCAAAAGCTGCATCGGTATAGTCGCGCATCCGGCGGTCATGGGCGGTTTGCAGCAGATAGGGCGGCGACGAGCAGAGATAAAGCTGCCAGCCCAGTTCGGTGATGTTGTCCAGCCATTCCTCCTCCGATGAGGTGGAGATCAGAATCCGATCCCCTGCCAGCCGCGTCAGTTCGCCGTACATCGGCCGTGGCACCGAATACTTGATCGCCACCACGGTTTCGATATCGGCCAGCCGGTTGCACAGATCCGGGCTCATCAGATAGCCCGAATCCGGGTGCGACCAAAGCGCTATGCCGATATCCACCTTGCTGGCGATGGTCTCATAGTAGCGCAGCAGGGTTTCATCCTGTTCGCGAAAGAAATGCAGCAGCGGGGCATGGACGACGATGTAATCGGCGCCACAGGCCTGTGCGTGGCGGGCCAGGTCGATGACCACATCCATGTTCTGATCGGAGCAGGACATGATCGTCTGCGCCCGGCCCGAGCAGGCAGACACCGCCAGATCAAAACAGCGTTTGCGCTCGTCCACCGACATCGAGAAGAACTCGCCCTGCTTGCCGGCGATGAAAAAACCTTCGATCCCCAGATCTTCTATCCAGTGGTCGATGTTCGCGCGGAACCCGGCTTCGTCGATGGACATATCATCGGCAAAGGGCATCAGGGCTGCGGCCCAAATGCCGCGCATATGGGCGCGCGCGTGGGATTTGGCGGACTTGCGGTCGTATTTCATGGCTTGGCCCCTGACACTGTCGGCTCGTGCTCCAGCTCCATCCGGTGCGAGATGGTCTTGACCTCGACATAGTGCTGCATGCCTTCCAGCCCGCCTTCGCGGCCCTGACCGCTTGCCTTCACGCCGCCAAAGGGCACTTCGGGGACCGAGGCTTCCAGGGTGTTGATCGACAGGTTGCCGGCCTCGACCTCGTTTATCAGCCGGTCAACGGTCGCCGCCTTGTGGGTGAAGGCATAGGCGGCAAGACCGAAGGGCAGCGCATTGGCGCAAGCAATGGCCGCATCCAGCGAGGGTACGGGATTGATCACGGCCAAAGGCCCAAATGGTTCCTCGCGCATGATGCGGGCATCGTCCGGCACCTCGGCCAGAACGGTGACGGGGTAGAAGTACCCCGGCCCCCTGGGCCTGACGCCCCCCGTCAACACCTTCGCCCCCTTGGCGCGGGCGTCTTCAACCAGGGCCTCGATCGCCTCGATCCGACGATGGTTGGCCACTGGGCCCATCTCGACCCCCGGCGTCATGCCGTTGCCGATGGCAACCGCGGCCGCGCGGGCGGCAAAGGCCGCCGCATAGGGCAGGTAGAGTTTCTCATCGACGAAGAACCGGGTCGGCGAGGTGCAGACCTGTCCGGCATTGCGCGCCTTGCGTGCCGCCGACATCAGCCCCGCGGCCTGCGGGTCCACATCGTCGCAGATGATGACTGGCGCGTGACCGCCCAGTTCCATCAGCACCGGCGTCATGCTGCGCGCGGCCAGTTCCGTCAGATGAATACCCACGGCGGTGGACCCGGTAAACGCCACCAGCCGCACCTGATCTTGCGGGATAAGATAGGACGAGATTTCGTCCGGAACCCCGAACACCAGATTCAGCACACCCGCTGGCAAGCCCGCATCGTGGAAGGCGCGGGCAATGTGCCACGCCCCCGCCGGGGTTTCCTCGGCCGCCTTGATGATGATCGAACAGCCTGCCGCCAGCGCGCCGGCGATCTTGCGCGCGGGCTGGCTCATCGGGAAGTTCCACGGCGCGAAGGCGGCGACGGTCCCCACAGGCTGCTGGATCACCAGATAGCGGATACCAGGCTGACTGGGCACCACGCGGCCATAGAGACGCTGCGCCTCGCCTGCGTCCCATTCGAAAAACTCGCAGCCGCGGATCACCTCCAGCCGCGCTTGGTGCAGGGGTTTGCCGTGTTCCAGCGTAATGGCATGGGCAATCTCGTCGATGCGGTCGCGCATCAGGGCTGTGGCCCGCAAGATCACTTCGGCCCGGACCCGCGGCGCTGTCGCCCGCCAGACCCGGAACCCGCTTGCCGCCGCTTCCAGCGCGTCATCCAGATCCGCTTTGCGGGCCACCGGCAGCTGACCGATGACCTCCTCGGTGGCGGGGTTCAGGACGGGCAGCGACTGTCCGGTCTTGCGCCAGCCGCCACCGATGTAGAGGCTAAGGTCGGGATAATCGGGCATGGGTCCCTCGGGGTGTCAGATTTCGCTTCGCCGTGCAGGATGGAAGTGTTTTGACATGAAAACAAATGAACTAATTGCCATCTGTTATTCCAATTCCAGATATCAGGGGCGCGGCATTGATATTCCCTTCATTCATATCCAGAGCCTTATAATTCCATTTTCCTTTCATCAGGATAGGGCAAGGCTTTCGGCCGACCGCCACATCGCGCGGACCCAACAGGAGGAAGACCCAATGCGATACTCTCGCTTTCTGGCTGCAACCGCGCTTTGTGCCCTTTGCGCGGCCGGCGCCTTGGCCCAGGATTGGCAGGAAGAACCTTTGGGCGAGATCAACCTGACCGATCCCAATTTGAAGGCCTGGGCCGCGATTACGCCCGCGAACCCGCCCGCGCCGCCAGTACCGGGGGTGGATTATGGCATGGATGCCGCGACCGGAACCTTCCGGCACCCTGTCGCCACCCCCTTGAACGATGATGCGCCCGCCTTTCCGGGTCAGCTGGACGGCTGGGACCAGAACTCCTATGCGATGAATGTCAAGGAAATTGCCTTTTATCCGCATGTCACCTCGCCCTGGCACGCATGGCCAGATGTTGTTGATTTCGACGGCAAGCGGTATCTTTATGCCCATGACCGCGATTACATGCGGGTGCTTGACATCACCGATCCGGCACATGCGGTGGAGGTCTATTCCAAGGGCGGCGTCTGGGGGCCTGAAGGGTCTTCCGAAGACTTCGATTCCGCGGCGGTGAGCGATTACTTCGGCGGCATCACCATTGCGTGGAATGCCAAACTGCAAAAGAACATCGTCGTGGCGTCCTATGAAATTGGCCGTCAAGGTCTGATGCGTGACAAAAGCCGGGAGCCCGAAAAGGTCGATGCGCAGCGGCACTACAATTCGCTGAAGGGTTTCAAGGTGTTCCAGATGGATGGGCCGACGCCCGACCAATGGACGCTGATTGCCACCCGCACCACCGACGTGGCGCATCCCGATGCGCCGATTGGCGAGCAACAGGGGTCCGGCTCGCTTGACGCGCCAAACTATACTGGCGGCAAGTATATGATCCTGTCCTCCGCGCCCGACGACAGCTATGCGCTGACCGAGTTCCCCGACTATCTCTATTCGCCGGGCTATCAGGTTTGGGATATGTCCGATCCGGCCAACCCGGTCTTTGTCAAGCAGGTGACGGTGCCCGGCCAGGTCGTCGGTGATAAGGCCAGCGAGGCCGCCTATCTGGAGAATCCGCGCGCGGGCAATCGCACCTCGTGGATGGGGTCGCGCATGCCGATGTTCACGCCTACCCCGATGGATAAGGGTGGCAAGATCGGCTTTGGCGCAATGGCGGGTCTGGGCCTTTACACGTTTGACCTGACAAACCCCGAAGACCCGCAGATTCTGGGCCATTTGACGACCCCGCCCAACTATGCCGGCACAGAATTTGACAACATCGATACCAGTCAATTCGCGCGCACGGGCTTTGTGCTGTCGAATGGCTATCCGATGAACTCGAACTGCTATGAGCCCTATAAGGATGTCTATGTTATCGACGTGAACGACCCGGCGAATCCGCAGGTCGCCGCGACCTTGCCGCGCCCGACAGCGCCCGAGGGCGCCAGCTTCACCGATTACTGCCAGCGCGGCGGCAGCTTCGGCCCGAAACGGTCGGGCACGGCGCACCAGCCGGGCTATGGCCATGACGGGGTGGTACCCTATGCCTTCTACACCGCGGGGTTGCAGATCTTTGACGTGACCGACCCCGCCAAGCCTTCGATCGGCGGCTATTTCGTGCCCCGTTTCCCGACCGCAGAGGAAATGCCGGATTGGACCTATAACAATTCCAATTTTGCCATCTTCACCGAATATGACCGCAACATCATCTGGCTGTTCTCGGCGCAGGGCGTCTATGCCCTGTCCACACCCATGCTGGGCGAACCGCTGATGGGAATGAGCGATACGATCTGGCCCCCACGGGACTGATCAGCGGCCAAGCGGATCCCCCTGCCGGACGCAAGTCCTGCGGGGGTTTTCGTTTGGTGGATAAGAAAAAGCCCGCCTGCCTTTCGGCAGACGGGCTTTTGTGTCGCGCGGGGGCGTCTCAGGTCACGGCCTTCACCGCCTTGTAAACCGGCTGGTCCCAAAGCCGTTGGTCCATGACCTCGCGCAGAATGGCGATGGCATCCCAGATGTCGGCGAAGGTCACATAAAGTCCGGCAAAGCCAAAGCGCAGGATGTCGGGGGCGCGAAAATCGCCGACGGCACCGCGTTCGATCACGGCCTGCATGATGGCATAGCCCTGGGGATGGGTCAGCGACACCTGGCTGCCGCGCTTTGCGCCATCGCGCGGGCTGGCCAGACCAAAGCCATGCGCCCCCAGTTCCTGATCGACAAGCCGGATGAACAGATCGCCCAAGGCGCTGCCTTTGCGGCGCAACTGGCCCATGTCCACCCCATCGAACACCGACAACGCGGTTTCAAGCGCGATCAGCCCCAGTTGCGAAGCGGTGCCCACCATCATCCGGGCAATGCCGGGGTCGGGGGCATAGTCATGGCCAAAAGCAAAGGGCGTGGCATGGCCATGCCAGCCCGCAATCGGTTGGTAAAGCTCGGCATGATGGCGCTTGGCTGCGAACACGAAGGCCGGCGCTCCCGGCCCGCCGTTCAGGTATTTGTAGCCGCAGCCCACGGCGAAATCGGCATTGCAGGCGTTGATCTCGACCTGCAGGGTGCCCGCGCTATGCGCCAGATCCCAGATCGCCACCCCCCCCTGAGCCTGGGCCGCTTTGGTGATGGCCGCCATGTCATAGACCCGTCCGGTCTTGAAGTTTACCTGGGTCAGATGCACCATGGCAAGGTCGGCCCCGGCGGCGGCGATGGCGTCCAGTACGGCCTCAGGTTCGACACAGCGCAGGTCCAGATCGTGCATCTCGGCCACGCGGGCGCTGACGTAAACATCGGTCGGAAAATTGCCAAGTTCCGAGATCACCACGCGGCGACCGGGGCGCATTTTCATGGCCGCAATCAACACTTTATAGAGGTTCACCGATGTAGAATCGCAAGCGATGACCTCGTCTGCCTCCGCACCGATCAGCCGCGCGATGGCCGCACCGGCGCGTTGCGGGGCCAGATACCAGTCGGCCTCGTTCCACGACCGGATCAGCCCCTTGCCCCATTCCTGGGTGATCGCCCGTTGCATCCGCGCAACCACCCGCCGGGGCAGCGCGCCAAGGGAATTGCCGTCCAGATAGATCGTGCCCTCGGGCAAATCAAATTCCTGACGATACCCGGCCAGCGGATCGGCTGCGTCCATCGCAAGGCAGTCGTGGCGGGTCAGGGGGTGCAAGATCATGGCGGTTCCAATTCCAGGGGACTTCGGGCCATAAACGACCTTGCCCGACATGAGCGCAAGTGAGATCATCCCAATCTGATATTCCCAGATGGAAACTCACGTCAAGCCATGCCCCATGTCGCCCAACGTCTGACCGTTCGCCACCTGCGTCTTGTGGCCGCCATTCTGGCCGAGGGCAATTTGCTCAGGGCCGCCAACATGCTGAACATGACCCAATCCGCCGTGACCAAGGCCTTGCAGGATGCCGAGGCGCAGATGGGCGTTTTGTTGTTCGAAAGAACCAACCGCGGCGTGGTGCCAACGACCTTCGGCACCAACCTTGCTGCCCATGCCCGGCTTATCCTTGCCCAGATCACCAAAGCCGAACAGGAAATGGAGAATCTTCGCGATGGTTCGGCGGGGCAGGTGGCGATTGGCACGCTGCTGGCAGGATCGGCAGGCCTGCTTCCCGAGGCCATCGCGCGCCTGCGGCAGGACCGGCCCAATCTGGTGGTCAAGGTCGAAGAGGCGACGAATGACCTTTTGATGCCGGCGCTCAGATCAGGAGAGCTTGATCTGGTGCTGGGCCGCCTGCCGGAATTTCGCGACCGGGAAGGGGTGAAGCAGGAACTGCTGATGAACGATTTTGCCCAGATCGTCGTGCGGCGCGATCATCCGCTGGCCTGGCGAACCGATCTTGGCCTTGCCGATTTGCAGGGCCAGGACTGGATTCTGCCCGGCCCTTCGACAACCCTGCGCCGCCAGATCGACAAGGCATTTCGCGACATGGGCCTGGAGCCGCCCGCCCATTCGGTCGAGACCGTCTCGTTTCTGACGACGCGGCGGTTGTTGCAACTGACCGATTATCTGGCCGTCTGGCCGGTGCAACTCGCCCGGCTTGAAGTTCAGGACGGCACCATCGTTGCCTTGCAGGTTCCGTTGCCAACGACGACACGCCCGGTCGGCATCTCTACCCGTGCCGATGACCTGATGTCACCTGCCGCATCACGGCTGGTTTCATGTCTTCGGGATGTGGCGAAGGAGCTGACAACAGCGTCGGGCCTTTTGGCCGTCTGCTAGGTGGCTGGTGCCGAAGGAACGCGGCACGGTTCTTCGTAGAAGTGTTCCGGCCTTGACGGCCAGTCTTTGCGTCTTTCAGCATCGTTGCTTCCATCGACCCGTTCTGAGACACTGCCCCAACGTCCGGATCGTTCAGGGCCTTGGATTTTTGTTCCAGATAAAGTGCGCGAGGCTGGGGCCATGCTGATTGAAACCAAGCTGCGTTTCCCGGCCGCAGGTCACAGCGTGGTGCCGCGCCCCGATCTGTTGCGGCAATTGGATGCGGTGTCAGAGCGCCGATTGGCAATTGTGTCGGCACCAACGGGCTTTGGGAAATCAACCTTGATGTCGCAGTGGGCCTGCGGACTTCAGGCGCGGGGCGTCGCCGTTGGTTGGTTTTCGGCGGATGCGCAAGACAATGAGATTGGGCGGTTCTTGCTGTATCTGGTGGCAGCGATCCGGCGTGCTGATCCGGCTTGTGGCGCGGATCTGCCGGGCCTGATCGCGTCAAGCCCAAGCCTGCCCATTGACACGATCCTTGCGACTTTGGTCAATGATCTGAACCAAAACACAGCGGCTTTGTTTCTGGTCATCGACGATTTTCATCACCTGACATCGCCGGATATCTCACGGTTTCTGGAAGGCCTGCTTGCGTATGGCCCAACAGGGTTTCATCTTGTGCTTGGTGCCCGTGACCATGTCGCCTTTCCGCTTGCCGGGCTGCGCGCCCGCGGGCAGCTGGTTCGGCTGGACGACGCGCAGTTGCGGTTTTCGCTGGCGCAAACCGAATTCTATCTGAATGACCGCCTTGCTTTGGGGCTTTCCGCCGCCGAGATTGTGACCCTGCATCATCGCACCGAAGGCTGGATCGCGGGCTTGCATCTGGCGTCGCTGTCTTTGGCAGGCTCAAGCGATAAAACGGGGTTTTTGGCGCGGTTTTCGGGGGCAGAAGGTGATATTGCAGACTTCTTGGTGCAAGAAGTGCTCAGCCGACAATCGCCGGAAACGCTCGATTTCCTGCTGTGCACCGCAGTCCCGGAGCGGTTTTGCGCCGCTTTGGCGGATGCGCTGTCGGGCGGTCGCAATTGCGATCAGAAAATCGCGCAGATCGAGGCCGCCAATCTGTTTGTGATCTCTTTGGACTGGGAGCGGGTCTGGTTTCGCTATCACACGCTTTTCGCCGACCTGTTGCGCAGGATGTTGGCGCGGCAAGACCCGGAAAGGTTGAAGCGCTTGCACTTGCGCGCGGCACAATGGTTGTCGGGTGCGGGCTTTACAGCCGACGCAGTTCAGCAAGCTTTGGCCGCGGGCGAAGGCGATATGGCGGCGGGATTGGTTGAGACCTGCTGTATGCCATTGATAGAAAGCAGCAATATTGCACAAGTCCGCGATTGGCTGGGTCGCTTGCCATCGGAAATCATCGTCAGGCGCCCGCGGCTGCAACTGGCGCAGGTCTGGATTTGCTTTCACAGCAGCCGGCCTGTGGAAGGTGCGCGCATCTTGCGTCAGGTGCGCGATGAATTGGCTCGGCGCGCCCTCAAAAAAACGCTGACGCAATTGGAAGAACAAGATCTGCGCGCTGAAATTCTGGTGTTGACCGCAGGCATCGCCAGTGCGGCAGATCACTCGCAGATGGGAGCGCGGATCGCGGAGCGCGCCTTGCGCGAAGTGCCTGCAAGGAATGGGTTTTTGCGCGGGGTGGTCGGAAATGTGCTGGGGTTTTGCCACTACTCGATGGGCAATCTAGAGGCCAGCCGCATTGCCTGCTTGCAAGCCCGCAACAACCATCAGGCCAGCCAATCGAACTTTGGCGTGCTTTATTCCGACTTGATCCTGGGACTGATTGATAAGGCCGCAGGCGATCTGGGGTCGGCCTTGAACCGGTTTTCGCGCGCGACCGAACTGGCCCGCGCCTCGGACGGTCCGGGGTCGTACAGCGAGGCAATGGTCGGGATTTTCGAGGCCGAAATTCTGTATGAACGCAATGATCTGGTCACCGCTGAACGGCTTTTGCTGCAGCACCGCCCGGTGATTGAGGAATGCGGGCTTGTCGTGCATGATATGAGCTGCAAGCTGCTCGGGGCGCGTCTGGCGGCAGCGCGGGGGCAGAGTGATCATGCCCTGAACGCGCTTGAAGCGGCAGAACGGTTGGGTCTGCAAAACCATTACCGCAGGCTCTTTGCGAGTGCGCTTCACGAGCGGGTCAAACTGTTGCTGATACAAGGTGAGGCCAAATATGCCCGGCTTATTCTTACGGCGCGCGGCGTTGACGAGGCTTGGCTAGGTTCCGACCGGGTGCTGCGCCCTGCGAATGACTTTGAACATTTGGCAATGGCGCGGATTTTGATCGCCGAGGATCGGCCAGAGGCGGCACTGCGCCTGCTTGATCCGCTGGCGGCACGGCTAAAGCGCGATGGTCGGCTCCGCAGGTTGGCGCAGGTGCGCGGCGTCGCGGCAATTGCGGCTTTTCGCTCTGGCAATGGGCTGGGCGCATTGGCTGCAATTTCGGATGCGGTAATGTTGTCACTGCCTGGGGCGGCGGTTCGCACTTTGATCGAGGAAGGCCCGTCGTTGCACGAAGTTCTGGCGTTCGCGTGCGATCAGATACCGCTTTGGCGCAAGCAATCCGACCCATTGGGGAAATTTGTGGCAGCACTTTTGCCGGTGAATTACGGCGTTCGCGCAACGCATTCCGCGTACAGCAGCCGATCCACAGACCTGAGCCCGCGCGAAGCCGAGATCGCACGATTGTTGGGCGACGGGCTGGCCAACAGCGAGATCAGCGCGCGCCTGTCAATGGCTCCGGATACCGTGAAATGGCATTTGAAGAACATCTTCGGCAAGCTTGGCGCCGAAAACCGCACTCAGGCGGTTTTGCGACTGCAGCAGATTGGGCTCGCAGGGCTTACCCAAAAGGGTGGGTAGATCTTAGCCGCCTTACCCGGAAGGGTCGGGACAAGGCCTTAACTTTCTGTGAGCCTCTCCACAGGCATTTGTCCGAGGGGGAAATATGCGACCAATAGCCATTGCCGTGACTCAGATGGCCTGCAGTTGGAACCGGGCAGATAATATCCGTCAGGCCTGCGCCCATATCGAACTGGCCGCCCAAAAGGGCGCGCAAGTAGTTCTGCTGCAAGAGCTGTTCGAAACCCCGTTCTTTTGCATCGACAAAGACCCCGCCTACAACAGCGAGGCGACAACGGTCGCCACCAACCCGGCGATTGCCGCAATAAGGCCGCTGGCAAAACAGCTGAATGTCGTGGTGCCGGTTTCGTTTTTCGAGCAGGCCGACGACGGTCGCCGGTTCAATTCTCTGGCGATCATTGATGCGGATGGCGAGGTGCTGGGGGTCTATCGCAAATCACACATTCCGGACTTTCCGGCCTATGAGGAGGCGTTTTATTTCGCGCCCGGCGATACCGGTTTCAAGGTTTGGGAAACCAGGCACGTCAAGCTTGGCTGCGGGGTCTGCTGGGACCAATGGTTTCCCGAAACGGCGCGGGTCATGGCGCTGTCGGGGGCGGAGCTGCTGATGTACCCGACGGCGATAGGCAGGCCAACGCGGCCAATGATCGGCGAGCCAGCCAATTCGAAACCGCACTGGCAGCAGACGATGCAGGGTCATGCGGCGGCGAATATGGTGATCCTGGCCGCATCGAACCGGGTTGGCGTTGAGACCGGCCAGACGCATGAAACACAGTTCTATGGCGGCTCGTTTGTTTCGGATGCCACCGGGACCAAAGTGCTCGAACTGGATGAGGTGACCCCTGGCGTTGCCGTGACCGATTTTGATTTGGATGCGATTGCTGAGTTTCGTTCATATTGGGGCATCTACCGCACCCGTCGGCGCGACCTTTATCAACCGATCATCTCGCAGGCGGAACCCGCCTATCTGTCTGCACGGTAAGGGAAAGCCATGGCAACGGGCTTTGTGTTTCATGAACTTTATCTCTGGCACAACACCGGGAATGCGGCGTCGCTTTTTCCGTCCGGCCTGACTGTGCAGCCCGGAGAACATGTCGAAAACCCCGAAACCAAGCGCCGGATGAAAAACCTGCTGGAGGTATCGGGCTTGACCGATCATTTGGTGTCGCTCAGGCCGCGGGCCGCTACCCACGATGAGCTGGCCCGGTTTCACACAAGGGACCATATCGCCAAGATCCGCAGCATGAGTGCGGCGGGGGGTGGCGATGCCAGCGAATTGACCCCGTTCGGCGCGGGCAGTTTCGAGATTGCGCAATTGGCTGCCGGCGGAGCGATTGTCGCGCTGGAGGCAGTGCTGCGCGGCGAGGTGCAGAACGCCTATGCCCTGATCCGCCCGCCGGGACATCACGCGTTGGCCGATCTGGGAATGGGGTTTTGCCTGTTTGGTAACGCCCCAGTAGCCATCCATCACGGCCGCGCCCTGCATGGTTTGGGCCGGGTGGCGGTGGTCGATTGGGACGTGCATCACGGCAACGGTACGCAGGCCGCCTTTTACGACGATCCTGAAACGCTGACCATCTCGCTGCATGGCGACAACCTGTTCCCGTCGAACTCGGGCAGCCTTGCCGAGCGCGGTGCTGGCAAAGGCCTTGGCTACAATCTGAACGTCCCGCTGCCGCCCGGCTGCGGCGACGGCGCCTATCTTGAGGCGATGCGCCGCGTGGTTTTGCCCGCGCTGCAGCGGTTCAAGCCGGAAATCATCGTCGTCGCCTGCGGGTTTGATGCCTCGGCTGCCGATCCCCTGGGCCGGATGATGGTCACGTCGGATGGGTACCGCCAGATGACCGCGATGCTGATGGCGCAGGCCGATGACCTTTGCGGCGGGCGGATGATGATGACCCACGAAGGCGGCTATTCCGCCAACTACGTGCCCTATTGCGGGCTGGCGGTTCTGGAGCAGCTTTGCGGTGTGCAAAGCGGCGTCGTCGATCCGTTTCTGGATCATTTCGCAAATTACGGCCAGCAGATGCTGCAATCGCATCAATCTACTGCCATCGACGCCGCAGCGGCGCTTGTGGCGGACGTAAACTGATCGAGTCACCGAAAAACATAAAAAAGGGGAGACGGAAATGAAAAAGATAACTCCAAACGCGGCCGCGGGTCGGCGGAACTTTCTAAAGGGCGCGGCGTTGCTCGGCGGGTCCGCCGCAACGCTTGCCGGGCTGGGTTCGACGGTAGTGGCGCAAGACGCGACGCCGATTCCAATCGGCTGCGTGTCGCCGCTGACCGGCTTTGTTGCCGCCGACGGCATCGAGTTTCGCAATGGCCTTGAGATGGCCGCCGAGGAAATCAACGCTCTGGGTGGCATTCTTGGCCGCCCGATCGAACTGCATTTTGAGGATTCAGAATCCAAGGGCGATGACGTTGTAACGCAAGCCGCCCAACGGCTTGTCGATCGCAGCGAAGTTCATGCGATTATCGCCGGCTACAACCTTGAAAATGGTGCGGTCCTGCTGGATGTGGCGGCCGATTCCGGCATCATCGCGATGCACGCCAATACGGTTGTGCTGCATGATGAAACCGTCAAGGGCAATCCAGACCGCTATTGGGGCGGCTTTCAGATTGATCCGCCAGAGATTTTCTACGGCGTGGCCTTCCTGAATTTTGTGACGAACCTCGTCAATACCGGGCAGTTGACGCTGGCCAACAACAAGATCGCCATCATCACCGGCCCCGGCGCCTATTCCGGCAACATCGCCAACGCCATGAAGGACGGGGCGGCGGCGGCCGGGCTGGAAGTGTCGCTGTTTGAAGCGGTCAACGTGCCGATTTCGGAATGGGGCCCGACCTTGGCCAAACTGCGCGCCGACCCGCCGGGTGTAATCGCTGTGACGCATTTCTATCCGCAAGATCAGGCGCAGTTCATGTTGCAATTCGCCAATGATCCGACGCCGAGCCTTGTCTACATGCAATACGGCGCCTCGCTTGCGGCGTTCCGTGACATCGCCGGGGCGGCCTCCGAAGGGGTGGTCTATGCCACCACTATTGGTGCATTGCAGGACGACATCGGCAAAGACTTTGCAGCCCGCTATATTGCCAAATTCGGCCCGACCTCGTCACCCAACAGCGGCGGGCAGACCTATTATGCCTTGCACAGCTATGCGGTTGCCGCCGCTTTGGCCGGGGGCACCGGTGCGCCCTTCGAGGAAGAACAAAACCGCAAAGTGGCGGCGCGCTTGATGAGCAATATCTACCGTGGGGTTATGGGGGCGTCGCGCTATGTGCCCGAAACCCATTCGGCCTATAGCTATCCCAACCAGACCAACGACCCGTCCCTGGGCATGCCGCATATCTTCAGTCAGATTCAGGATAAGACCAAAGATGGGTTGCTGATTGGGCCGCAACCCTATGATGTGGCCAAGTTCGTCGTGCCAGCCTGGATCAAAGCCTGATGGATATGCGGGCCCCGGATGCGCCTATGTTGAAGTGTACTAATGCGACGGTGCGCTTCGGCTCGCTGGTGGCGGTCGACAATGTATCACTGTCGGTCGCTGCCGGGGAAACCGTTGGCATCGGGGGCCCGAACGGCGCCGGAAAGACGACATTTCTGGATCTGATTTCTGGTCTTTTGCCGCTTGCGGGCGGGAAAATCGCCTTTGAGGGCCAGCCGATTTCCGGGCTGGCTCCGCATTTGATCAACCGTCTGGGTATCGCGCGCACCTTTCAGTTGAACGCCGGGTTTGACGGCATGTCGGTGCATGACAATGTGCTGACCTCGGTGGTGTTCGGGCAACGGGTGCATCGCACCCGGGGCCCGCTTTACACTCGGAACGACCTCATACACACCGCAGAGTTGCTGGAAGAGTTCGGGCTGAATGAGTGTGCCCAAACCCTGGTCAGCGATATTTCGATCCTGGCGCGCAAAAAACTGATGGTGGCCACGGCTTTGGCCACCGATCCGAAATTGCTGCTGATGGACGAACCAGTAGGCGGGCTGACCCCGGCCGAGGTTGATGACTATATTCAGGTGGTTCTCGGGCTGAAAAAGCGGGGAATCACCATGGTTTTCATCGAGCATGTCATGCGGTTTCTGACCGCCGTTGCTGACCGTGCTGTCATCATGCACCACGGCTCGCTGATTTATGACGGTCCGCCCTCGGGCATCGCACATGACGCACAGGTGACGGAAGTTTATCTGGGAAAATCCGCCCAGGCGATGCGGGGAGATGGGCAATGACCGCATTGTTAAGCATTGAAAATCTGACCGCAGGCTATGGCAAGCAGCCGGTTCTGCATGGCGTCTCGCTGGAAATTCAGCCGAAAAGCGTGTTCGCCCTTATCGGCCCAAACGGCCATGGCAAGACCACCCTGCTGCGGTGCCTTTCTGGTTTGATCGCGCACAAGGCTGATAAGTTTGACTTTGGCGGCGAAGATATCGGCGCAGCCCCGTCCCATATCCGCGTGGCGCGCGGCCTTATTCATGTGCCGCAGGGTGACTTGCTGTTTCGCGACATGAGCGTTGAAGAAAACCTGCTGATGGGCGCCTATTTGCGCAACGACGCGGGCGCTGTTCAGGCCAGCCTTGCCGATGTCTACAAATTTTTCCCCCGGCTGGGCGAGCGCCGCGCGCAATTGGCCAACAGCCTTTCGGGCGGCGAGCGGCGCATGGCCGGGATTGGTCGCGGCCTGATGGCGGCGGGCCAATTCATGATGATTGACGAGCCTTCTCTGGGCTTGGCGCCCCTGATCATTGAGCAGATTTACGACGGCTTGAAGGAACTGGCCAAAAGTGGCCGCACCATTCTGATTGTCGAGGAAAACCCGATGCGGATCGTCGAGATCGCCGACCATATGGCGCTGATGGACGGCGGTCAGATCGTGTGGTCGGGCAGTCCGGCGGCCCTCACCACCGAAAAGAAAATCTTGCAAACGTACTTTGGGGCAGTGTGAGCGCACATGGAAATTCTGATTCAGATCGTATTAACCGGGCTGACCTTGGGGGCGATGTATGCGCTGGCATCCGTGGGGCTGGCACTGATCTGGGGCACCTTGGGCATGTTCAACATGGCGCAAAACATGTTCATCACCGTGGGGGCTTACGGTGCCTATTCGGCGATTGGCGTTTTGGGATGGCCGATCTGGCTGGGCCTGCCGGCGGGCTTGCTGGTGGGGGCGTTGGTCGGCATCATTACCCATGTTCTCATCGTGCGGCAGATGCTGGGGCGGCCGAATTTTGAGATGAACATCATGGTGGCGACCGCGGGCGTCGGGATCGTGCTCGAAAACCTCGTGTTGCAGGCCTATGGCGGCTATCCCTATCGCCAGCCGGTCAACATCACCGGCAGTTTCAAGCTGGGCGGCGTGGTCATTTCCTATCAGCCCCTCATGATTATTTTGATCGCGGCGCTGCTGATCGTGCTGACAGCTGTCTTGCTGCTCAAAACCCGCTTTGGCCGCGCCATTCGCGCCACGGCGATGAACATTGACGCCGCCCGGCTGATGGGCGTGCAAACCGAGCGGACCTATCTGCAAGTGATGGCGATCGCGGGTGCTTTGGCCGGGGCCGCCGGAGTTCTGATCTCGTCGATGTCATCGCTTTCGCCGCAGATGGGCGCGGATCCGATGGTAAAGGCCTTCGTGATCTGTGTTGTGGCCGGACTCGGGAATGTGGCCGGAACCGGAGCAACGGCTGTGGTTCTGGGTCTGTTTGAAGCGACAATTCAGTTCTACTTTGGCGTCCGGTTTGGATTTCCGGCGATGCTCGGTCTGGTCATCCTGGTGCTGATCTGGCGCCCCAATGGCCTGTTTGGCCGCAAATCGGTGGTAAGGCTATGATTTTCTCCAAAGCCCTGCGCGGCCATGCTCTGATCGCCGTTTTGATGATCGCAGTGTTTGCGGCGCTGCCGCTAGTGGTGGGCGAGCGGTACCTGCTGGGTCAGATCATTACGTTTTTCTTTTGGGCCATCGTTGCCAGCCAATGGAACCTGATCATGGGGCATGGCGGGGTGTTTTCGCTGGCGCAGATGTTCTTCTTCGCTTGCGGTGCCTATGCGACGGCGATGATGGTGGAATATGGCGGCCTGTCGATCTGGCTCGCATTGCCGATTGCGGGACTGATTTCCGCGGCGTCTGCGCTGCTGATTGGCGCTGCGTGTTTGCGGCTGGCGGGGGCCTATGTGGCGCTGCTGACCTATGCGATCGCAACAATGGTGCAAGTTCTGATCATCACCGACACCAATTGCTATCAGATGGTCAATAATGTCTGCCAGGAGCTGCTGGGTGGTGCCACCGGTTTTTCCGGGTTTGAGGATTTTGGTTTTCGAAAATTGCTTAAGGCCAACTGGATCCTTGGCAATTATTATGTGGTCCTGGCGGTCTTTTCGGTAACGATATTGGTAACCATCGTGGTGATTCACGGCCGCTACGGTCTGGCTTTCCGCGCCATCCGCGACAATCTGGGCTACGCCAGCAGCCGCGGCATCAGCCGTTTTCGCTATCAGATGATCGTGTTTGCGATATCCGCCTTTTTCACCGGATTGGCAGGGGCGACCTACGGCGGGCATTTCAAATTTGCCGGCCCAAGCCTGTTTGATTTCTCCACGGCGATGATGGTTTTGTCGATGGTGATCGTTGGCGGGCTTGGCTCCACTTGGGGGCCGATCATCGGCACGGCGGTTATTATGGTTATCATCGAGTGGATGAAAGAGTTCGGCGATGCGCGTAATCTAGGTCTTGGATTGGCACTGGTTCTCTTTGTCGTCTTTATGCCCGGTGGCCTTGCCGCCGCAGCAAAACGCCTTGCAGATCGGGCGAGGGGATCTGGAAAAATCGGCAAAGCGGCGCGATGACGGCGCGTCGGCGGGGCTGGATCGCGATACCGCAAACCTACGCGCGCATGAACGGACGCAGGCGTCGGGCGCGCAAGATCCGGCTTTGACCGGACGCTGATCGCCCTGCGGCTGACGCCACAGCAAACACCTATTCGGAGTGACCGGCAGACCGGCCCCAGTGGCGCGAAGCGCTTGATCTGCCCGGATTGAAAGGCGATCCTGGCCACCCGGCACCAGGCCACAGGCATGTTTTGCCTGATTTTTGTTGCTTTATGGCCCAAAAAGCGGCATATCGACCTGTGCGACGTTACCTCTATCGACCACTGTCTCCGTCACTCGGCCTCAGTCTATCGATTTAGCACTGACTGCGCCAAGCCGCTGCACTTCCGCGGGCGGGTTCTTTGAGGAGACACACGATGGCCACTGGCTCCGTGAAATGGTTCAACGCCACCAAAGGTTTCGGCTTCATCGCCCCCGATGGCGGCAAGAAAGATGTGTTCGTTCATATCACCGCGCTTGAGCGGGCTGGTATTCGTGAGTTGAAGGACGGTCAGAAAGTGACCTTCGATATCGAAGCTGGCCGGGACGGCCGCGAGTCGGCGACGAACCTCGCGCTGGCTTGATTTTTCAGGACGGTTTGGAATTCGGACGGGCGGGGCGCAGGCCGCGCCCGTTTCGTTTGCGGGTGTCCAGATTCGGACAAACAAGTAAGATATTGATTTTGTTTATAAACACATGTCGACGTTAAGGGAATTTTAAGAGGATTTCGGGTGTAGGGCGGGGTTTACCCCGCCAACGGTCAATGCAACCGGGCATGGACCAGAAAACCGTCCACTGTCACCTCGCCCAGCGCCTTCAGCGCTTCGAGCCGGTGAAACCCCTCGATCAGCACAAAGCCTTCACCATCGGCGCGCAGGCTGATGGGGGTTGTCTGCCCCTCGGCCAGAATGCTTTCGGCCAAAGCCCGCACCTTGGCCAGATCAAGGGTTTTGGCGCGCTTCACCGGCACGCGGACCGAGGCGATTGGGAAGGCGGTCTTTTTGAGCATGACGAGGGGCCTTTCGCGAGAGGGGTGCCGGGAGGGCCGTGGGATGAGGGTAGCGGGATGCGGGGCGATGGGGAAGGGGGGGCGTACGGGCCAGCCAAAGACCATAACCTTTGCGGCCTCACGGCACGGGGCGCGTCTTTTGGGTTATTGTCGCAGGCGCAGCCCCGGTGTTGAGTCTGATGTGACCTGCGCTTTGCAATACTCCGCGAAGGCTTTGACCGTCAGCGAAGCGTCAGCGCCTTCGGCCAGCAATACCCCCATTCGCATCGGACGCAAGGATCCGGTCAGGGGGACAAAACGCAACGCGCGCCCATCGGGGGCAGTGTCAGAAATGGGCCGGATGTTGACGATGGAATACCCGAAACCATTGGCAACCAGCGCGCGCATAACCGCCATATCGCGGGTCCGTTCGGCGATTACCGGGCGCAAGCCAAGTGCGGAAAAGAAAGACAGAAAATACTCGGCGCTCATTGGCAGGTCCAAAAGGACCATCGGATACGGGACCAACTCCTCGACAGAAAGGCTCTTGCGATGGGCCAGTTCGTGCGTGTTGCTCAACACCGCATAGGGCGGCAGACTGGCAAGCGGGATAAATTTGAGGTCGGGGGGGATGTTCAGATCATAAGTCAAAGCCAGATCTATGCTGGCATTTCGCAGCCCGTCGAACAACTCGGACTGGTTGCGTTCGAACTGACGAAACCGGACATCGGGATGAAGATCAACAAAGCCGCGCCTAAGCTGCGGCAAGACAATTTGGGCAAATGTCAGCAGGCACCCGACATTCAGCGGGCCACGCACCGTTCCGGTGATCGCAATGGCCAAGTCATTGAGCCGCGCCGCCGCGGCCAGCACCACGCGCGCCTGTTCGACAAATTGTTTGCCACCTGGCGTCAGGGACAGCCCGTGCGCATGTTTGCGCACGAAAAGTGGAAGGCCAAACTCTGCTTCAAGTTGCGATATCGCCGTGGAAATTGACGGGGACGATACATTGACCCGCTCGGCCGCACGCGCAATGGTTCCGCATTCGCCGACAACGACCAGGTATTCCAACTGCCGCAGGCTGAACCGGATCGGCATGATCTTGTCATTTCCCCAAGTCGCATGATTCCGGATGAGCCCGGAACATCAGTCACCCTAGTATTTGAGTCACGCGGTCTTCAAGGCTGAGTGTGCGACAAAGCTGTGCAGAGTACGATGTGCCCTATTCGTTGCCCGGCACGCCGTAGGAGGGTGCCACGCTAGGGTTTTGGGCACGCTGCACATATGCGGCGATTTGCGGGTGGTAGATTTGCCAGGCACTATCAACCACAGCGATGGGGCAGTCCTCGGTCCAGTCGCAGCGCAGATCAACAATCGGCCAACTTAGCTGGTCAACGATCAGTAGGCCGGCGGAATGCACCGGACCGGCTTCGCCCCCGGCCTTCAGGCCAGCTTTCATTGCGGCCAACAGGCGTGCGCCAAGATGGCCTTTGGCAGCGGAAAACCCGTCAACCAGCACCTGTGGAATCGTCGAACTGGCCAGAAGATTACCGCCGGCCGCAACATCCTGGCCTTGTGCGGCCCCCCAGACCCCCAACACCTGCGCCCCGGAGTGAATGGCAGTGCGCCCCTGCGCATCCACGGCCATAAGCTGACGGTAGTCGATATGGGGTGTCGACGCGACGATCGCGGCAATGGCATCCGGGGCGGAATGACCGGCCTGCAGCAAGTCCAGCACCCGTGGGCCAAGGGCCGGATCGGTGATGTTTTGACTGGCCACGGCGCCAACATGCGCGCGCGCATGTGCGCAGCGCGCGCCAACAGCGGGTGAGGAGGAGCTGATCGCCATTCCAAACATGCCGGTATCGCGACACCGGGCGACAAGTGAAAATGTCATTCGACGGTCCTTTTAGGCAAACGCCGGGTTTAGTCGGGGATCACAGCAGTCGCGTCAATCTCGACCAGCCAGTCGGGGCGGGCCAGCGCCACAACAGTCAAGCCAGTGCAAACCGGATGCACGCCTTTGATGTATTCGCCCAGCGTGCGGTAGACGGGCTCGCGGTGGCGCA
>JANMDM010000331.1:0-23963 GCA_031376305.1 Pseudomonadota bacterium | reverse complement strand
ATGGCCCTTGAGGATGCCTGGGTCTTGGCCCATGAACTTTCCCGCGCGGCGCCGACTATGGCTTTTTCCGCCTATCACTCTGCCCGCCACGCCCGCGTGACCCGGATTGTGGCGGCAGCCAATGCCAATGCGCGCCACTATCATCTGTCAGGGCTGACGCGGGATATTGCCCATGCCGGGCTGCGGACCATGGGGCGCATTGCGCCGCAGATGTTGGCAAACCGCTTCCGCTGGCTTTACGGCCATGACGTGACACAGGCCTGAAGCTGTCTGATCACCCCCATTCATTCTGGTCTAAATATCCCCGCGCGGAGCGCATTGGATCTTTCCTTAGGCAGCGCTGGATCACGCGTCCAGCGCGACCCAGACCGGCACATGATCCGACGGCTTGTCAGCCCCCCGCACTGCTTTGTCGATACCGCAGTCACGCAGCAGATCAGCGGCTTGCGGAGAGAGTAAAAGATGGTCGATGCGGATGCCGTTGTTGCGCTCCCAAGCCCCAGCCTGATAATCCCAAAAAGAATAGTGGCCGGGACGCGGCTCGCGGGTGCGAAAGGCCTCGGTGAAGCCAAGGTTCTGGAGCCGGCGGTATGCGGCGCGGCTTTCAGGCAGGAACAGCGCGTCCCCGGTCCAGGCATCAGGCTTTGCCGCGTCCTCGCGCTGGGGGATGATGTTGTAATCGCCCGCCATGACCACAGGCATCTCACTGGCCAGAAGTTCGGCGGCGCGGGTCCGCATCCGCTCCATCCAGGCCAGCTTGTAGTCATATTTTGGCCCCGGTGCCGGGTTGCCATTTGGCAGGTACAGCCCGCAGAGCCGCAAGCCGACCTTGCCGATAACAGTGGCTTCGATCCAGCGGGCCTGGAGGTCTGTCTCATCTCCCGGCAGGCCGCGTTTTACGTCCTCTAAGGCCAGTTTTGACAATATGGCAACCCCGTTGAAGCCCTTTTGACCGTGCGTTTCAACGGCATAGCCCCGGTCTTCGAACAGTTCACGGGGAAAGCCGTCGTCCACCGATTTGACTTCCTGCAACAAGACGACATCCGGCTGCGCCTGATCCAGCCACGCGGGCAGCGCCTCGGCGCGGGCCTTGATGCCGTTGATATTGAAGGTGGCAATTTTCATGGGCGTCTCCCCGGGGTCAGTGCGCCATCTTCGGCGCTATCCGCCCGGGGTGCAAGCCCGCGCCCTATTTGGTAACCGTCAGCAGCGTCCACATGCCTAGCTCGTAATGGCCGGGGATGTTGCAAAAAAGGATATAGCTGCCCGGTTTCAGCTCCAGCGTCAGCGATCCGGTCTTGCCCGGTTCCAACTCGGACACTTCGCCAAGATCGCCCGATGCCTCTTCGTCGACGCGCAGCGTTTTCGTGTCATAGAACAGCGCTACGGCCGGGTCGGCCAGGGGTGCCACCAGCATCTCGTGCAAAAGGTTCTTGGAGTCGTTGGTGGCGTTGAGGGTCACTTTGCCCGCCGGAACCGAGGCCGTATCGAGCGTGATGCCCATGGTGACCATCTTCATATCGACGCCGGGCGTCATCATTATGCCCATGGCGGGCATCTTGCCCATCATATCCATCGACGTGGCGCCCTTGTCCCAAAGTGAGACATTGATGGTGCTCTCGGCGGCCTGTGCGGCCCCCAGCCACATAGCCGGGATCAGCGCGGCGATCAGGGCCGCCGCGGTTCTTGCGGTGGTTTTCATGATGTCGTCCTTCAGGTCAACCGAGCCAATCGCTCAGGCCCACCATGGGTGGCGGACGCATACCGCGCCTTGATCCTGATCATTTTGCGGCACGCGCGGCAGTTCGGCGGAAAATCACCGTCGGGGCGGCCTCAGATCGAAAAACTGGTGCCACAGCCGCAAGAGGCGGTGGCATTGGGGTTTTCAATCACAAAGCGCGCGCCGATCAATTCTTCGGAAAAGTCGATCACCGCATTGGCCAGAAACGGCAATGAGACGCTGTCGACCAGAACCTTTTGGCCGGCGCCTTCCAGCACAAGGTCGTCCTGCGCCGGATCATCAAGGCGGATGTCGTACTGAAACCCGGAACAGCCGCCACCTTCAACCGCAACGCGCAAAGCTTTGGCTTCACCAGAAGCGGCGTTGATCTCGGCAAGACGGGCGAAGGCGCGCGGCGTCACTTTTGGGGGAAGGGTCAGGATCATGGCCAAAAGCTCTTTGTTCTTTCATCAGTATTGCGCATATATGATCCCTTATATCACGAAACAAGAACAGGCAAAAATGACATTGGCGCCCTTCGCCTGCCAACCGGACGAAAGCCGCGGCAGGCTTTTCCCGGAAAGCATGTCCACCTTCCGCTCGCCCTTTCAAAGGGATCGGGACCGGATCATCCATTCGTCGGCCTTCCGGCGGCTGAAGCACAAGACCCAGGTCTTTGTCGAACATGAGGGCGATTATTACCGCACGCGGCTGACCCATACGATTGAAGTGGCACAGGTGGCGCGCACCATCGCCGCCACTCTGGGTCTGAACGTCGAACTGGCCGAAGCGGTTGCCTTGGCCCATGACCTCGGGCATCCGCCCTTTGGTCATACCGGCGAAGACGCCCTGGCCGAACTCATGGCGCCTTATGGCGGCTTTGACCACAACGCCCAGGCGATCCGCATTGTCACCGATCTGGAACGCCACTACGCCGATTTTGACGGGTTGAACCTGACCTGGGAGACACTGGAGGGCATTGCCAAGCATAATGGCCCGGTGATTGGCCCCTACGCCACCGGTTCCCATGCGGTCGCCGATCCGTCGCAGATGCCCTATGCGCTGGCGGCTTTCAACGCCCGCTATGATCTGGAACTGCACACCCATGCCAGCGCCGAAGCGCAGGTGGCGGCGGTGGCCGATGATGTCGCCTATAACCACCATGACCTGCATGACGGCCTGCGCGCCGGGCTGTTCACCGAAGCCGACCTGATGGAGCTGCCGGTCACCGGCCCGGCCTTTGCCGAGGTGGACCGGCTTTATCCGCACCTCGATGCCGGCCGCCGCCGCCATGAGGCGCTGCGCCGGGTGTTCGGAACGATGGTCGAGGATGTGATCGCTGTTGCGCAAAACCGCCTGCAGGCCAGCCAACCGCGCTCGGCGCAAGCCATCCGCGACATGGAGGGGCCGATCATCCGCTTCTCGAAGCCGCTCTTTCAGAACCTCAAGGCGATCAAGTCCTTCCTGTTCACGCGGATGTATCGCGCCCCTTCAGTGGTGACGGAACGGCAAAGGGTCACGGCGATCATTCACGATCTTTTCCCGATGTTCCTTGCCGATCCGTCCTTGCTGCCGCCCGAATGGCGCGCCGATGTGGCGCGGGCGCGCGACAAGACCGATCTGGCGCGGGTGGTGCTGGACTATGTGGCGGGCATGACCGACCGTTTTGCGATTCAGGAACATGCACGGCTTTTGGGGATTGCTGCCGAAGATCAGGGTCACGGGCGCTGACGTCAGACCAGAAGGATCCCAACCACCACCATCATCAGCCCGATGACCGACAGAAACAAGGCGCCAAGGTTCAGGGCGACAACCTTTTGCAGCCGCGCCTTCAGCGCCGCGTCGGACAGACCGGCGCGCCGCGCGCGTGTCACCGTCACGATGCACCAGATCAGTCCGGCCAACCCCGCCAGCGTCACCAGGGCGCCCAGCCATATCATCCAGTCCATCGCCTGCCTCCGCCACATCTGCGGGCTTTCGCCTAGTCCTTTCGCGGCGGTGAGGCAAGGCTCTTGAAGGCTGGGGCCCGAGCGTCTAGTCAGGGCCTCAAGCCAAGCTGGAGAGCCCCATGAACGACGTCGTCTCAGATGCCACCTATAGCGTGACCGCCGCCGAATTGCGGCAGTACATCGAACAATACGAGCATCTGGAGTCCGAAAAGAAGGACATCGCCGAACAGCAAAAGGAAATCATGGCCGATGCCAAAGGCCGTGGCTATGACACCAAGGTGCTGCGCAAGATCGTAGCCCTGCGCAAACGTGACAAAGACGATATCGCCGAAGAAGAGGCGGTGCTTGAGATGTACAAAGCCGCGCTGGGGATGGCCTGAGCCCGCAACCCGGCGCCTGTGGCCGATCAGGGCTGCAGGAACGTAACCCCGGGCAATTCGGCGATTGCTGCGCAGTCTTGCACATAGGCATCGGTAACACGTCTGACGATATCATCGGTCCAGCCCGGCATGGTGATATCGAACCCCATCTGCTCGCGCAGGCTGCTGGTTTCCAAGGCTTGACTAACCAGTTCGCGCCGCGCCGCCGCGTCGGTGGGGGCCAGCCCCGTCATGGCGGCCTGAACCGCTTTCAGCCCGTCGGGCGTTAACAGGGCGGCCAGCAGGTCCGTGTCGCCCTCCAGCGCCACCTCAGGCCCAATGCCCACCAAATGGCGCCGCACCTCAGGCCAAATCAAGGGCGTATCTTCATTGCACCAAAGCCCGAGGTTTATTCCGGGGTTGGTCTGGACCGCATAGCGCAGGGTTGACAACCAGCGCAGCCGCAAGATGTTCGCCTCGGCCATGACCACCTCATAGCCCCCCGGCCCAGACTGTAACGCCAGCAGCGGCACCAAGGTTGCCGGGTTGCATAACGCCAGGTGGAACGAGACATCATGGCCGTGGAAAAGGTTGCGCAAAATCGCCAGACGGCGCCCCAACATCGGGTATATCCCTTCCTCGCTGATGGCGCGCTGCGGAATGCAGATGAGGTTTTCGTGGAATAACACCAGACGCCTGATTGCATCGGAATCGACGATTGCGTCGAGGAGCAGGTTTTGGACTTCGTCCGTCGCCGCATCCCCGCCAAGCAAGCTCAGGGTTTCGCGCAGCAATGCCCGATAGCGACGAGGCGGCGGCACAAGGATGCCGCGGTCCAACAACACATTGCGGCTTCGCAGCAAGGATCGCACCAGCCGTCCCTCATCGGTGCAATGAACGCCGAGATGAAAGACTACCTGCATGCCACCTGCCCACCGCACTTCAGCCGTCAGGTTAATCAACGCCGGTCCAGAAGGAAATCCGCGATATCGGCAGTTTTCCCAAAGTCACAGAATCGGCGGCGCGGCCCCCAGGTTGGGCGTGCCGGTCGCAATGACTGCAGATTTGGCTCCGGCGGTAGGGATGAGAGGGGCTTCCGGAGTGAGGATAAAATATAACTATATCAAATATTTGCCTCATGGCCGTCGCACTGCCCTGCTTAGAATGTTGATGAATTTGTTGATGAGTGGCGCGTGTGCTAGGGCTTTGAGTTGCGCTTCTCGATTGCCTGCAGGCGTCTGGCCTCTGTCTGCATGCCGTACCAGTTCCGAGTTCCCGCGTGGCCAACCGCCCCGGTCGGTGTCACGCTAGTCGGGGCTTTTTCATCCGTGAATGTCGGATATGATCGAAGCTGCTAACAGCGGGGTCGAACGTGAGCAACCTACCGGATCACGAAAAGCAAGCGATCATTTGGGACTATTACAAGCCACGTCACACCCACGCATGGAACATGCTTGTGCTATCGCGCCGGGCTTTGGAAGCGTCTACCTTGGGGCCAGGAACTTCCTTTGAAGTCGAATATCTGTGGGAAAATTTCATACTCCGGCTTTGGCTGTATCGGACTACTATAAGAACACTGACCCGTCTTCACGTCGTTAGCGACGAAGCTAAAAGCATCATTTCGAAATTTGACCGCAGCTTTGAAGCGGATGGCCAAAATGGCCTAAAAGCTATCCGCGACATGATCGAGCATTTCGACGACTATGCTGCGGGCGAAGGGCACGGCCCAGCGACGCGCGACGGCGAACTCGATCCGTGGCGAACGGTCTCGCACGACATGTTTAAACGTGGTCGGTTTGTGATCGAAAGAGCGTCCGCATACAATGCCGCGATAGCCCTTCGGTCGGACGCCAAGCGCGTAAGCGATACATTCATCGCTTGGTATAAGGCGTCCCGCTGAACTGGCGAGACGCCAAGGCGTTCTCGTTTCCGTGCGTGGTCGCCCACTTGGTGCCTTCGACCGGCTGAACCCTAGGTCAAGGTTAGGGTTGTGCGTTAGTCGTCTTGGTTCGCCCTAAACCGGGTAGCCCTATCTACCCCGCGCACAAATTCTTACTGGTGTGGAATGTCGAATGCAGCTCTTGCCTGCAACTTGGCAGAACTGCTCACTATGTTGTTGTTGAAATGTTGATGGACTTAGACTTCATCATCAACGCCGTTCAGGCTGAATGTCAAAAATATCGTTTAATAACATATAGTTATTTTGAAATTTTGGCTCCGGCGGTAGGGATCGAACCTACGACCAATTGATTAACAGTCAACTGCTCTACCGCTGAGCTACGCCGGAACACTTGGGGCATATAGCAAGGGGGATCAGAGGCGTCCAGAGCCTTTCGCCGGATTTTTTCAGCCGAAGGCTGTACAGGGTTCAATAAAGCCGGAATGGCGCGGCGAAAGCGAGCTTTCCTACTGGGAACGCTTCTTTTTTTATATACATATCAATTAGATGAGAAAATACATTCAGGGCGGCAACCGGAAGCAGATGGGCGGGCGTGTCGGTGTAGATCTGCAATGTCAACTCGGCGGCGGTTGCGGGGGCTGCCTGCAACCCTTGCGCGACAGCTGCTGCCCGGGCGTTGCGGTGCCGGATCAACTCAGCGATGCGCGCTGCGGGGGTGTCGACCGGGGTGCCGTGGCCGGGGAAAAGCCGCGAAGCCCCCAAAGCCGCCAGGCGGCCCAACGAGGTCATATAGGCGCCCATGTCGCCATCCGGCGGGGCGATGACCGAACTTGACCAACCCATGACGTGATCGCCACAAAACACCCGGTCGCCGGATTGGAAACACAGATGATTGCCGAAATGTCCGGGCGTGTGGAGTGCCGTGATGTCCCAGGTGCCGCCTTTGACGCAGGCCCCGTCTGCCAGGGCGATATCGGGGCGAAAGCTGGAATGGACCCCCTCGGTTCCCAGCAAAGGCTCGCGCGCCGCCAGGTCGTTCATCAGGGCGCTGCGCCCGGCCGTTGCATCCCCAAAAGCCAAAACCGGCGCCCCGGTCGCCCTGGACAGAGCCGCCGCCAGACCTGAATGATCGCGGTGCGCATGGGTGACAAAGATATGAGTGATCCGCTCTCCCGGGGCCAGGGCGGCCAGAAGTGCTGCCAGATGGGCGGGGTCATCCGGGCCCGGATCGATCAGCGCCACGTCGCCCGACCCAAGCAGATAGCTCACCGTGCCGTGATGGGTCATCGGCGAGGAGTTGTTGGCCAGAACCCGCCGCAGATCTGGCGCGAGCCTGACGGGCTGGCCGTAAACCTCTGGACAAGTGCCGCTCATGTCACCGCTTCCTTCCTGCGCCGCTCCCGGTTAGGCTTGCGGCCATGGTATTCGCCTGGCTCAAACGCTTTACGCCCAACGGTCTTTATGGCCGCGCCGCCCTGATCCTGATTGTGCCCATTGTCACGATTCAGCTGGTGGTGTCGATTGCCTTCATTCAGCGATATTTTACCGATGTCACCGTGCAAATGTCACGCGGCGTGCTTTTGGAGATCCGGATATTGGACAGCGCAATCCGCTCGGCTCCGACGGTGACCGATGGGTTCCATCGGGCGACTGTTCTGGCGGCGCCGCTTGAGCTGATGATCCATCCTGAACCGACAAGCGCGCGTGGCGACGGGCGTCTGTTCTACGACCTGTCCGGGCGGGTCGTAACCCAGGTGCTGCACGAGGCCTTGCCTGGATTGCGCGTGGTTGATCTGTCAGACCTGCGGCGCGTCCGGCTGGTCCTTGAAAACCCGAAAGCGATTTACGAGCTGTCCTTTGATCGCAACCGGATATCAGCGCGAAATCCGCACCAGTTTCTGGTCTTGCTGCTGGCAACCGGGCTGATGATGACCTTTATCGCCTTTTTATTCCTGCGCAACCAACTCCGGCCGATCCGCAGGCTTGCCCAGGTGGCCGACGCCTTTGGCAAGGGCCGTACCCTGCCCTACAGATTGGCGGGCGCCTCAGAAGTGCGGGCGGCGGGGGCGGCGTTCCTCGACATGCGGATGCGCATCGAACGGCAGATCGAACAGCGCACGCTTTTATTGTCGGGCGTCAGTCATGACCTGCGCACGCCACTGACCCGGCTCAAACTCGGCCTTGCCATGCTGGAGCAGACCGCTGAGGTGGCTGCGCTTGAGCGGGATGTGGAAGATATGCGGCGCATGCTCGACGGCTTTCTCGCATTCTCCAGCAGTGATGCCCAGGATGAGGCCGCGATGTTGCTGGATCCGGTAACCTTGCTGAAACAGGCGGTTGCGGATGCAAATCGCGGCGGCGATCCGGTCGCTTTGATCTCGGTTGTTGGTGCGGGAATGGCGATGTTGCGGGCCAGTGCTGTGCGTCGGGCAATCGACAATCTGATCGGAAATGCAGTAACTTACGGAAGGCATGCTGAAGTTTCACTGACGATTCTTGACCGTTCCATCCGCTTTACCATCGAAGATGATGGCCCCGGCATTCCCGAACATCTACGCGAAGAGGCGCTCAAGCCGTTCACCCGACTTGAGCCCGCGCGCAATCAGGATCGCGGCTCAGGTGTGGGTTTAGGCTTGGCAATTACCGCCGATATTGCGCGTGGCCATGGCGGCACGTTGCAGCTGGGGGAGAGCGAAAGATTGGGCGGCCTCAAAGCTGAACTGATCCTGGCGCGGTGACCAAAAACCGGGGCCGCATCTTCGGGAGGATTTTCCTTGTGCAAATACTCCCGCCGGAGGCCTGCAGTCTGTCTGGCCGAAGGCCAGCGGACTGCTAAGTATCTTGGCGCGGAACGCGCCGCAATGGGATCATGCCGTTGCAGCGGGAAGGCCCGCCTGACCTCAGGCGCGCGTCAGCAGCCAGATGATCACCCCCCAAACCGGCAGTGCCATCACCATCACAGGCAAAAGCCACCAGCCGCCGGGCAGCGGATCCGGTTCGGCCGGATCCTGCAGCGATTGGCTTTCCTCCAGCCCATGGCTCCGCTCTTGCTCCAGCCAATAGCCAAGGGGATCGTGCGCCTTCTGGATTGCACCGCGTCGCTGTTTGCCTTGTGGGCGTGCCATCGTCTTTCACCTACCCTGTTTCCTTCAGGAACAGGGTAGGCACGATGCCCTTGCCATTTCGTTAGCGCCGGACCGGGCTATTCCGCCACTTGGATACGTCTGCCAGGCGCGGTGCCCAGTTCGGCCTCCAAACGCTCCATCCGCGACCCCAGCGCATCCAGTTCTGACTTACCGGCTTCCACCGCTTCCGCCAATTCGAACGGATCGGGCGCTGTTGGTTCCACCTCTTTGCGGCCGACAACCCGGCTGAAGACCCAGGTAAGAACCCATTGAATATCATCCATGATCAGAAAGAATGACGGCACCACCACCAGGCTGAGAACTGTTGACACAATAATACCGCCGATGACCGCCGCCGCCATCGGCGCCCGGAACGCCCCGCCTTCGCCAACCCCCAGCGCCGAGGGCAGCATCCCGGCCGACATCGCGATCGAGGTCATAACGATGGGGCGCGCCCGTTTGTGGCCCGCCTCAATCAGCGCCGCAAGGCGGTCCATGCCCTGCAGGCGCATCTCGACGGCAAAATCAACCAGCAAGATGGCGTTCTTGGTGACGATCCCCATCAGCATCAGCATCCCGATCAGCACCGGCATGGATACGGCATTGCCGGTCACAATCAGGCCCGCCGCCACCCCCCCAATCGCCAACGGCAGCGAGAAGAGGATGGTAAAGGGTTGTATAACGCTTTTGAACAGCAAGATCAGCACGGTCAGCACCAGCATTAAGCCCAGGATCATCGCATTGAGGAAGCTCGCGTTCAGTTCCTTCTGAATATCAGCATCTCCCGCCTCGCTGATCTCGACCGAGGCGGGCAGATCGACGCCATCGGTAATTTCCCGGAATCGCGCTGTTGCGGTGTCCAGCGCCACGCCGACCGGCAGGTTGGCGCCGACGGTGGCGCGGCGCTGACGGTCCAGGCGATCAATCGCGCCAGGGCCTTCGCCGATCTGCACATCGGCCACCGCCGACAAGGGAACACTGACGCCCGCGGCTGTGGTCAGTCGCAAGGCGGCTATGCGGTTGATATCGTTTTGAAGGACATCGGACAGGCGAACCCGCACCGGGATAAGCCGGTCGTCCAGCGACACTTTGGCCAAAGCCGCATCGACATCGCCGATGGTGGCGACCCGCAGGGTTTCGGCAATCTGCGCTGTGGTCACGCCCAGACGCGCGGCCTCTTGCAGACGTGGTGTCACCTGCACTTCGGGCCGGGGCAGGGCACCGGTCGCCGAGACATTGGCCAACAGCGGATCGCCGCGCAGCGCCTCTTCCAGCTTGCGCACCGCCAGCGACAGATCCGCCCCGTTCGCCGATTTGATCGAGAAGGAAATATCCCGCTCGCCGCGGTCATTCAGCTTGAACACCCGCACATCGGGGATAGGCCGGATCAGGGCGAACACTTCGGCTTCGATCTCATTTTGCGGGCGCAAACGGCCTTCTGCGGCGACGCTTGGGACCAGCCAGCCCAGGACCGGGATCCGTCGCAACTCATAGCTCATCTTGAACAGCAAGGATTGGTCAAGATTGTCCAGAACCACATTCACCGAAGCCCGGCGGATATCGAGATCGCCGGTGGGCGACGATCCCCCCAGAACAAAAACCGAATCCACCCCGTCAATGTCCTTGATAAGCTCGCGGATCGCATTCGTGGTGCGATCCGTATCCTCCAGCGACGACCCGGTTGGCAGTTCCACCGAAATCGCAATCCGCGACACATCCTCCGGCGGCAGGAAGCTGCCGGGTATACGGATCATGAAGAATACCGAGATGGCCAGGATAATAAGTGCAGCAAGCAGCGTGAAGTAATAATGCCCCAGTGGAAAGCCGTTCGGGAAAACGATGGGCCGCACCGCCCTGAGCCGCGCGGGCAGGCGTTTGATCCCGGTGAACAGCGAATAGGCCGACAGCGGGACGGTCAACGCCACACGCACCAGCGCTGCCGGAATCGTCAGGTTCTTCGGCCCGACATAGGTCTTGCCCAAAGTATGATGGACCAGCCACAGATAGCCGCGCATCACCGGCCCGTCCTGATTGCCATGTTCCAGGTTGGCATCCTTGGAGCGCATCAGATAGGCCGCCATCAAGGGCGTGATCAGCCGCGCCACCAGCAGCGAGAACAGCACCGCGATGGCGACCGTCAGGCCAAACTGGCGGAAATACTGCCCCGGAATGCCGGGCATGAACGACACCGGCACAAAGACCGCGACAATGGTCATGGTGGTGGCGATGACCGCCAGACCAATTTCATCCGCCGCCTCAATCGCCGCCCGGTAGGGGGTTTTGCCCATGCGGATGTGCCGCGCGATATTCTCGATCTCGACGATTGCGTCATCGACCAGAATGCCCGTGGCCAGCGTCAGCGCCAGAAAGCTGACAAGGTTCAGCGAAAAGCCCAACAGATCCATGATCCAAAACGTCGGGACCGCCGACAGCGGCAAGGCAATCGCTGAAATCAGCGTGGCGCGCCAGTTGCGCAGAAACAACCAGACCACCAGAACCGCCAGAAGCGCCCCTTCGATCAGCGTATCAAGGGCGGATGTGTAGTTGCCATAGGTGTAATGCACGGAATCGTCGACCATCGTGATCCCGACGTCTGGGTGATCCACCCTGAGTTTGTCGACGGTGGCATTGACGGTTTCGGCCACGGACACTTCGCTGGCGCCCTTGGCGCGGAAGATCGCAAACGACACAACCGGCGTGCCGTTGAACTTCGAGAAGGACCGCAACTCCTCGTAGGTGTCGGTGATCTCGCCCAGATCGCGCAGACGCACAAACCGCCCCGAGGGTAGCGCCACGGTCGTGTCGGCCAGAGTCTCGGTTGACGCCGCATCGCCCAACGTCCGTATCGCCTGTTCCCCGTCGCCGAGTTTGCTGCGCCCAGAGCCGATATCGGCGTTTGTCGCGCGCAGTTGCGCATTCACCGCCGACGCGGTGATGCCGTAGCTGTCCAGCTTCAGCGGATCGAGCGTCACCCGGATTTCACGGTCAGCCCCGCCGAAACGGTCAATCCGCCCGATACCGGGCTTGGAACGCAAGGCCCGCATCACGGTGTCATCGACATACCACGACAGCTCTTCAATGGTCTTGCCGGGCGAGGAAACCGCGAAGGTCATGATCGCCTGACCCTCGACGTCAATTTTTGAGACGATCGGCGCTTCGATCTCGGACGGCAGGTTGCCGCGCACCCGGTCGACCGCATCTTTGGTATCATTCAGCGCCGTTTGCGTCGGCACCGACATCAGGAATTCAACGACTGTCGTCGACTGCCCGTCATTGATCGAAGAATTGATGCTCTTGACCCCGGTGATTCCGGCCAAAGTGTCTTCGATCTTGCGCGTCACCTGGGTTTCAAGCTCTGCCGGTGCGGCGCCGGGCTGGCTGACCGAAACTGCGATCAACGGCACGTCGATATTGGGGAACCGGGTAATTGGCAGCGCGTTAAAGGACTTCCAGCCCAACACCATCAAAATGAGGAAGGCCAGGATCGGTGCAATCGGATTGCGGATGGACCAAGCTGAGAAGTTCATCGTGCCCTCCTAATTTGTTGTCGGCACAGTTGGGGCCACCACCGGGTTCACCATATCGCCGTCATGGACAAACGACGCCGCCTTGGCCACCACCTGATCCCCCAAGGTGATGCCCGACTGAATTTCCACCCGCTTGCCGTCGCGTATGCCGACAACGACCGTGCTGCGACGAATTTTTCCGCCCGTATCAACCAGCATCACAAACGCCCCTTGTTCATCATTGCCAAGTGCTGTGATCGGCACCGCCAGAACTTCGCGTTCGGATACGGAAATTTCGGCTTCAAGAAACATGCCGGTACGGATGCGGTCGGCCTGATCAATGGTGATGCGGGCGCGGCCAAGGCGGGTTACCACGTCGATGGCGGGTTCCACCAGCCGCACCGTTCCGCTAAGCGCGACATCAGATCCAGCCGCACGAAGAGACACGCGCATGCCATTGGCAATGCGCGGTAAATCTTGTTCTGCGATATCGGCATTCAGCTCCAGTAAGCCGTCGCGCACCAGCACGAACATCGGCAGGCCGGCCGCACTTGCAACCGATCCCGCCATGGCGTTCTTTTCAACCACCTCGCCCGCCACTGGGGCGGTGATCTGGGTGCGCGCCAATTGCAGCGCGACGTTCTCCATCTGGGCATCAACCAGGTCAAGTTGCGCACGCGCTGCTGCGGCACCCTGTTCTGCCACCAACACCCGCGCATCCGCCGAAGTCGCCGCCGTTGCGGCTTGATCTGCCGCCGCTTGCGAGGCATTGCCCTGTTTGCGCAACTGCTCGGCGCGCGCCTGTGTGCGCCGCGTTTCCTCCGCGCCGGCCTTGGCCTCGATCAATTGCGCCTCGGCTTGGGCGATCAGGGCCAAAGCACTGGCCCGCGAGGCGGCAAACTGGCTTTTTTGCAGTTTCAACGAGGTTTCTGAAAGACGTGCCAGCACCTCCCCGGCGGCAACGTGATCGCCGACTTCGGCAGTGATGGAATCAATGGCCTGGCCTTCGATTTGCGGCTGAACCATAATTCGCTCGACCGCTCCCACCAATCCAGAAGCGCGAACCGTGTCGCGCAGGACGGAATTTTCCACGGCCGCAACCGTGATCGCCGGGCGATTGACGTCAGTCGCCACCGCCGCGTCGGTTTCCGGTGGCGCGGGCGAGACGGGCGCATCCGGTGCAAAGATCTTGAAGGCCGCCAGACCAACAAGCACCACAACGACCGGAACGGAAATTTTCTTGTCAACATGCATAACTTTAGCTCTCTTCCGTGGCGCATCGTGCGGCGCCAATCTCGGCAAGGGTCTGTTCTATGGTCCGCAAAATAAGGGCACGCAAATCTCTACGCGTTTGATCGGGCAACTGGCAACCCCGTCCCGAAAGACGCTGGGACGCGCCTTTGAAAACCATGACGAAAAACGCCGCGTGGCCAGAAAACATTTCCAGAGCAGTTGCCATTGGCAAGCCCGAGATGCGGGCAAAGATCGTTACCAGAAACTGCGCGATTTCGGTTTCCATCTGATCGACCACCTGGCCAATGCCGGGGCTGCGCAGCGCTGCGGCATCAATTTCGGCCCAAAGCGGGCCGTCCGCGCGGTCAAGATCGTCGATGCGATGGCGGAAGATTTCAAAAAGCGCCCGCGTCGGATCAGTCGAGGTCTGAATAACCTCAAAGTCAAGTTTTACCCCGGCCAGGTCACGGGCAATCATTGCTGCGACAATGGCGTTTTTTGAGGGAAAATAGCGATAGAAGTTGCCGGCGCTCATACCGGCGGCACGCGCCAGATCCTGCATCGAAGCGCGATCAAAGCCTTTTTCCGCAAAGGCCCGTTTGGCGCCTGCGAGGATTTCGGTGGTGCGGTCATCAAAACAAAGGGTGACGTCCGACATTTGGGCTCCGGGAGGGGAAAGAATGAACGTTCATTCACTATTTAGGCAGGTTCAGAACTTCAGTCAACCGAACTGCGGATCAATTCTGCAAGATTGCCGGGGCATTGCTGGCCCCTTGGACCGCCGCTAACTGCTTAGATCCACGGCTGATCGGGATCGGGCAGCGGGATCGCCTCCAGAAGATCGCGGGTGTATTGCGCCTTGGGGGCGGAAAAAAGTTGCTCTGCAGGGGCGTCTTCGACGATCTTGCCCTGATGCAGAACCAGTATGCGCCCGCACAGGCGGCGGATGACCGAGAGGTCATGGCTGATAAAGGCAAGCGTCAGACCAAGGTCGCGGACCAGCCCCTCCAGCAGGGCCAAAATCTGCGCCTGACTTGATACATCAAGACCAGAGACAATCTCATCGGCCAAAATAAACTCGGGCCGCAGGGCGATGGCCCGTGCAATGCCCACCCTTTGCCGCTGCCCGCCCGACAGCTCATGCGGATAACGGTGTCGAAAGCCGCGCGGCAGGCCGACTTGATCCAACGCCTCATCCACCCTCGCGCCAATGTGCGCCAATCCGTGCAGGGCCAGCGGACCGGCGATGATGCCACCCACCTTGCGACGCGGGTTGAGCGAGGACATCGGATCTTGAAAAATCATCTGAAAACGCCGACGCAGTGGCCGCAAATCGGCCTCGGAGCTGTGGGTAATGTCGTGCCCGTCAAACAGGACCGTGCCTCCAGACGGCTCCAACAGCCGCACCATGGCACGCCCCAGAGTCGATTTCCCTGACCCGGAACCGCCAACGATGCCCAGGACTTCGCCCTTGGCAATTGCAAAACTCAGCCCTTTCAGGATCTCGATCCGGGGCGCCGCACCAAAGATCGGCTTGCGGTTAAGATCCGGCAACGACACCTGCAAAGCCTTGATCTGATAAAGTGGCTCACCCATGCGTCCAGCCCTTGTCATCAGCCGCTACATCCGCCCGCACCGCAGCGATCACCGCTTCGGGGACCGGCAACAACGAGCCTTCAGGGTCCGTGTATTTCGGCGTCGCGGCCAGAAGGGATGCTGAATAAGGGTGTTTGGGCGCGGCAAAGAAATCCCGCATCGGGCCATCCTCGATCACTTTGCCCGCGTAAAGCACGGACAGGCTTTGGCAGATTTTCGAGACCACGCCCAGATCATGGGTCACAAACAGCAGGGCCGTGCCGTGTCGGGCCTGCATATCGCGGATCAAGCGCAAGATTTGCTTTTGCACCGTTACATCCAGGGCCGTGGTCGGTTCATCCGCAACAATCAGCTTGGGTTCCGCGGCAAAGGCCGAAGCGATCAAGATGCGCTGGCGCATCCCGCCCGACAACTCATGCGGGTAATTGCGCATCACCCTGGCGCCGTCCGGGATCTGCACCTCCTCCAGCAGTTCCAGCGATCGCGCCTCGGCGCGCGTCCGCGCCCAGCCCAGAATATCCACCAAACGGTCGGTGATCTGCGGGCCGATACGTCGCGACGGGTTCAGGGCGGTCAAGGGATCCTGGGGAATAAGCGCGGTCAAGCCACCAATGCGCCGTCGGCGCTCGACCGGTGGCAACGCCAGAAGATCGCTGCCGTCCAGAAGGATCTGCCCCTCGACCACCGCCACTGACAAGGGCAAAATGCCCAGAATCGCTTTGCCGATCATCGACTTTCCGGCACCGCTTTCCCCCACCAGCCCATGCACCTGACCCGCATCCAGCGACAGGTTGACCGATCTGAGTAAACGCAGGCGCGTGCCTTTCAGCGCCACGGAAAGATTGCGGATTTCAAGGAAAGGCCGGGTCATCGCAGCACCGGATCAAAGCGGTCTTTCAAGCCTTCGCCCAGTTGGCCGAAGCTCAGGACTGTCAAAAACAGGGCAATCAGCGGGAAGACCAGTACCCACCAGGCCTGATGCACGGATGTGCGCCCTTCGGCGATCATTCCGCCCCAGGATGGATCGTCTGTTGAAATCGACAGATTGACGAAAGAAAGTATGGCCTCGACGATGACCGCGATGCCCATTTCCAGCGTCAGCAATGCCACGATTGTGGGCAGAACATTTGGCAAGATCTCGGCCAACATCGTCCCCCAGCGCCCGCGTCCGGCGACCTGGGCAGAGGCCACATAATCCATCGCCCCCTGTGCCATGGCTTCGGCGCGTACCACGCGGGCAAAACGGGTCCAATCAATGACCACGATTGCCAGAATCACCGAGGATAGCCCGGTCCCCAGCACCGCAATCAGCAATATGGCAAACAGCACCGGCGGGAAGGCCATCCAGATATCGACAAGCCGAGAAATCAGCCGGTCCGGCCAGCCGCGATAAAACCCGGCGATCAGGCCCAAGGTCGCGCCGATCAGGCAGGTAATCGACCCGGCCACCAGCGCCACGGTCAGCGCGATCCGGGAGCCAAAAATCATCCGGCTGAGAACATCGCGCCCCAAGGAATCGGTGCCCAAGGGAAATCCCCGCAGGCTGCCATCGGCCCAAAAGGGGGGCGTGCGCCCCGACAACAAATCTTGCGCCAGCGGGTCCTGGGGGCTGATCCAAGGGGCCAGAACGGCGGCCAAGACCAGCGCCCCCAGCCAACCACCGGAAAGCCAAAGTTTCAGCCCCAGCCTGCGACGCAGCTGCGCGCGCCCGTCGGCGGTGCCCTTATCCATGCCGAAGCCGCGGGTTCAGCGCTGCATAACTCATATCGACGACCAAGTTTATGACAGTGAACAAAGCCGCAAACAGCAGAACGATCCCCTGAATCAGCGGCAGGTCACGGTTGATCACCGCATCAATCGCCATGTTGCCAAGCCCCTCATAGGAAAACAGCCGCTCGATGATGATCGTGCCGCCGATCAAAAAGGTGAACTGCACCCCGATCAGCGTCAGCGTCGGCAGGACCGCATTGCGCAACGCCTCGCGCAAGATCACATGGGTTTCGCTGTAGCCCTTGGTGCGGGCCAGCGTCACATAGTCCAGATGCATGCATTCCTTCAGGCTTTGCTTCAAAAGCTGTCCGATGATAGCCGCCAGGGGAATGGCCAGCGCCAAGGCCGGCATGACCATATGGCTGACCAGATCAACCCAGATGTCAAGCCGCCCGCGCAGTACAGATTCGAACAAATAGAACTGCGTGGAAAAGGGCAATTCCAATGACGGCGACACCCGGCCCGAAATATCGAACACCGGCCAAAGCACCCCGAACAAAAGGATCAGTACCAGTCCCCACAAAAAATCCGGCACCGACAGCGCCATGCCATTGCCGACGTCGATGGCGGTTTCGGTCCTGGTGCCGCGCAACCGTGTGCCGGTCAACGCCATGAAGCCGCCAAGGATCACGGCGATAACCAGCGCCACAATCGACAGTTCCAAAGTGGCGGGTAAGCGGCCCAAAACCAGCTTAAGGACCGGTTGGCGCAGCGAAATCGAGGTGCCAAAATCGCCGTGCAACACCCCCGAAAGCCAGATGGCGAACTGTTCGGGGATGGACTTGTCCAGACCATAAAGCCTTGAGAGCCGGGCGATATCGTCCTCGGTCGCGCCCGGCGGCAGCATCATCGCAATCGGATTGCCCGGCACCACCCGGATCACGAAAAACACAATCACCGCCACCCCGGCTAGGGTGACCGCGGTCGAGGCCAGTCGCATGAGAAGGGCGCGAAGGATCTGCATGGGGGACCGGACCGCCGGACAAACCGGCGGCCCTTGCTGCTCAGGCGCGTTTCATCAGATGTGGCAGAAGTGCCCCCGAGGCATGGGGCGTGACCACGACACTCGGCGCCGACAAGATCGGCTGGACATATTGCAACAGCGGGATGACCAGCGCGTTTTCGGCGATGAATCTGTCAACCGCCTTCCAGCCGTCGATGCGCTTAGTCTCATCCGCCTCGCCCCAAAGTGGCGCGATCATGTCGGTCAGATCCTTGCCGTCCCAGACCGAATGCGGGCTGGGGCCGAACATTGCAAAACCGGTCGAGGTTGTCGGGTCGCCCACCGAATTGCCCCAGTTGTAGAAGGCGGCCGGGGCAAGTTGATCGGCGGCGCGCAGCTCGTAATGCTTGGCGATCTCATAAACTTCGATTTCCGCTTCGATCCCGACCTTGCGCCACAGACCGACAATCGCCTGGATCATCTCGTAATCCTTGGGCTTGAAGCCTTTGGTGGTCTGGATCGTGAATTTGACCGGGTTGTCGGGGCTGAAACCAGATGCCGCCAGCAATTCAATCGCCTTGGCTGCGTCGTATGGGACTTTGATCGAGGCGTCATAGGCGATGTATTCAGGGGTTTCCAACGTGTCGATCGGCACGCCGTAGCCCGACAACAGCTTGTCGATAATCAGTTGTTTGTCGATGGCATGGGCGGCGGCCATGCGCACATTCGGATCCAGCATCACGTCAATATCATTCAAGAATATCATGCCGATATCGGAAATCGGCGCCGCCGTTCCGGTCAGCGTCGCCTTCAGGCGGTCGTATTCCTCATATGGCACTTCCAGCGTGACATGGCTATTGCCGGATTCGACCTCGGCCACCCGCGCGGCGGCATCGGTGACGAATTTGATGGTGACGGTTTCAAACTCGGGCTTGCCGCCCCAGTAATTGGCATCGGCCTTCAGGCGGACAAAGGCGTTTTGCTCGAACTTGTCGACCATGTAGGGGCCGGTGCCGATGGGGGCCGCTTCAAAGCCCGCAGCCCCGACTTTTTCGTAATAGGTTTTGGGCAGGACATAGCCGGTCAGGAAATACATCCATTTGAAGATCGTCGGCTCAAAGCGCACCACATCGGCCGTCACTGAATTGCCGTCCGCAACAAAATTCGCCAGAGTTGACCAGATGAATTGAATTGGATTGCCGGTCGCCTCGTCTGCGGCACGCGCCAGAGACCAGGCGACATCCTCTGCCGTGAAGGGCGTGCCATCATGCCAGGTGACACCTTCGCGAACGGTCAGACTGACCTTGGTCTTATCATCGTTCCAACCCCATTCGGTGATCAGGCCGGGGGCCGCGGAGAGGTCCGGGTTCTGGTGGATAAACTGGTCAAAGACAGACTGGTAAAGCCCTTGAATCGTTGGATTAACTGCCGACGGCCCGACGGTCGGATCCCAGGAAGGCAAGTTGACGTTATAGGCAATGACCAATTCATCAATGGCCTGCGCTCGGGCACTGAAGCCGACGGAGGTCAGGGCCATTGTGGCGGCGGATAATTGCAACAGACTGCGACGGTTAAGGTTCATGGCGTGTTTCCCTTTTTATATGAAGTGTTATTCGTATCTATTTGTGATAACTCAGGTTCCGGCAAGTTTTTGTGCCAACAACCACCCGGAGCCAGCTCCGGTTCCGGCCCCCGGCCAGACACCCGCCCCGGTCAGATGCAGATTGCGGATCGGCGTTGATCCGTCGGCGTGTCCACGCAGCGGGCGGAACAGAAAATGTTGACTGAGGTGGTGGCTGCCACACAGTTGATCGCCGCCGACAAGGTTGGGGTTTTCCGCCTCTAGCTCGTCAGGCGAAACAATGCGGCGGCTCAGTATTTTCGCGCCGGTGCCGGGGGCGTAGCTTTCCAGAATATCCAGGGCGCGCGCGGCAAAGGGTTCCGCCGCCTCTGCCCAATCGGTGGAGGTGATTTCGCCCTTGGCATCGCCCAAAATCTGCCCCGGCACCATCCGCACCTGCAACCATAAGATATGTCTGTCAGCGGGCGCACGGGTGGGGTCAATTGCCGTCGGCTGACCCGCCACAATCACCGGGGTCGAGGGCAAAAGTCCGGCTTTGGCTTGCTGATAGGTTTGCGCCATCTGATCCAGCGATGGCGCCATATGCACATAGGCAAAGCGCATGAGGTCCTTCCCTGCAGACCAATCGGGCCGGTCAGACAGCGCCAGATGGATCATCATCGTGCCGGGTGCATGGGCATAGCTTGCCATGCCTCGGTCAAAGCGGGCATCCCCCGACGCCCCGGTCAGCGTGCCAAGCTTGCCGGGTGCGACATTGGCAATGACGGCGCGGCTGGCCATGACCTGCCGCCCATCGGCCAGCGCAATTCCGCGCGCCACACCACCTTGATGCAGGACCCTTTCAACCTTGGCGCCGCATTCAACAATCCCGCCCCGCGCCGTGATCATCGCCACCAACGCGCGGATCATCGTATCGGCGCCGCCTTTACCCAGCACCATGCCGAAAGACTGGTTGGCCATTGCCTCCAGATAGGGAAAAAGCGCCCCACCGGCGATGTCGGGGGCAAAATCAAGATGCATCCCCCAGGCCGCGAGCGTGGCCCTTACCTCAGCGGAGTCAAAAGTTTCCTCAAGCCATTGGCGGGGCGAGGACATCAGGAACCGCAGCATGTCTAGACAGCCCCTTATTCCTTTGGTGCGCCAGATGTTCCAGAAAATACGTGCTAACGCACGTTTTTTCATCGGACTTGCCAATAAGGCGAACAGATGTGCGGCCTCTGCCGGGAAACCGGCTGAAAGCGCCTCCCAGGTGGCCGCATCCTTTTGCGATATAGCCGCGATCCGCGCGGATGTCGCGATTCGGTCGGTTGAGACGCCGCACCATTTTCCATCCGGGAAGACGCTGGCAAAACAATCAGCGACGGGTGCGAACTCAAGCCCGTGCCGGATCAATTCGGGGCCATGGCTGCGAAAAAACCCAGATCCGGCGAAAAGCGAAAGGTTCATTGCCGCCCAGTCATGGCGATATCCCGGTAGGGTATATTCTCCGGATTTCACGGCACCTCCGGGTTCGGCCGCCTGTTCATACACCGCCACGCGCCAGCCTTTCGCCGCCAGATGCGCGGCACAGGCCAGCGCATTGTGGCCTGCTCC
Organism: Pseudomonadota bacterium; assembly: GCA_031376305.1. GTDB lineage: Bacteria > Pseudomonadota > Alphaproteobacteria > Rhodobacterales > Rhodobacteraceae > TMP-24. Next base: position 2,687 of record JANMDM010000331.1, on the reverse strand, counting down.
GATCAGCACTGCATCGTAGGTTCTGGTCAAATTCACACTTCCCTCCGTCGGCATTATATTTGCAAATGCATTTAATTATGTCTAGCATGATTCATCACCAAGGGCGGGCAATACGCCCTGCGCGGCTCAGGGAGTAGGAAATGTCTGCAAATTCGGTGTTGGAACAGTTGGGTGCGATGCTTTTGTCGGGGGGCGTCGCGGTCGTAGACCTTTCGGGCCCGCTTGGCCCTGATACGCCACTTTTGAAGTTGCCACCGGATTTTGCCAAAGACACGCCAAAGATCGAGATCCACCGCATCAGTGAATACGACAAGGACGGGCCGTTCTGGGCGTGGAACTGGCTGAAGCTGGGCGAACATTCCGGCACCCATTTCGATGCACCGCACCACTGGATCACCGGAAAGGATTATGCCGACGGCTATACCGACACGATCCCGATGCAGCGTTTGGTGGCGCCGGTCAATGTCATCGACTGTTCTACGGAAGTCGCCGCCAACCCCGACTTTCTTCTGTCAGCCGACGGGGTTAAAGCGTGGGAGGCAAAACACGGTGCCATCAAGACCGGCGAATGGGTGGTCATGCGCTCGGATTGGGACGCCCGCGCCCATGACGAAGCCCTCTACCTGAATGCCGACGCCACAGGCCCGCATTCGCCGGGGCCGACGGTGGATTGCATCGAGTATATCCTTGCCAAGGGGGCGATCGGTTGGGGCAACCAGTGCATCGGCACCGATGCCGGGCAGGCGGGTGGCATGAATCCGCCCTATCCGGCGCATAACCTTCTGCACAAGGCCAACCGCTACGGTTTGGCCAGCCTTGCCAACCTCGACAAGCTGCCGGCCAAGGGCGCGATCCTGATTGCAGCACCTTTGAAGATCGTGCGCGGCACCGGCTCGCCGATCCGGGCCCTGGCGCTGGTGCCAAAGGCCTAAGGAATGGAGCGATTTGACCACGTCATCATCGGTTCGGGGATCAACGCGCTTGTCGCTGCGGCGATGCTGGCGGGAAAGGGACAAAGCGTTGTCGTCTTAGAGCGAAACGACCGCCTTGGTGGCGCGATGCGGACCGAGCAGGTGACGATCCCCGGCTTCCACCACGACGTGATGGCCACAACCTTTGTGTTGTTTCTGACCTCGCCTGCCCACGCGGCTTTGGGCGCAGATCTGGCGCGGCATGGGTTGGAATTTTGCCACACAAAATATCCCACCGCTGTCTTGCGACCGAATGGCGAAGCGTTGGTTCTGTCCACCGACCGCGCCGCCAACATTGCGGCGTGGGAGGCGGCTTGCCCCGGTGACGGCTCGGCGCATGGGCATGATGTGGGCGGCGTTGCGGCTGACGCCCCGTTCTTGTTTGCGCTTCTGGGCGGGCCGCTCTGGTCATGGCCGACTTTGAAACTGCTGTTGAAACAGGCGTGGCGGCGTGGTCCGCGCGGGCTTGCCGCATGGTTTGGGTCGGCGCTGGCTCCGGCGCGGGGGTGGCTGGAAAGCAGCTATCAAAGCCCGCTGGTGCAGGCGCTTTGGGCGCCTTGGGTGCTGCATTGCGGCCTGACCCCGGAAAGCCCCACTTCGGCGCAGATGGGCAAAGTTGTGGCCTTTGCGCTTGAGGTGGCGGGCGCGCCGGTTGTCAGGGGCGGGGCGGGGCAGGCGGTCGAGGCGTTCAGAAAGCTGATCGAAGCGCACGGTGGGGTGATCCGCACCGGCGCCGATGTCGACCGGATCCTGACCGGAAAAAGCCGGGTGACAGGGGTGCAACTGGCCGGAGGCGCGCGGATCGCTGCGGCGAATGTCGCGGCCTCGGTGGCACCTGGCCAGCTTTACGGGCGGCTCTTGCGCGACCTGCACCTGCCCGAGGATAAGGCTGCGACACAGCGGTTTCGCCACGGGCGCGGCAATTTCCAGCTGCATTACGCGCTGGACAAGCCCCCTGAATGGCTGACCCCCGGCCTTGACGATGTGGCGCTGATCCATCTGGCCGATGGTATCGATTCCGTCTCGAAGTCCGCGAATGAGGCGGAACGGGGGATGCTGCCCGCCACGCCCACGCTCTGCGTCGGCCAGCCGCACCGGCTGGACCCGTCGCGCTGCCCCGATGGCAAGGCCATCTTTTGGATTCAGGTCCCGGACGCACCGCGCAGCATCAAAGGCGACGCTGCCGGCGAAATCATCAGCGGGCCGGAGTGGACGGACGCTACCCGCGAAGCGTTTGCTGACCGCATAGAACGGATGCTATCCCGCCATATCAAAGGCTTCGATCGGATCATCCTAAAACGCCGCGCCTATTCGCCTACCGATCTGCAGGCGATGAACCTCAACCTGGTCGGCGGCGACCCTTATGGCGGGGCTTGCAGCATCGACCAGTTTTTTCTGTTCCGGCCTTTTGCACAGTCCGTCAATGGCACGTCGAAGATCCGAGGTCTGCATCACATCGGCGCATCGGTTCATCCGGGCCCCGGTCTTGGCGGTGGTTCGGGATACTTGTTTGCAAAAAGGATGGGGGCATGAAGGACCGCCGCGAAACCGACCCGCTGCCGCGTTTGGGTGAAATCGGTCTGTCGAACTATGCACCCTATCTGATGAACCGCATCATGGGCCGCTACAACGCCTCGATCCGCGACGAGATGGCGGCTCTTGGCCTGACCACGCCCAAGATGCGGGCGCTGGCGGTTTTGTCGGTGATCGACGGGC
>JANMDM010000330.1:0-2665 GCA_031376305.1 Pseudomonadota bacterium | reverse complement strand
CCGATCGTCATGCGGCGCTGCCGCCCGGCGGCGCGATAGATCAGGATGAAATCTGTTGCGCGCCGCAGCGCTCTCTGGACAGGGCATTGCCCTCTGCCCGGTCGCTATGATTCGTGATGATCTGGATATGGGAAGACTGGTCCAGCTTTCACACATCTCCGTTCTTGAACGGTTCAACTACTATCTGGTTTCAGGCAATCCTGCAGAACCTTCCATCAGGACCGCCATGCAGGCCTTCATGGATTGGGTGTTTACGGCCCGAAATCTTCCGAACGCGACCGGGACCGATTGACAGGAGCAATCTGCCTTGACCCCGCGTGTCATCACTTGGCGCTTTGACCGAAAGGTGGTGACGGGGTTTCGTTCCCTCGATAGCTCCTGACGCGCGATCAGCGGCGCGGGACATGGCCACAAAACTTCCCGTTCGCCCATCGGAGTATCGGACCAAGTCAAAGAACTCTGGTGCGGGGCTGATGCAAATCGAAGCCTGACGGCCTCGGCACGACCGCCAAAACGGTTGAGGCAATGCAACATAGTGGCATAGTTCCGAATTGCGGTCGCTGGAACCAAATGGGACTGCGGTATGCCCTTAAAAATGGAGTGGTTAGTATTCCCGATCGGGAATATTTTTGTAGAAATTAGGCCTCTGACTCATATTTTTCCCGAACGGGAATTCCGCAGTGGACTACGGTAGCCCAACTGCGCTAGTATCCCGCTCGGTAAATATGATGGCAAAGCGCACCCTCACCCCTGCCGAGATCGGAGAGATTGTCCGATCCACCCGAAAGGCAGCTGGCCTGCGGCAGGACGAGCTTGCCGGTGCGGCCGGTGTCGGCCTGCGTTTCATCGTCGATCTGGAGGCGGGCAAGCCAACGGCACAGATCGGCAAGGCGCTTCAGGTTCTGCAGGCGCTGGGCTGTACCTTTGAGATCACCCCGCCCCGGGCGCCGGTGAAGCCATGATGCGCACTCTGAACATCTGGTGGGACGGCAACCTTGTCGGTCAGTTGACACAAAATCAGCACGGCGAACTTGGTTTCGCCTATGCACCCGATTGGCTGGCGCGCGAAGATGCGCCGGCACTATCGGCCTCTCTGCCCAAACGTGCTGAACCGTTTTCACGGCGCGAGTGCCGCCCGTTTTTCGGCGGCCTGCTGCCCGAGGAAGGCCAGCGCGATGCGGCGGCACAAGCGCTTGGTGTCTCGCGCGCCAATGATTTCGCGCTGCTCGACCGCCTCGGTGGCGATGTTGCAGGCGCCCTCCAACTTCTGCCGCCCGGCGTGGAACCGGCTTCTGTCAATTCAAGCGCCCAACCCACGCGGCTCGACGATACCGGACTGATCCGCGTGCTTGACGCCTTGCCGCTCCGCCCCCTGCTTGCAGGTGAAGAAGGGCTACGGCTTTCCCTCGCAGGGGCACAGTCCAAGATTCCGGTTGTGTTACTGGACGGCGTGGTGGCTTTGCCAGCGCCCGGCCAGCCGACCACCCATATCCTGAAGCCGCCGATCGCCCGCTTTGCTGCCACCACCGAGAATGAAGCCTTCGTAATGCGGCTGGCTGCCAGCGTCGGTCTTGACGTTGCGGCGGTTGAACCGCGCGTTGTAGCGGGGCGGACCTTCCTGCTGGTTCAGCGCTATGACCGCGCGCACGATACCGATGGGACTGTGCACCGCATTCATCAGGAAGATTTCTGCCAGGCGCTGGGCGTGCCGCCCGAGACAAAATACGCCAGCGAGGGCGGGCCAACATTCAAGGATTGCTTCGCGCTATTGCGGGCCGTCGCGGCCCGGCCCGCAGTCGATGTGCTGAAGCTACTCGACGCAGCCATTTTCAATCTGATCGCGGGCAATGCAGACGCGCATGGGAAGAACTTCTCCATCCTCTATGATCAGGAGGGCGCGCGCCTCGCTCCGCTGTATGATCTGCTGGCAACAGTTGCCTACCCAGAGCTTTCGGCAAAGCTTGCCATGAAGATCGGCAAGCGGGCGACGCTGGCAGAGATGGATGAACTGGGTTGGGCCGCGTTTGGGGTCGAGGCCGGTCTTGGCCTGCCCCTAATCCGGAGGCGTGTTAGTGAGATCAGCGAAAGCGCTCGCGCAAAGGCACCGGATGTCGCGGCAGCCCTGATGATGCCCGGGCTCGATGAAGCCGCCTTGATCCGCTTTGCGAACCTTGCAAGTGATCGCGCGACATCCTGCGCTCGAACTGTGCAGCGACCGAAATGATGTCAAAAGAGCAGCCCAAAAATGGGGACCACCGAAAGGCTTGACCGGGCACAAGTATCAAGTCTTGCCCCGCCAGTCTGAAGTCGCGTTGGTATCAACATCGAAGAGCCCAAGCGTCACCCACAACAGGCATTGATCGGTTTGGTCCGCCCGTTTACCAACAAAGGGTCCGCTGATGATATATCGGCGAGCCCTCGTCTGCCAACCGGACTAACCTGATGGCCCGTGTCGAATTCGACAGCACCAAGAAACCGCTGGACGACCTTTGGTAATCCCCCCCGATACTAAGGGGGTGCGGGGGGAAGAGTTTTCTCGGCAGGATGCATGAGGAGATTCAGATGAACATGACCAGATACAGCTAATCACAGATTCTTGCGATCCTGCGCCAGGCCGAAGGCGGTGTGCCGGTGGCTGAGTTGTGCCGCGAGCATAGCATGAACA
>JANMDM010000319.1:0-9025 GCA_031376305.1 Pseudomonadota bacterium | reverse complement strand
ATTCATGAAAGTTGGACCCGGCGTCGGCCGGAAACTGTTCGGCATTGGGCGGCGGCAGGCCTTCGAATGAATCGCAGACGATCACCTTGCGGTCGGTGACCCCATAGGCCAACAGCACCGCCCGCGCCATGATACAGGCACCGCCGCGCCAGACGCCGGTCTCGACGATATCGCCGGGGATCTTCTCGCCAATGACCGACTCGATCAGCGTGCGAAAGTTCCGCAACCGCCGGGTGCCCACCATGGTGAAAGCCTTGGATGGCCAATCCCAGCCATATTCCCGCAAGGTTTCATCGAAGACGCCTGTGCCATTGCTGGGCAAGGGCGCATCGTCATAAATCGTCCCGTCCAGCGATTTGGCCACCAGGTTCAGATAGCGTTCCCGCATGGTACCTTCGCTGTCACTTACTGTTTTCCTTCGCAAACCTGCCCACCGCGGCATCATCATGCACCCTTTCGCCATAGTCGTCCGCTCACTACATCCCGAACTACCCGGAAGCTACGGCTAAGCAAGCTTTTCTTTGGGGTGGTGGGCAGAAAATTCCGGCCAGAAACCTGTCCGGCAAAGGTATACTCACCACCGCCGCGATGCGCCCATGTTCCGGTATCGATACCGGCTTTGGCGCTGGCAGTCGCTTCCAGAAAGCGGTGGCCGTACTTTCTGTCCGGCTCCAGGTGACAGCCTTCCGCCCATTCGTTCCAGGCGTTGATGAACACCAGGCGATCCCCTTGCGGAAAATCCGCTTTGGTGTTGGCGATCGCACTGGCCAGCCAATGCTGATAGTTTTCCGGCGTTCCGTTCAGAATGACGGTGCCAATGCTGCCGCGTCGGGCGCTGTTGTCCCAAGACGGGAAAACCCCGCGAAACACGCTGCGCTCAGGTCCGTAGGTGTTTTTCAGATACATCTCGGCGATGTCGCTGTAGTCCGGGCAGTAGCCGGAATAGGGCGCGTGAAAATCCAGTTTGGCGGCAAGGTTAGGCGACGCCATGTTATGCGGCGGAAACTCCACCCCGGAATCGAACCCATAGAGACGATGGTCCCAGTTTCCATGGGTCAGCGCGCAGGCAAGGTGGATTTCCCCAATACCGACCGCGGCGCAATAGTCCCGCCACACCGCAATTGACTTGGCCGAATCCGGCATGTGCTGTGGCCGGTACACAATGATCAGTGGGGCGCCGCCCACCTTGATATAGCGCGGATCCTTCAAAAACGGCTCAAGCGACTTGATGAACCCGAGATCATCTTCCGGGCGGTATTGCTGCGCGATCAGGATCTCATGTTCGGCGGCATCCCAGCGCCGTGTCCAGTTTTCATTGGCCCAGCACAGGCAAAACGGCATGTCGCTTTCGGGATCGGCCAGCATGTCGTTCAGCGGCGCTTCCAGCAGCCGCGTGCCCGAAAACCAGTAGTAGTAATAGCAAAATCCGTCGATGCCGTAAGACTTGGCCATTGCGATCTGATCGTGGCGCGTTTGCCGTACCCGCAGGTCATAGAACCCAAGATCTGTGGGCAAATGCGGCTGATAATGGCCCTTGAACAGGGGCAGGCTTTTTGTCGCATTGGTCCATTCGGTAAAACCCTTGCCCCACCACAGATCATTTTCCGGCACCGGATGAAACTGCGTCAGATAAAACGCAATCAGGCGCGGAGACTCCGCGTTTCCCCCATCTTCGACAACCGGTTTCATTTTAGCTTCCCGAAAATCCGTTTCAGCAGGCTGCGGCGCCGCCGACGTTGCGGGGTGCTGGGGGCCACCGGGGCGGCGGCCTGCACAACATCGCTGGCGTTGCCGATGGTGGTACGGGCATCGCTGTCTTGCGGGGCTGCGACTGTCGCCATCAGGCTGATCCAATGATCGACTGTGGCCTTGTCGGGCGGCGGTACCGATTGGCCCATAAGGTAGATGTTGTTCTTCGCACGATCTGACGGCACCGCGCGGCTGACCACTTGGTAGACATGCGAAAACCGGTTGCGTTGCAGGGCCGATCTAACGTCGGAAGGCAGCCTGTTCCAGCGCTGCACAAACTCGGTCATCTCGGGCGTGCGCACCACGAATTCGGCTTGCTCGATGCTCATCCCTTGCGATGCGTAAAGGTTCTGGACGTTCTTGATCCCGAAGAACCGCACGTGGGTGCGGTCAAGCAGACCCCATTGCCGATACTCGAAATCTTCGTCGATCAAGCATCCGGCCACGGCCGCATGGCCAACATGCGGCAAAGACAGAACCACTGATCCGCTGTCGTTCAGCAAATTCTTCATGCCGCCAAGCACCGCCCACGGATCATAGACATGCTCAAGAACATCGGCGGCAATGACGTAGTCAAACGTGCCATCCTTGGCTTTGACCATATCGCTCCAATTGGGATCGTTCAGATCCATCGCATAGACGCTTTTTGCAAAGGGCCGCAGCTTCTCGATCGCCGTGGGGTCGATCTCCAGGGCGACAACCTCACAGCCCAAGGTGCCAGACAGATGACGCGTTATTGACCCAGGTCCAGCGCCGATCTCAAGAACCTTGGAGCCTTCCTTGATCATTCTGATTACGCGCGCCGGGGCAACGTCGCTGGTCAGATCAATGTCATATTCATATGTATGTTTTTTATCCGCACTCATTTATTTTCACCATTAATTTTTTTGTCAACTTTGGTGCCAAATAGCCGAATCCGACCGCTATCGGAAGGGAAAACCTTTGGTTTCGGAGAAAGTCCGCCGATGCGTCAGGGTGTCGCGGCCCTTTTGCGCTTGGGGTGATGTCAAAGACGGGCCGGCGGCCGGTCCGACACGCCCCCACAACTCCTGCGATCAGGTCTTTTTCGACACCGCCTCATAGGTTGCGTGCAGATATGCAAACCCAAGCCACTGGTCCGGCTCCAGATGCGTACCCTCGGCCCATTCATTCCAGGCATTCACAAAGACGATCTTGTCATCGTTTGTGGCCCCCGGACGGTGGCGCGCCCGTCGGCACAATTCGCCCAGCCAGCGCCGATAGTCGTCAATCGAGAAGTCGGCAAAGATATCGGCGCGGTCATGCTTTCGGGCGGTATTGTCCCAAGACAGCATCGCGGTGCGATAGAACGGATAGCGCGGCGCGTCATCAGCCAGTGCCCTTTCGACGACCGCGCGGTAGTCGTGTATCCGGCCGGTGAAGTTTGGATTGGTGATGTTCAATGAAATCAAGTCCTTCGGCGCCCCAAAGCCCAGCGGCGGAAACTCCACAGCCGCGTCAAAGCCCAGCCTCCGCGGGTCTTTCGGCCCTGAGGTCTGCGTGGCCATAAGATAAAGCCCCTCAAACCCCAAGGCTTGGGCCTCGGCGCGCCACATGTCGGTGGTGGCCTTGATATCGGGGATGATATCGGCGCGATACACCATGAATACAGGTTTGTTGCCGATACGAATATAGCGCGGATCGTTGAAGTAATCAGCCAGATGCCGCAACAACGCGCGCGAATCCTCAAGCGAATGTTGCTGGCCTATCAGCACATCATGCTCGGCCCCATCCCAGCGGCGTGTCCAGTTCTCATTGGCCCAGCTCAGGCAAAACGGCATGTCGATAGCCGGGTTCTCCAGCATCCCGCGCAGAGGTGCCTCCATCAGTGTCTTGCCGCCAAACCAATAGAAGTAATAGGCAAATCCGCCCACGCCATATTCCCGTGCAATCTTCGCCTGTTCTTCCATGACCGCCGGGATGCGCAGATCGTAATAGCCAAAATGGATCGGGCAATGCGGTTGGTAATGGCCCTCGAAGATCGGCAGCGCCTTGCCGACATTGGTCCATTCGGTAAAGCCCTTTCCCCACCAGGCGTCGTTTTCGGCAAAGGGGTGAAATTGCGGAAGATAAAAGCAAATCACTTTTACATCCGGCTTTATGGGCGCGGGGGTGGCATAGGGCATAAATTCCGGCGACCGGATATCCCGGCGCGGTGTGCCGGATCCCTGATGCGGCGCCGAGGCGGGCATCCGGGCCAGCGCCCGGTAGCGATTGGGGTCCCGCTTTGCCGCAGAGCTGCGAAACCGATCCGCCATCGCCTTTGGAAAAATCCGGCGTTTGCCGGCCAATGCGGTCAGCAGCCGATAAATCAGATGGTCCTTTACGGCTCTGAACGGGTGTGATGAAACCTGAAACAGCCGGTTGGCGAGGTTTTCCACCAAAGACTGCGGCGTATGGCTTGCGTCGTTGGCCACGTCCCTGCCGGATGGTGCTGCGGCGGGGGCGTCAGGGACGGGTTTGATCCGGGACATGGCGGCCAATAGAACCTTTGCAAACTATCCATCCGTCTTAGCATTGCCCGCACAAAGGGGCCACCGGCAAGCGCGCTTGCGTCACGCCGGTCGCGCGGGCAATAACACCCCGTCTCTGCCCGCGCCGCGCCCTTACTTCGGGGCTTTGGCAAACCGCAGATAGGGCAGCTTGATATCCAGCGCGCCGAAACGTTGCTGGGCATCTTCGGTCGATACCGAAGTCTTGACGATCATATCTTCGCCGGGCATCCAGTTTACCGGCGCCGCAAAGGGCGATCCGTCCGTGGCTTGCAACGCGTCAAGCGCCCGCAAGATTTCTGAGAAATTGCGGCCCACCGCCATCGGATAAGCCATCGTCAGCCGCACCTTCTTGTCCGGCCCGACGATAAACACCGTTCGCACCGTTTCCGTATCGGCAGGTGTGCGCCCGTCCGGCAAGACTTTTCCCGCAGGCAGCATGTCATAGGCTTTGGCGACCGCCATCGAACTGTCGTCGATGATCGGGAAGTTCGCGGGCACGCCGGCAAAGGCCTCGATATCGCGCATCCATTTGCCGTGATCGGCAACATTGTCGACCGACACGCCCATCACCTTGGTCTTGCGCTTTTCGAATTCGCCCGCCAGTTGGGCCACGGCACCAAACTCGGTGGTGCAAACCGGGGTGAAATCTTTGGGGTGCGAAAACAGGATCGCGTAGCTGTCGCCCACCCAATCGTGGAAACGGATTTTGCCCTGAGTCGAATCGGCGGTGAAGTCGGGGGCGATATCGTTGATGCGCAGTCCCATGATGTGGCTCCTTGCCGGAAAGTTGATCGGAATACTCTACACATATGCTGAGCCGGACAGAATTTCATCTGTGTTCTGACAACTGGTCAAGAATCGGGAAAAAACTCCCTTACTATCGTAAATGCTGACTGCTTTGATCAGAACAAGCCATCCAAGGCAGCAACATCTTCTGTAAACAAGCTGCGGCCAACGGGCGAGTGGAAGTTTATTTGATCAAATCGGCGGGCAATACTTGTAGCTGCCTCAATGCGATGGCAGTTTAGCAAGCGAACAGTGAGGTGCCCCATGATCGAGAAACGCAACTTCTACATCAACGGCGATTGGACAGCACCGCGCGATGGCCGGGATTGTCTGGTCATCGACCCATCAACCGAAGAACCCTGCGCGGTGATTTCGCTGGGCGGTCACGCCGACACCAATGCGGCAGTTGCGGCTGCCAAAGCCGCCTTGCCGGGCTGGTCGACCACACCCCCAGAAAAGCGTCTGGCGTATGTCGAAAAAATCCTTGAGATCTACAAGCGCCGGGCCGAGGAAATGGCCGCGGCGACCAGCCTTGAGATGGGCGCGCCCATCGACATGTCGCGCTCCTCACAAGTGGGCGCTGGCACCTGGCATATCGAAAACTTCATCTTGGCCTTCAAGGAATTCCAATTCCTGCGGCCCTTGGGCGATCATGCTCCCAATGACCGCATCGCGCTGGAGCCGGTCGGCGTGGTTGGGTTGATCACCCCCTGGAACTGGCCGATGAACCAGGTCACGCTGAAGGCGATTCCGGCGATGCTGGCGGGCTGCACGATGGTGATGAAGCCATCGGAAATGTCGCCGCTAAACGCCATGCTGTTCGCCGAAATGGTGGATGAGGCGGGTCTGCCTGCGGGTGTCTTTAACCTGGTGAACGGTGACGGCCCCGGCGTGGGTACCGATCTGTCTACCCATCCAGATGTTGAAATGATTTCTTTCACCGGTTCGGCGCGTGCCGGGGCGGCTATCACCAAAGCTTCGGCGGATACTTTTAAGCGGATCTGTCTGGAACTGGGCGGCAAAGGCGCCAATCTGATTTTCGCCGACGCCGATGAAAATGCCGTCAAGCGCGGTGTGCTGCATATGATGAACAACTCCGGCCAAAGCTGTAATGCGCCGTCGCGGATGCTGGTTGAACGTTCGGCCTATGCCGCGGCGGTGGACACCGCCAGGGCCGTGGCCGAAAGTATTAAAGTCGGGTCAGCCCATGAACCCGGCAAGCATATCGGCCCGGTGGTCTCCGAAGCGCAGTACAACAAGATCCAGGATCTGATCGAGACCGGCATCAAAGAGGGCGCGCGGCTGATCGCTGGCGGTTTGGGCCGACCCGAAGGGCTGAACCGTGGATACTATGTAAAACCCACAGTCTTTGCCGATGTGACCCCCGACATGACCATCGCCCGCGAGGAGATCTTTGGCCCGGTGCTGGCGATCATGCCGTTCGATAGCGAGGCCGAGGCGGTCAACCTGGCCAATGACACGATCTACGGTCTGACCAACTATGTGCAAAGCCAGGACGGTGCCCGCCGCAACCGGCTGGCGCGGCAGCTGAAAGCCGGGATGATTGAAATGAACGGTCAGGGCCGTGGCCGTGGCAGCCCCTTTGGCGGCGTCAAGGCCAGCGGGCGGGCCCGCGAAGGCGGCCATTGGGGGATTGAAGAATTCCTTGACGTGAAGGCCATCTCCGGCTGGGCGGGCGAATAGCCGAAGACTTCGGCCCTTTGGGGCATCGAGCCCCTTCGTTCCGGTCCGGCTGTGCCGAACATCACCCCGCCCCAGCGGCGGCTCAATGATGAAAAACGACACAAGGGGCCGACACAATGTCGGCCCCGGGTCTTTCCGGCATCCCCCATAGCCGCCTAGCATTGACGCGCTTGGACTCACGCTCAGGGGGACTGGGATGACCAATGATACGGGGGCAAGATCCCGCCATGGCGGGCGCGAAGGTCGGCGCAAAGAACGTGCCGACAAAACCGGCACCGATATGGGCCGACCCTATATCACCCGCAACATCCCCACCTATGATATTCTGGGCGAAGACGGTCTGACCCGGATCGAAGCCGTGGCCGACCGGATTCTGGCCGAAATTGGCATCGACTTTCGCGACGACCCCACAGCGCTGGACCTTTGGCGCAGGGCCGGTGCCCGGATCGACGGGCTCCGGGTGCGGTTCGAGCCGGGAATGTTGCGCGAAATTCTGACATCCGCCCCCGCCGAATTCACCCAACATGCCCGCAACCCCGCCAAATCTATCCGCATCGGCGGGCGCAATGTGGTGTTCTCCCCGGCCTATGGATCGCCTTTCGTCATGGACCTTGACCGTGGCCGCCGCTTTGGCGCGCTGCAAGACTTCCAGAACTTCATCAAACTGGCGCAATCCTCGCCGTGGTTTCACCATTCCGGCGGCACGATTTGCGAACCCACGGATATCCCGGTGAACAAGCGGCATCTGGATATGGTTTATGCGCACCTGCGCTATTCCGACCGTGCCTTCATGGGCTCGGTGACCGCCGAAGAGCGCAGCGAGGATTCGATCGACATGGCGCGCATCGCCTTTGGTGGTGATTTTGTTGACCAGAACTGCGTGATCCTTGGCAATGTCAATGTCAACTCGCCACTGGTCTGGGATGGCACCATGACCCGGTCTTTGCGCGCCTATGCCCGAGCTGGTCAAGCGGCAGTGATCGTGCCCTTCATCCTTGGCGGCGCAATGGGGCCGGTCACCAACGCCGGGGCCATCGCCCAGTCCTTGGCCGAAACCATGGCGGGCTGCGCGCTGACCCAGCTGGAACGCAAAGGCGCGCCGGTGATCTTCGGCAACTTCCTGTCTTCGACCGCCCTGCGCACCGGATCGCCGACGTTCGGCACCCCGGAACCTGCGATCGGATCCATGGTCATCGGCCAGTTGGCCCGCCGCCTGAACCTGCCTTTGCGATGCTCCGGCAATTTCACCACCTCGAAACTGCCTGACGCCCAGGCGATGACCGAAGGCACCATGTCGATGCTGGCCGCCATCCATTGTGGGGCCAACTTCATCCTGCATTCGGCGGGCTTCCTTGATGGCCTTCTATCGATGTCCTACGAGAAATTCATCCTCGACACCGATCTTTGCGGGGCGCTGCATACCTATCTCGACGGCGTTAAGATCGACGATAACCAGCTGGCCGAGGATGCCTTTGCCGAAGTTGGCCCCGGCAATCATTTCTTCGGCTCCGCCCACACGCTGGCCAATTACCAGACCGCCTATTGGGAATCGGAAACCGCCGACAACCGCCCGTTCGAGCAATGGGAGGCCGAGGGTTCCGACGATGCCGCCACCCGCGCCAACCGCCTGTGGAAACAGCGCCTGCACGACTATGAGGCCCCGGCGATGGACGAAGCCGTCGACGAGGCGCTTCTGGATTATATCGCCCGCAAGAAAACCGGGGTGGCGGATGCTTGGTATTAAGATGAACCACACCCGCCTCCTCTCGCCCCTTCCCCTGCGCGGCCACATCCTCAGGAACCGCATCGTCTTTGGCGCCCACACCGCGAATATGGCCAAAGATGGCCTGCCGGGCGCCCAATACGGTGCCTACCTGCTGGAACGGGCGCTGGGCGGGGCCGCGATGATCGTTGCCGAACCGATGCCCGTCCACCGAACAGGAGTTCTCACCCGTGGCAACTTCCGTCATTCCGACGACAGCGTCATTCCGTATTTTCAGAAAATCACGGAACCGGTGAAAGCCGCAGGCAGCGTCATCCTCCAGCAGCTTTATCACGTCGGCGCCCACGGCGATTCCGACAACAGTTTCCAGCCGCATTGGTCCCCCTCAGGCGGGCCAAGCTACCATGACTCCGACGGCAGCCACCGCGTCACCGAAGCCGAAATCCTTGAGCTGATCGACGCCCACATCGCCGCCGCGCTGCGCTGCCAGAAGGCGGGCTTTCAGGGGGTCGAGGTCTGGGCCGCCTACCATTCGCTCCTTGATCAGTTC
>JANMDM010000303.1:0-5232 GCA_031376305.1 Pseudomonadota bacterium | reverse complement strand
CTGCTGGCGGTGATTGACCGCCAGACCCATGATGTTCTTTGGGCGCAACACGGCCCGTGGAGAGATCAGCATGACGCGGACTTCCAGGCCGACGGCACGATCACGGTGTTTTCCAACAATATCGACCGCAACCGGTCGACGATCCTTCAGATCGACCCGAAAACCAACATCTCGCACGACATGTTTTGGGGATCCGAGGTCAATTTCAACTCGTTCATCATGGGCAAGCATCAGCGCCTGCCCAATGGCAACTGGCTGATCTCGTCGCCGATGGAGGGTCGGGTGATCGAGGTGACGGCGGCGGGCAAGATGGTGCGAGAGATTAACAACGTGCTGGATGGCACCTACAACAGTATCATCACCTACGGCGAATATCTGCCCGAAGGCTATTTCACCACGATGCCTCATTGCGACAAATGACCCGTGCAAAGGGCTTGATCCACAGATTCGGAGGCCAAAAGCAATGCCAACAGTGATCTTGCCGGTGATCTTGTCGGGCGGCACCGGGACGCGGCTTTGGCCGGTGTCGCGCGAAGGCATGGCCAAGCAGCTTTTGCCGCTGACCGATGATGTGACCATGCTGCAAAAGACCCTGGCTCGGGTGACGGCGGCCAAAGGGTTTGGCGCGCCGATGGTGATCGGATCGCATTCCGTGCGCTTCACGCTGAAGGAGCAGGTCGAAAAGGTGGCCCCCGACGCGATGTTGGTGCTGGAACCGGCGCGCCGCGATACAATGGCGGCGGTGTTGCTGGCGGCGACCATCGCCGCGGGCCGGGACGCGGGCGCGGTGCTGGCGGTGATGCCCTCCGACCACCTGATCGCCGAGGATGAGGCGTTCCGCGCCGCTTTGCGGACCGCGGCCGCCAAGGTCGAACTGGCCGGGATTGCGGTCATCGGCGTTGAGCCGCGCGAACCCGCCACCGGCTACGGCTACATCCGCCCCGGCCAATCATCCGGCACCGCCGTGCGCAGCGTCGCGCGTTTTGTGGAAAAGCCCGATGTGGTGGTGGCGGAAAAGCTGATCGCTGAAGGCTGTCTGTGGAACGCCGGGATCTTTTGTTTCCGCGCCAGCTGGCTGATCGAAGCGATGCGGCAGCTTTACCCTGACGAGGTGGAGCGCATGGCCGAAGCGGTGGCGGCCATGACCCTTGATCTGGGCATGCATATTCCCGGCCCGGCGTTTTCGCAGATCCGCGCCATCTCATTCGATCACGCCTTCATGGAAAAAACCCATGAGGCCCATGTGGTTCAGGCCGGTTTCACCTGGTCGGACGTGGGCGACTGGAACGCCTTGTGGAAGGTCGCCTTCAAGGACCGCAACGGCAACGCGCTGAAGGGCGACGTGTTGGCGATGGAGGCCCACAACAACCTGATCCGTGCCGAAAGCCGCACGGTCACAGCGCTTGGGGTGGATGATCTGATCATTGTTGAGACCGCGGATGCGGTGATGGTTGCGCACCGGGACCGTGCCCAGGACGTGAAAGATCTGGTCGAGGCGCTGAAGGCCAAGGGCCGCCCGGTCGCCACCGAACATATCCGCACCCACCGGCCCTGGGGCTGGTATCAGACGATGGATCTGGGCGAGCGGTTCCGCGTCAAGCGCATCGTGGTGAAACCGGGGGCGAAGCTGTCATTGCAGCGCCATCATCACCGCTCTGAACATTGGGTCGTGGTGCGCGGCACCGCCGAAGTGACGGTGGACGACAGTGTGAAAAAGCTCCACGAAAACGAGTCTGCCTATATCCCCATCGGCGCCATCCACCGGCTGGCCAACCCCGGCAAGATCCCGGTGGAAATTATCGAGGTTCAGACCGGAACCTATCTGGAAGAAGATGACATCGAGCGCATCGAGGATGAGTTCGGGCGGGCCTGATCGGGCCGGTTCACTCCGATTCGCGCAAGAGCCGGATGGTTGACCCTTCGGCATTGTTGAAAGGGTGTGGGCCAACGCGCATTGCCGAGCGGTTCTGCCAGGGCGTCGCAATCGCCGTGCCGCCCTTGAACAGCCCCAGTTCGCAATCGGGGTACAGATAGGCCGACCCATCGGCCGTCGCGGCCGGGTGATAGGGCGCAAAGCAATCTTGCACCCATTCCCAGCCATTGCCGTTCATGTCGTAAAGCCCAAAGCCGTTCGGCTGGTGCAGCGCCACAGGGCCGATGCGCACCTCGGTCCAGACGCTGCCGCAGCCGACACAATTGGCGTTGTTCTTGCCGATGTCATTGCCCCAGGGATAGCGCGTCACCGTGCCGGCGCGGGCGGCATATTCCCATTCGGCCTCGGTCGGGATGCGGTAATGCTGGCCGGTTTTGTGGCTTAGCCACAGGGCAAAAGCCTCCGCGTCGTTGCGATCCACATTGGTGACGGCGCGTTGCAGATGATCGGACATTCCCAATACCGGCTTGCGCGGCGCACGACCGGTGATCTTTTCCCAGTCCGGGTCATCTTGTGCAGCCTCCCATTGGGCAAAGGTGATCTCGGTGCGCGACAGCGCAAATGGCGCCGCGATATGCACCAACCGGCGCGGGCCTTCGCGGTTCAGGAAGTGAAACTGCGAATGGATCGGGGTTCTGCCGAAAAACTGCTGATAGCGACCGGATTCGAACAAAGGGGATCCCATAAGGTAATATCCGGCTGGGATCTCGACCAGTTCGGGGCAGTCGGCGCAGTCTTGAAACACCCGTCCGGGTGCGACGGTGTCTGCCCCCGGCTGGCGCAGCGGCAGCACTTGCGCGACAAGGAACAGCGCCCAGTCCTTGGGGGCCGAAAGCGGGTTTAGCCCGGTGGCGGCGGATGGTGTGGCGCCCGATGCAGAAAGCCGGTCAAGATCGGTCAACGCCGATTGTGCCATCAGGTACAGGCCCGCAAAACCGGCCAGCAGAATTCCGAAGACCCGGTAGAACGGGCGGTGCCAGAACGGCTTGGCTTTTTGGGGCATGGGCGGGTTTTCTCTTTAGGGTCAGACGATGGCATGCGGCAAGATCATACCACTTTACCGTTCAGATCATTGGATATTTTCGCACCGGCCCGCGCTGAAAGCGCCATGATGGTCAGGCCGGGGTTGTGAAACGGGTTGGTCGGAAAGGCGGCAGAATCGGTGACATAGACGTTGGGTGCGTCGAAAACCTGATTGTCGCGGTTCAGCACATGGCGGGCCGGATCATCGCCCATGCAGGCCCCGCCGGTCTCGTGGATCGACGAGCCGGGCACCAGCGCGCCTTCGGGCGTATAGACCAAGGGTCCGGCGATCTTGTAGGCCAGCCTGGCCACCAGCCCTTCGCGGCCCAAAAGATCTTCGGGCAGGCCGAAACTGTCGGACAAATCTTTCAGCACGCTTTGCATATCCTTGATCATTGCGCGCTCGTTGTCCGAATGGGTGAAGGTGACTTTTGCCACCGGTATCCCCCAAGCATCACGTTTCTTCGGGTCCAACTCTACCCGATTGTCGGCACGCGGCAAGACCTCGCCGATGGCCATGAAGAACCAGCCGGGTTCCAGCCGTCCGACCGACCCCAAAAGCGAATAACCGCGCAGGAAACCCAGGCCGTCATTGCCCTGCCGGTTGCGGAACGCCGGGATGTAGATCCCCGATTGCTGGCCGAAATCATAGGGGTCGTGGCCTGCCCCCATGCCTTCAATCCGCGGCAGGGTTCCGGCCCGAAAGACCATCAGGTGATCGGAGAGATAGCGGCCAAGGTTGCCAGAAGAATTTCCCAGACCGCGCGGATGGCGCGGGCCGTGCGACAACAGCAAAAGCCGCGTGCTTTCGACGGTCGAGGCGGCGACGGCCACGGCGCGGGCGGTGACCTTGTGGCTTTGGCCACTGACCGCGTCGATATAGGTGACGCCGGTGGCAAGACCGCTGACCGGATCGGTGTCGATCCGTGCCACTATGGCCCCGGATCGCAGCTCCATCCGCCCGCTGGCGGCGGCGGCTTTCAGGGTCGGGGTTTGCCGGTCGGTCATGTGGTGGATGATCCGGCAGGTGGTGGCTGGGCGGTCGGGCCATTTCAACGCCATTTCGGCCATCAGGGCGCGTTCGGCTTCGGTCAGCGGATGCGGGCCGGAATAGTCGCCGTCGGGCAGATTGGCGATCCCGGCCGCAGCACCGGTGACCCCTAAGAACCGCTCGACATGGCCATACCACGGCGCAAGGTCGGCATAGCTCAGCGGCCAGCTGTCGCCAAAGCCGTCGGTTTCCGCCGCCTTCAGATCAGCGTCAGAGATCCGCAAGGCGTTGCGCCCCCACAGATGCATCCGCCCGCCGACCTGACGGGCGCGGTACCAGTTAAAGCGGCTGCCTTTGGCGGTGGTATAGGGGTTCTGGCGGTCGTTGATGAACAGATGCGCCGTCTGCGGGGTAAAGGACATGCAGCGCGCCTGCACCTTTTGCCCGGTCAGGATCGAGCGGATGCGCGTGGCAATTGACACGCGCGAGCCGCCTTCATGGGCGGGCGGCGGGAAATCGGCCTTGGGATCCAGCCGCCGTCCGGCCTCAAGCACCAGCGTCTTGCAGCCACGCTCGGCGCATTCCTTGGCCACCCAGCCGCCCGCGGCGCCCGAGCCTACGACGATGACATCAAAATCCGGGGCGTTCATGGCATCACGCACGGCGGGTCACATAGCCCCAGACCTCGCCCAGGGTCCAGGCGGTGGTCAGGACGATGATATAGGGCAAAGCCAGCAGATAGCGTCCGCCCTTGCCTTTGCG
This sequence comes from Pseudomonadota bacterium, assembly GCA_031376305.1. Lineage (GTDB taxonomy): Bacteria > Pseudomonadota > Alphaproteobacteria > Rhodobacterales > Rhodobacteraceae > TMP-24. The sequence goes on along the minus strand of JANMDM010000303.1, from coordinate 523 downwards.
CCATTGCGTCAGCCCGTGGCGCAGCCACAGGCTGGGCGGGATCAGCGGGCTGAGGGCGATATAGGCGACCCGCTGCAACGGGGTGAAATGCCGCGCCCGGATATTGCCGAACAGCCGCCCCCAGTGGAAGCGTTCCGGCAACAGCCGCGCCAGGGTGGCGGGCGGGCGGACATGATCGACGATCAGCTCGTTCGAGAGCAGGAGTTCATCGCCGCGCTCGATCAGGAACCAGTTCACCACCGGTTCGTGAAAGCGGTCCGACCACAGGTGCCGCGTCGCCTCAAGCGCGTTGCGCGAATAGGTGACATTCACATCCGACACCCATTCGGCGGGGCCGGTGGGGAACGGGCGACCGTAGCGGCCGAAATCGGTGACATAAAAGGCCCAGTTCAGCAGGCTGACCGGTTCCTTGCAATCAATCGCCCCGCCGATGACACTCTTGCCGGTCTCAGAGTGAAGCCTGACCACGGTGTGCGCCCAATCGGGATGCGGATGGCCGCGATCCTCCAGAATGGCGATGATA
>JANMDM010000292.1:0-14750 GCA_031376305.1 Pseudomonadota bacterium | reverse complement strand
AAAACGATATTCGCCACATTCTGGTGCGCCATGAACAAGGTGCGGTGCATATGGCCGAAGGCTATGCGCGCTCGACCGGCAAGCCGGGGGTGGTGCTGGTGACCTCGGGCCCCGGCGCCACCAATGCGGTGACCGGGCTGACGGATGCCTTGATGGATTCCATTCCGCTGGTGGTGCTGACCGGCCAGGTGCCGACGTTCATGATCGGCACCGACGGCTTTCAAGAAGCCGATACCGTGGGCATCACCCGCCCCTGCACCAAGCATAACTGGCTGGTGAAGGACACCGACAAGCTGGCCGAAACCCTGCATCAGGCCTTTCATGTCGCCACCCAGGGCCGCCCCGGCCCGGTGTTGGTTGATATCCCCAAGGACGTGCAATTCGCCACCGGCACTTATTGCGGCCCGCGCGAAGCCAAGGTCAGCCATTATCAGCCGAAGGTGAAAGGCGACATCAAGGCGATCACCGAGCTGGTTGAACTGATGGAAAAAGCCGAACGCCCGTTGTTTTATACCGGCGGTGGGGTGATCAACTCTGGCCCGGCGGCAAGCCAGTTGCTGCGCGAATTGGCAGACGCCACTGGTTTTCCCGTCACCTCGACGCTGATGGGTCTGGGGGCGTATCCGGCATCGGGCAAAGCCTGGATCGGCATGCTGGGCATGCACGGGCTTTATGAGGCCAATCTGGCCATGCACGATTGCGATCTGATGATCAACATCGGCGCGCGCTTTGATGACCGCATTACCGGGCGGCTGGCGGATTTCAGCCCGCGATCAAAAAAGGCGCATATCGACATTGATCCGTCGTCGATCAACAAGGTCATCCGCGTGGATGTGCCGATTGTCGGCGATGTGGGCCATGTGCTTGAGGACCTTTTGAAGGTCTGGAAAGCCCGGGGGCGCAAGGTCAACAAAGAGGGTCTGGTCAAATGGTGGGGCCGGATCAGCGAATGGCGGGCGAAGCAATGCCTGAGCTACCGCGGGTCGGACAAGGTCATCAAGCCGCAATATGCGCTGGAACGGCTTGAGGCGCTGACCAAGGGCCGCGACCGCTATATCACCACCGAAGTCGGCCAGCATCAGATGTGGGCGGCGCAATATCTGAACTTCGAAGGCCCGAATCGCTGGATGACCTCGGGGGGCTTGGGCACCATGGGCTACGGGCTGCCTGCGTCGATCGGCGTGCAGGTGGCGCATCCCGGGGCTTTGGTCATCAACGTCGCCGGGGAAGCGTCGTGGCTGATGAACATGCAAGAAATGGGCACGGCGATGCAGTTCCGCGCCCCGGTCAAGCAGTTCATCCTGAACAATGAGCGGCTGGGCATGGTGCGCCAATGGCAGCAATTGCTGCACGGCGAGCGTTATTCGCAAAGCTGGTCGGAATCGCTGCCCGATTTCGTCAAACTGGCCGAGGCCTTTGGCTGCAAGGGTATCCGCTGTTCCGATCCGGCGGATCTGGACGGCGCCATCGAGGAGATGCTGGCCTATGACGGACCGGTGATTTTCGATTGCCGGGTGGAAAAGCATGAAAACTGCTATCCGATGATCCCGTCGGGCAAACCGCATAATGAGATGCTGCTGGGCGACGCCGATGCCGAAGGTGCCATCGGCGCCAGGGGCGCGGTGCTGGTCTGAGCAGACGGGGGGGCTGTCTGCCCCCGTTGCCATTGGGCCTCGGACCAATGGCGGCACCAGTGACAACCCCCCGAGGATATTTAGACAAAGGTGAATGTAGATGTCCGCACTGAACATCAAAAAAGGCTCGACCAGCCATTCGGCCTATGACCTGCGCGACCCCAATGCGCAGGTGACCGAGTGTCATACGCTGGCGGTTCTGGTCGATAACGAGGCGGGTGTGCTGGCGCGGGTCATTGGCCTGTTTGCCGGGCGCGGCTACAACATCGACAGTCTGACGGTGGCCGAGGTCGACCATAAGGGTCACCGCAGCCGCATCACCGTGGTCACCCGCGGCACGCCGCAGGTGATCGAGCAGATCAAGGCGCAGCTGGGCCGCCTGGTGCCGGTGCATGAGGTGCATGACCTGACGGTGGAGGGACCGAGTGTCGAGCGCGAGCTTTCGCTGTTCAAAGTCGCCGGCACCGGCGAGAAACGCATCGAGGCCTTGCGGCTGGCCGAGATTTTCCGCGCCAATGTGGTCGATTCGACGCTGGAAAGCTTTGTCTTCGAGATCACCGGCACACCGGAAAAGATTGATGCCTTCGCCGATCTCATGCGGCCGCTGGGGTTGATCGATGTGGCGCGCACCGGGGTTGCGGCCCTGTCGCGCGGCGTCTGAGCCGATGATAGACAAGGAAATGGGCTCCGGGGTTGCCCCCGGAGCCCATTCCTGTTTCAGCGCGGCTGAAGCGATCAGATCCCTGTCGGGATCAGGCCGGCAGGGTGCCAGCTTCGATCGCTGCTTTCAGCTCGTCCGCGTCAACAGCGCCGTCGGCGTTTGCGTCAACGGCTTTGAAGGTTTCTTCGGTCAGGTCAGCGTAAGCTGCCTTCAGCTCTTCCATCGAGTAGGTGCCGTTTGCATCGGTGTCGGTCACAACGGTCTGTGCGTTGGCCGCAACTGCTGCGAAGGAGGTGATGGTGGCAAGTGCCAGAACGAGCGCTTTCATATGTAGTCTCCTAGTATCGGCTTTCGCCTTAGAATCAGTGACTTGTCGTCACGGCGCCTGTCTGGCGGATGGTCAGCCGAGTCGCAAGGGGGCATGGGACATTGCGCGGATTTCGGCGAAGGAATGCCTGTATCAGCCAATCGCCTCAGCGGGAAGCTGCTGAAATTGCGAAAGCCCCGAGATGCAATCTCGGGGCAAACACCTTAAACTTCCTAGCCGTCGGCGCGGCGCCTGACCGGGCCGGTCAGGCCGCGATAACCCCGTTTTCACGGGCGGCCTGCAATTCGTCGGCATCCACCGCGCCGCTGCCATCAACGTCCATGGTGGTGAAGGTCGCCGCCGACATATCGGGATAGGCGGCCGTCAACTCCTCAATAGAATAGGTGCCGTTGCCATCGGTATCGGTGACCACGGTCTGGGCCTGGGCGGCAAAGCCGATCACGCCAAAGGTCAGGGCAAGGGCAAGCATGGATTTGGTCATCGTCATCTCCTGTCGGCGCGATCCCGGATAGAGGGACCTTCGCGCGATGCCCTTAACTTGGGTCCAAGCGGCGAAATTTTCAAGGGGATAGATTGCGGGGAAAAGTCGGCCGGATTTCCCCCTATGGCTCATTTGACACGAAAAAAGGGGCAGGTCGCCCTGCCCCGTTTCAGTTTCGCCGTTCAGGCTCCTGTTTGATACCGCTCGGTTTTCTGGCCTGCGGCCTGAACGTCGTCAGGGGCGAGCGCACCCGCCCCGGATCTTGTTAACCCAGATTGTTCTTGGCGGAACCATCTGGATTGGAAGCGACGTAAGTGAGATTATCGTGCGTTCGAGTATGGTATCCGGGATGCTTCCCGGCATCGACTTCCCGAACGAGCTTTGCCCTCGTCACTTCACCTTGGCCCGGCACATTGAAGTGCGTATTGAGCCCCGTGCTGGATTCACGGGTAACCGTGATTTTCTTTGAAGCCATAGCTTTGGCCTTTCACTTATCCACAGGCACCCCCAGGTTTTTGGTGGGTAAATCCTGTATTTCTCAGCACGCTATTGTTCGCCAAATTACTTCGTGGTGCTTAGGCAGCATCGACCCGGAAAGGCCGATTTGGTTTATCCCGCAGCGTGCTATGCGATTGCGGGAAAGCCGGGGCGTAGAGCTGTAACTCTGCGCCCCAACCCTCAATTCCTTCAGCTACACCCCGACGTTCCGCCGCAGGTGTTGCATTTCATGCAGGTGCCGTTGCGCACCAATGTGTAGTTGCCGCATTCGCCGCAGGCCTCGCCCTCGTAGCCTTGCATCTTGGCCTTGGTGCGCGGATCGAACCCGACGGTGCCTGAGGCGATGGCGGTCGATCCGCCGCTTGCCGCATAAAGTGCGGTTTCCGGAACCAGCGTGTTCAGCGCCGCCACCGGGTCGATCGCCCCGGAAAATGTCATCGCGCCGATGCCCCCTTGCAGCACCACCAGTTCTTGCGGCAGGCGTTTGCGCAGATAGCCGGTTGACGAGACATGGCGCAGCATCTCTAGCGATTTTGAGGCCGCCGTCTCGGACACCGAGGCGACATTGGTGCGCCCCTCGTCCGAGCCGCCGCCGATATCGTCGAAGGCAGCACCGGTCGGTTGGACATGCGCGAGATCGGTGCGGTCAAGGTAGCTGACCGCCAGTTCGCGGAAGATATAGTCAAGGATCGAGGTGGCGTTCTTGATCGTCTCATTGCCCTGCACCATGCCGGCCGGCTCAAACTTGGTGAAGGTGAAGGCCTCGACGAATTCCTCCAGCGGCACGCCGTATTGCAGGCCGACCGACACCGCGATGGCGAAGTTGTTCATCATGGCGCGGAAGCCCGCACCTTCCTTGTGCATGTCGATGAAAATCTCGCCCAGCTGGCCGTCCTTGTATTCACCGGTGCGCAGATAGACCTTGTGACCGCCGACGATGGCCTTTTGCGTGTAGCCCTTGCGGCGTTCGGGCAGTTTTTCGCGGTGGCTGCGGACGATTTCCTTGATGATGATCTTTTCGATAATCTTTTCCGCCAGTACGGCGGCTTTTTCCTGCGCCGAGCCGTTCAGCAAAATCTCTTCGGCTTCCTCGTCATCCTCGACCAGCGACGAGGCCAGGGGTTGCGACAGTTTCGAGCCATCGCGGTAAAGGGCGTTGGCTTTGACACCCAGCGACCAAGACAGTTCGTAGGCTGCCAACGTCTCGTCGATAGAGGCGTTGTTGGGCATGTTGATGGTCTTGGAAATGGCGCCGGAGATGAAGCTTTGCGCGGCGGCCATCATGGTGATGTGGCTGCCCACCGACAAGAAGCGTTTGCCGGTTTTGCCACAGGCATTGGCGCAATCAAAAATCGAATAGTGTTCGGTTTTCAGATGCGGGGCACCTTCCAACGTCATCGTGCCGCAGACATGATCATTGGCGGCGTCGATCTGGGCCTTGGTGAAGCCAAGGTGGCGCAGAATGTCGAAGGTCGGGTCGGCCAGTTTTTCCGCAGGGATGCCCAGGGTGCGCGTGCAGAATTCTTCGCCCAGCGTCCATTGGTTGAAGACAAAGCGGATGTCGAAGGCGGTGGGAAGTGCCGCTTCGACCTTTTCCAGCTCGCGCTGCCCAAAGCCGTGACCGATCAGCGCCGTGGTGTTGATGCCGGGGCAGTTGCCAAGGCTGGCATGGCCGACGGCATGGGCAACGATTTCCGCGATTACCGCCGCGCCATAGCCAAGGGTTTCCAGGGCGGCCGGAACCGAGCGGTTGATGATCTTGAAATAGCCGCCACCGGCGAGCTTCTTGAACTTGACCAGCGCGAAGTCCGGCTCGATGCCGGTGGTGTCGCAGTCCATCACCAGACCGATGGTGCCGGTGGGCGCAATGACCGTGGATTGGGCGTTGCGGTAGCCGTGCTTTTCGCCCAAAGCCAGCGCCTCATCCCAGGCGGATTTTGCAAGGGAAACAAGGCTTTGGTCGGGGCAGTTCGCGTGATCCAGCGGCACAGGCTTCACCGCCAGAGTCTCGTACCCATCCGATTTGCCATAGGCGGCATTGCGGTGGTTGCGGATCACCCGCAGCATGTGGGACGCATTCTTGGAATAGGACGGGAACGCCCCCAGCTCACCCGCCATCTCGGCGGATGTTGCATAGGACACACCCGTCATCAGGGCGGTCAGCGCCCCGCAGAGCGCCCGGCCCTTGTCGCTGTCGTAGCCAAGGCCCATGGTCATCAACAGGCCGCCGATATTGGCGTAGCCCAGACCCAGGGTGCGGAAATCATAGGATCGCTGGGCGATTTCCTTGGACGGGAACTGCGCCATCAGCACCGAGATTTCCAGCGTCACCGTCCAGAGGCGGGTGGCATGGATATAGGCTTCGGCGTCGAATTGGCCGCCCTTGTAGAAGGTCAAGAGGTTCATCGAGGCAAGGTTGCAGGCGGTATCATCGAGGAACATATATTCCGAACAGGGGTTGGATCCACGGATCGCCCCATCCTCCGGGCAGGTGTGCCAGGCGTTCACCGTGTCATGGAACTGGATGCCGGGATCGGCACAGGCCCAGGCGGCATGGCCGACCTGCGCCCACAGATCGCGGGCCTTGACGGTTTTGGCGATCTTGCCGTCGGTGCGGCGGATCAGTTCCCAATCGGCGTCATCCTTGACCGCCTTCAGGAACGCGTCGGTGACGCGGACCGAGTTGTTGGAGTTCTGGCCCGAAACCGATGCATAGGCTTCCGAATCCCAGTCGGTATCATAGGTCGGGAATTCGATGCTGCTGTAACCCTGCCGCGCATAGTCCAGCACCCGTTTGACGTAAGTTTCGGGGATCATGACTTTTTTGGCGCCACGAATCGCCGCCTTCAAGGCCGGGTTCTTGACCGGATCAACCGCATCCTCGGTCGATCCATCCCATTGGCGGATTGCGCCGAAAATCTCGTTCAGGCGGGCTTCGTGCATCTTGGAACCGGCCACCAGAGAGGCGACCTTTTGTTCCTCGATGACCTTCCAGTTGATGAAAGCCTCAATATCGGGGTGATCCATATCGCAGATCACCATCTTGGCGGCGCGCCGGGTGGTGCCGCCCGATTTGATCGAGCCTGCCGCGCGGTCGCCAATCTTGAGGAACCCCATCAGCCCACTTGATTTGCCGCCGCCCGACAGTTTTTCGCCCTCGCCCCGCAGGCTGGAGAAGTTGGTGCCGGTGCCCGAGCCATATTTGAACAGCCGCGCTTCACGCACCCACAGATCTATGATGCCGCCGTCACCGACCAGATCATCCTTGACCGATTGAATAAAGCAGGCATGCGGCTGCGGATGTTCATAAGCGCTGGCGGATTTGGTCAGCACGCCGGTTTTATGATCGACGTAATAGTGACCTTGCGACGGGCCGTCGATGCCGTAGGCCCAATGCAGCCCGGTGTTGAACCATTGCGGGCTGTTCGGGGCGGCCATCTGTTCGGCCAGCATGAAGCGCATTTCATCATAATATGCCTGAGCGTCAGCTTCAGTGGTGAAGTAGCCCCCTTTCCACCCCCAATAGGTCCAAGCCCCGGCCAGCCGGTCAAAAACCTGCTTGGCAGAGCTTTCACCGATGTTGCGCGCTTCCTTCGGCAGTTTTGCCAAAGCCTCCTCATCGGGGACCGAGCGCCAGAGGAATTCCGGAACAGCCTTTTCCTTGACCTTTTTCAGCCGCGCGGCAACCCCGGCTTTACGAAAATACTTCTGCGCCAGCACGTCGGATGCCACCTGACTCCACCCGGTCGGTACTTCGACGGCGTCGTTGCGAAAGACGATGGTGCCATCAGGATTGCGAATCTCGGATACGGTCGTTCCAAAGGCGATATCGCCATAGGCGCCATGTTCCGCTTTGGTGAATTTACGTTCAATCTTCATCACTGCCCCCGTCGTTTCTTTTTCACGCGGTGGCTTCTCTGTTGGGAAGCCTTGCACCGCACATCTTGCGTAGCGAGTCGCCTGTCAGCGCCACGTGGCGTTGCGCAGATACAGGATTTATCCCGTGATTTCCGCGCGTTTCCGCCTGTGGCCGTCTTTGTGAAGCAGGTCGGAAACCACTATATCTTGTATACGTCCGAACACCACAACACAAATTGACGTGGATTGGACGACAAGGCAACAAATTTATTAGTCGTTTGTGAAGGATTTTCTGTTGACCGCCGCACGCCTCGTGCTGGGCAAAAATCCTTAAGCGATTCACCCACAGGCGCGGCCATCTGCCGGGATGGCGAAATATTCAAGCATCGCGGCAATTTGCCACCCTGCCTTCAAAGTTTACCTCAAATTATCCACAAGACCCCTGCCCGCCCGAGCTGGTTTTTGCGGGCTTTGATGGGGCAAAAAAATCTCGCCCCTAGAGCCTGAGCAAAATTTCCAACTGCCTGAATAAGCGGGGAAGTGGTCGGGGCGATAGGATTCGAACCTACGACCTACGGTTCCCAAAACCGCCGCGCTACCAGACTGCGCTACGCCCCGACGCCCGCTCTCTAGCGCCTGAGCCGCCCAAAAGGAAGGGCGAAAACGGAATCCTCTGCCATCAATCGACAGGGGCCGCATTTCTTTTGAAAATCGTCGCTATCAGAGCTTCGGCCTGAGGCCTCTGGCGGGCGCTCCCATAGGCAACGCCGCCGGATCAGGGGGTGTTGCAGCGCCATTTTGCCACAGTTTGATCAATCGCGGGATGCCGCAGCACGGCCCCTTGGCGCAGGCCAAGACCCGTCGCCAACCCGCCGTTGATCTCAAGCACGAATTGAATCGCACTGCCGCCGGGGATCGGGGTTTCGTCATGGGGTCTGGCCATCCTGGCCACGCGCGTCACCGTCCCATCCGCGCCGATGAAGATGATGTCGAGCGGGATCAATGTATTTTTCATCCAGTAAGATGCGGCCTGCGGCCTGTCATAGACAAACAGCATCCCTGCAGCCGCAGGCATTTCTTCACGAAACATCAACCCGCGGGCGCGCTCTGCTAAATCATCGGCAATTTCTACGGCGAACCGCGCCTGCCCGCCGTCCCAACGCAGATCTACCACACCGGCGGAACAGTCAGGCGCCGCATTGGCACCCGCGACGGGACCACATATGGCCACAAACAACAGACCGGCGCGCCAAAGCCTAAGCCGAATCAAAGACGTTCCTTCATCGCGGCTTCCCAGGACGCGACTTGCGCCGCCATTCGTCCGCGCGTGCCTTCAATAATCCGCAGTCCAACGGCCTCGCCCGGCTCAAGATCTGCAAACCCGGAGCGGCGCAAAACCTCGATATGGATAAACACATCTTCCGGCCGTGCGAAGACGTTGGCAAAGCCAAAGCCTTTGACCTTGTCGAACCACTTCACCCGAGCCGGTTCCAGCGGCAACAAGGCAATGCTGGCCATGTCGCTGTCGCCCAGATCCTCGATCGGCGCTCGATCCTCGCCTTCGGGCGGCGATATCTCAAGCACTTCCGTGGCCTGTTCGCCGCGTTGGGTGCGTTGCACCCGCACCGTTATCCGCGCGTTATCCGCCACCGAGCCTTGGCCAAAATTCCTTAACACATTGGCATGCAGAAGGATGTCGCCATCATTCTCGTCGCCAACAATGAAGCCGAATCCCTTGGAGGCGTCGAACCACTTGACGCGGCCGATAACCACGCGCTGCGCCCCTTCTTCTTGTGTCATCGTCCGCAGCTTTCCATTCGTCCGTTTAGGGCAGGTATCTATGACCATTGGTCAGTACCTGCCGCCCGAGAAGTCGTGCCTATAGCGCTGTTCCAAGGCAGAATTGCGCCATTAGGGATTAAGTCTTTGGATATTCCAAACCCCCGCTTGGTCAGTGCGACACCAGCGGAAACGATCATGCAAACGAAACGCTCCGTCCGCCCAGAACTCTATCTCATGGGGGCACAACCGTACACCGCCCCAGAATGGCGGACGCGCGGGATTTACCCCCTGCGCCGCCGTAACACGGGCCACTTCTGCCATTAACGATAGGCGGGATGCAAGCGGTTCGGATTGCTGAGAGGCCCAGGCCCCCAGCCTGCTCTTGAGCGAGCGCGACGCATAATAGGTATCAGCCTCGGACCCGTCTTCGCGGCTGGTCACGCCGCGGACACGAATTTGCCGACGCAGCGATTTCCAGTGCAGAACAAAGGCGGCCTTGCCGGTCGCCTCGATCTCGCGGCCCTTGGCCGAGCCATAGTTGGTGTAGAACACAAAATCATGGTCACTGATGTCTTTGAGCAGCACCATCCGCGCATTGGGCATGCCTGCCGCATCCACGGTCGCCAGCGCAATCGCGTTGGGGTCGTTCGGCTCGGAAGCCTCGGCTTCGGCCAGCCAGCTTCGCGCGATTGCGAAGGGGTTATCCCCGGCAAAAATCCCCGTCCTGTCGGTCATCTGCAATCGGTCCATTTGCAACGTCACATGTCTGGCAATGTGACCTATGGTTCCGCCGCCCTTGAAGCAAGGAGTAACTTGACCTAATGCTTCCCCCAAAGAATAACACGGTGCGGGGACAAAAATGGCGAATGGACTGCTGGCGGGCAAACGCGGCCTGATCATGGGGCTGGCGAATGACAAGTCTATCGCCTGGGGCATTGCCAAGGCCTGCGGGAACGAGGGCGCCGAACTGGCGTTTTCCTATCAGGGCGAGCAACTTAAAAAGCGCGTTCAACCCTTGGCGGCGGAACTCGGCTCGACCGAGATCATCGAATGCGATGTCGCCAACGAAGGCTCGCTTGATCTGTTGTTCGCGCATCTGGATAAAGTCTGGGGCAAGTTGGACTTCGTCGTTCATGCCATTGGCTTTTCAGACAAAAATGAACTTCGGGGTCGCTATGTCGATACCGGCCCGGATAACTTCCGCATGACGATGGATATTTCGGTTTACTCCTTCACCGCCGTCTGCCGCCGGGCCGCGGCGATGATGCCCGATGGCGGCAGTTTGCTGACGCTGACCTATTATGGCGCCGAAAGGGTCATGCCGCATTACAACGTCATGGGGGTTGCCAAGGCGGCGTTGGAAGCTTCGGTGCGCTATATCGCCGAAGACCTTGGCAAGGATGGTATCCGTTGCAACGCTATCTCGGCGGGGCCGATCAAGACATTGGCTGCCAGCGGGATCGGTGATTTCCGCTATATCCTGAAGTGGAACGAGCTGAACTCTCCGCTGCGGCGCAACGTCAATCAAGACGAGGTGGGCAAATCCGCGCTTTACCTGCTGTCTGACCTTGGGTCGGGCGTAACCGGCGAAGTGCATCATGTCGATGCCGGCTATCACATCGTCGGTATGAAAGCCGTAGATGCGCCCGATATCGACGTCGTGACCGGCCGCAAGGAATGACACTTGGTGCCTTTCTTACCTTCGCGGGCCTGATGATCCTTGGGGCGATCAGCCCCGGCCCTGCGGTGCTGATGTCCGCCCGCACCGGGCTGACCGAAGGCTTCCGCACCGGCGTCATGCTGGCCGCTGGCATTGGCATCGGCGCGATGTTCTGGGCCTGTATGGCGCTGTTCGGCCTGAACATCGTGTTCACCGCGGCACCTTTCCTGCTCAAGGGCCTCAAATTTTTGGGCGGCGGGTTCTTGCTGTGGATGGGCTGGAAACTCTGGCGTGCCGCCAACGAGCCTTTCGTGAACGAAGACGCGCGCCCGGTCCCGCGGTCTGCCTCCTCGGCGCTGTGGCTGGGCATTGCTACCCAGCTGTCCAACCCCAAACCCGCCGTTCTGATGAGCGCCATCTTCCTTGGCACCGTGCCGCCTGAAACCCCGGCATGGCAATACGCCGCCCTGTTGGCCGTCATATTTTGCGGCGAAACCAGCTGGAATACTGTTGTCGCACGCATATTTTCATTGGACCGCACAAGGATTGCCTATATCCGGCTTAAACCGATCATCGACCGCATTTTTGGTAGCCTGCTTATGCTTTTGGGCCTGAAACTCGGCTTCGTCTAAGAGGATTCCATGATTGATCGCCTGCCACATGAAAAAGGCTTCCACGTCAGCTGGGACCAGATCCACCGTGACGCCCGTGCCCTGGCCTGGCGGCTGGATGGTCACGGCCCCGACAACGGCTCGTGGCGCGCGGTTGTCGCGATCACCCGCGGCGGGCTGGTCCCGGCGATGATCGTCAGCCGCGAGCTGGATATCCGCGTGGTCGATACGATTTCGGTGCAAAGCTATATGCATCAGGACCAGACCGAAGCGCAGGTCACCAAAAGCCCGCAGGCCGACCTGATGGGCGACGGCACCGGCATTTTGATCGTCGATGATCTGGTTGATACCGGTCGCACCCTGGAACTGGTGCGCAGCCTTTACCCCAAAGCCCATTTCGCCACGGTTTATGCCAAGCCGTCTGGCAGGCCGATGGTGAATACCTATATCACCGAGGTCAGCCAGGACACCTGGATATTCTTCCCCTGGGACATGGCATTGCAATACGTGGAACCGTTCCGCGGGAAAGACTGAGGCTTTTATGGTTCGCGCGACGGCGGCCCTGTTTACAGGGCTGTGGCACAAGTTGTTCAATGCGACCCTGGCGGTCAAGGGCAGCCTTGCTTCGATCGAAGCCATGGTGGGGTTTGGCCTCTGGCTTGGCGCCACCTTTGCTTCGGCACCCAAACTTCCGGTCGAGGGCTCGATCGAGTGGCTGAACCAGCATGAGATCACTCAGGATCCGCAGGATCCGATGGTGCAATGGACCGCCGAACAGGCCCAGAATCTGTCGGTGGCGCCGGACAATTTCTATGCGCTTTACCTGATCGTCCATGGTCTTTTGAAACTGGTGATGGTGATCTTGCTGGCGCGCCGCGTCCCTTGGGCCTATCCGGCGGCGATGGGCGTGTTGGCGATATTCGTGGTCTTTCAACTGCACAGCTGGACCCTGACGCATTCCCCCTTCTTGCTGATGCTCAGCGGTTTTGATTTGTTCATGATCTTTTTGGTCGGGCGCGAATACCGGGTGTTGAAAGTTCCGGCCTGAAGCGAACAGATTGTCCTGATGCCGCCCGTAGCGGCCAAACCATGACCCTATCGGAAGGATCAAAGGCCATGACCCTGCCCCTCAATCCCGCCATGTCCGCGACTTTTTCCCCGCCGGTGATGGAAGCACGGCGCTGGTTGGAAGGGGTGAGCTTCCCGCCGGACCGCCCGTTGATCAACGTCAGTCAGGCCGCCCCGGTGGGAGTGCCGCCCCTGGGGTTGCGGCAAGCCCTGGCTGATGCGGCTCTGAACACGCCTGCGGCCCATTTGTACGGCCCGGTTCTGGGGCTGCCCGAACTGCGCGCCGAAGTCGCGGCGCAATGGTCCGCAGCTTATGGCGGGACCGTCGTCCCGGCGCAGGTCGCCATCACCCAGGGCTGCAATCAGGCGTTCTGCGCCGCCCTGTCGGCGCTGGCCGGCAGCGGAGATGAAGTTATCCTGCCAACACCTTGGTATTTCAACCATAAAATGTGGCTGGACATGGTGGACATCAAGGCTGTGCCCCTGGCCACGGGACCGGGGCTGATTCCCGAAGCGGAAGCAGCGGCGCGGTTGATCACGTCGCGGACCCGCGCCATCGTTCTGGTATCGCCGAACAACCCCGGCGGTGTTGAATACCCGGCCGAAGTGTTGCGCGCCTTCTTTGAACTGGCGCAAGCCCGAGGCATCGCCCTGATCGTCGATGAAACCTACCGCGATTTCGACAGCCGTTCCGCCGCACCGCATGACCTGTTCGCCGATCCCGACTGGCCCGGCACGCTGATCCAGCTTTACTCCTTCTCCAAGGCCTACCGGCTGACCGGCCACCGCGTCGGGGCCATCACCGCCGATAGCGGGTTTTTGGCGCAGATCGAGAAGTTCCTTGATACCGTCGCCATCTGCCCCGGCCAGCTTGGCCAGATCGGAGCCCTTTGGGGGATGCAGAATCTGGGCCAGTGGCGGGCGGGCGAACGGGCCGAAATCCTGTCGCGCGGTGCGGCAATGGTCGCCGGGTTCGGTCGCCTGCAAAACTGGCAGCTTCTGGGTTGCGGCGCCTATTTCGCTTATGTCGATCACGGTCAGGCTCTGGCCTCGCCCGTAATCGCGCAAAGGCTGGTGGCCGAGGCGGGGGTTTTGATGCTGCCCGGCACCATGTTCATGCCCGCGAATGACCCGGCGGGGGCGCGGCAAATGCGCATCGCATTTGCCAATGTCGACGCGGCGGACATTGCCACGCTGATCAACCGGCTGGCGGTCTGGAAGCCGTAAGCCGTAAGCCGTCAGATAGTTTGGGTTGTAACTCTGCGGCCAGCCTGCCGCATACCGAACAAAAGCAATTCGGCATGTGGGGCGATGAAAACCACGGCAACTGTGACCGCACCTGCCAGCAGCACAGCATAGGCCGTAATGAATCCTGCGTAGCCAAGCGGATCAGTCAACGGCTTGGCGATTCCCAGAAACGCCGCATAGACCCAAGATACCGACGACACCGCACCCAGCGCCACCACAAGGCGCGCACGCGCGCGCAGGAATCGCCGAGGCCTCTGCCGCAGCATCGGGAATACCAGCCAGTGCAGCAGAACGCCGTTGAGTGTCAGTATCAATACCACGGTGATTTTGGCCAAAAGCTTTGGCCGCGCAAAAATCTCTGCCGCAGAAAAGCCGGTGTCAATGTAAATGACCAAAACTCCGGTGACGAAGAGCACCATTAATGCCCGGCTGACGTCGCGGGCGGTGGCCTCGATTTCGGCAAAGTCCAACCATTCTGCACGCAACAGGCGCAAATCCTCACGCATAACCAGAAATAAAGCTGCTGCAAAACCAATAAGGTGGAAGAGAATGACGAAGACGCGGAGAATTTCCATTTTGAGGTCTGCCTGATTCTTGACTATTTCTATCAACTACTATTCGCTCTCACCTCCGTCAACTGTAGGCAAAACCAAGCAAGCCTTGCCGCGCCCCGGCGGGTGCCCTAAACACCGTTGAAACGCCACTCTGGGGGATCTCGAGCCATGTCCACGCCCTTGCGCAAGAAACGCGCCAATTCGGTCATCTGGGCGCTTATGGCGTTGATGATGGTGGGGCTTGGCGGCTATGGCGTGACCAACTTTTCATCCGGCGTCAGCGAGCTTGGCCATGTTGGCACCCGCAAGATCACGGTGAATGAATATGCCCGCACCATGCGGCGCGAAGTTCAGGCCTTTTCGGCGC
>JANMDM010000291.1:0-4938 GCA_031376305.1 Pseudomonadota bacterium | reverse complement strand
ACGGCGGCCGGTCGCGGGGCGTGGCGGTGTAGCCGGTGCCCAGTTCGATATTCGCCGGGAGGGCGAAATGGGCGTATTGGGCGACCTGTAGCAGGCCGGCGAGCGCGTGGGAGGTCCGTTCGGGGGTCATCGCGATGCCGGGCTTATGCTTGGTTCACAGGGCGTTGAGGTAGAGCCAGGCATTAGCGAGGAAGGCCACCACCCAGACGCCGGTCCTGAGCCAGGGGGTGCCCAGCGGGTAAAGCACCGCATAGGCAAGGCGCATGACCAGAAAGATTTGCGCGGCAAGCAGGGTTGAGGCTGTAAAGCCAGCGGTGGCCTGCAAGAGCAGCACCGCCGGGGCGAACAGCGCCAGGGCGATGACGGCATTGTCGGCGGCGCGCTGGCAGCGGCCGGGAACCCCCGGAAGATCGCGGGGTTCATCGCGGGGCGAGACGAGGTAGGGAATGCCCAGGGGCTGCGTGGCGGTCAGCACATGGACGAGGATCTGCAGCATGGTCAGAAGCCCGTAAAGGGCGAGGATGGAGAGTTCGCTGGACATTCAGTCCTCCTGTTGTGGTTCGGGCCGGGAAGGGTCGGTGGCCGTGGCGCGGTTGGGCGCTGCGGGCGAGGATAGCCGGGGATGGGGCAGGGGTCACGCGAAAGAGTGGGAGGGCATGGGGGTTGGGGCTTCGCCGTCCCGGGCTTGACCCGGGAGCCCGGTGGGTTGCGCGGCAACGAGCGGGGCCCCGGCCTGCGCTGGGGCGTGGGGGAGGGCGGTGAGTTCAGGGGTCATTTCGAGAACTCGGTAGCGAATTTTGTATCATTTAGGGCATTGGGGATGGCTCCAGCCAAGTCCGCCAACTCTTTCCTCGTACTTTCAGGCAGCGACGTGAGATAGATTTTCCTCCGCGCCTCGTTTCCCATTAAGAATCGCTCAGCGATAGCACTTGTTGGAAGCCCCTTAATGAGCAACAACTTGTCAATGAAACGCTCTGGGAAGAAGCGCCAACCCGTTAAACTACTGGCCGCTGCTTCTTTCAGTTTGCTGTGCACCTCCTCGAATCCCCAGCTGTCTCTGAGTGCTTTGTAGAAAGCTATAGCTTTCTCAACTTGTGAATTGCCACTCGGCTTCACCGCGTTACTGGTCAAGGAGTCGAACATCGGCATTTGATGAGTGCCGACGAACCAGAGTACCTTCGTTAGCCCTGAAACGAATGTGCGGGCCTCGCCTCCCTTTGTCGCCGATCCCGGGATGGACAACCTACCAGTGGAACCTGTCAGCGCAAAAATCCTTGCCCAGTCGTTGGGGTCTTCCCTATGCTCACTCGCGATTTCTGGGAGGTGCTTTTGAAGTTCACCCTTGCCTAGGCTTGAGAGGTTTCGGGCAACGCCGAACGTCCGGAGCATGTCGTCAAGAATAGCAATATCGACGCAATTCTGCTGCAAGCCGACCCGGTACATTGCTTCGCAACCAAGGTCCCAGCGGTGCTGTTCGAACAGCGCCGCTTCTACCATGTCTCGGCTGACCGATGTCACCTCACAAATCCATCAGCAACCGCCGCGGATCCTCCAGTGCTTCTTTCACCCGCACGAGGAACGTCACCGCGCCCTTGCCGTCGACAATCCGGTGATCGTAGCTGAGTGCCAGATACATCATCGGCCTAATGACGATCTGCCCCGCCACCACCACCGGCCGGTCCTGAATCTTGTGCATCCCCAGAATCCCCGACTGCGGCGGGTTGAGGATGGGGGACGACATCAGCGAGCCGTAGACGCCGCCGTTGGAGATGGTGAAGCTGCCGCCCTGCATTTCGGCCATGCTGAGTTTGCCGTCGCGGGCGCGCAGGCCGAGCTCAGCGATCTTCTTCTCGATCGCGGCGAAGGACATCTGATCGGCGTCGCGCACCACCGGCACCACCAGGCCCGAAGGCGTGCCGACCGCCACACCCATATGGACGTAGTTCTTGTAGACCACATCGCCGCCGTCGATTTCGGCGTTGACCTCAGGCACTTCTTTCAGCGCGTGGCAGCAGGCGGCGACGAAGAAGGACATGAAGCCCATCTTGACGCCGTGTTTCTTTTCGAACGCGTCTTTATAGGCGTTGCGCATCTCCATCACCGCTGACATGTCGACCTCGTTATAGGTGGTCAGCATCGCGGCGGTGTTTTGGGCGTCTTTCAGGCGGCGGGCGATGGTGGCGCGCAGGCGGGTGATCTTGACGCGTTCTTCGCGCGCCGCATCTTCGGCAGCGACGGGCGCGCGGGGGGGGGCGGCGGGCGCCGGGACGGCGGAGGCCACAGCCGGGGCGGCGGCGGCGGCACCGGCGACGGCACGGGCGACGTCGTCCTTCATCACCCGGCCATCCTTGCCCGACGCCTGCACCTGATCGCGGGTCAGGCCAGCCTCGGCCATGGCCTTCTTGGCGGCGGGCGCGTCTTCGACATCTGTCGCCTTGGCGGCAGGGGCCGGAGCAGCGCTGACCGGGGCTGCGGCAGGGGCTTTGGCGGCAGCGGTGGCGCCTTCGCGGATGATGGCGAGGCGGGCTTTGGTATCGACGGTCGCGCCTTCGGGGGCGAGGATTTCCGCCAATACCCCGGCCACCGGCGCGGGAACTTCGACCGAGACCTTGTCGGTTTCCAGTTCGCACAGCATTTCGTCCTGGGCGACGGCGTCGCCCACCTTCTTGAACCAGGTGGAAACCGTGGCTTCGGTCACGCTTTCGCCCAGTGTCGGCACCATTACATCAGTCATCTTGCCCTCATCGGCTTGCGGCACCTGTGCGGTGCGATCTTGGGGGGGAATATCGGCGGCGGGGGCGGTCGGTGCCCCGGTAGCAAAGTCTGTGGCTGTGGTGATGTCAGCCAGAAGGCCGCCAACGGCGACGCTGGTGCCTTCGGCGGCATGGATCGTGGCGAGTTTGCCCGCGGCGGGGGCCGCGACTTCGACCGTCACCTTGTCGGTCTCCAGCTCGCACAGCATCTCGTCGGCCAGAACGGCGTCACCGGGTTTTTTGAACCAGGTGGCCACCGTCGCCTCGGTGATGCTTTCGCCAAGACTGGGAACGCGGACCTGCATCTTCAGGCCCCCAGCGTCAGCGCTTCGTTGACCAGCGCCTCTTGTTCGAATTTGTGGCGGCTGCCAAGGCCGGTGGCGACCGAGGCGCAGGCGGTGCGGCCGACATAGCGGGGCCGGGCGATGCGGGCCTTGATGCGGCTCAAGACCCATTCGAGGTTCGGCTCGACAAAGGTCCAGGCGCCCTGGTTTTTGGGCTCTTCCTGACACCAGACGATTTCCGCGGTCTTGAAGCGTTCCAGTTCCTTGGTCATGGCCTGCGCCGGGAAGGGATAGAACTGTTCGAGGCGCAGCAGGTAGATATCGTCGATGCCGCGCTTGTCGCGTTCGGCCAGCAGATCGAAGTAGACCTTGCCCGAGCAGATCACCACGCGCTTGATCTTTTTGTCGGCGGCCAGTGCGGTGTCCGAATGGCCTTTTTGCGCATCGTCCCAGAGGACGCGGTGGAAGGCCGATCCGGTGGTGAAATCTTCGGCGTCCGAGATACAGAGCGGGTGACGCAGCAGCGATTTCGGCGTCATCAGCACCAAAGGTTTGCGGAAGCCCCGGTGCAATTGGCGGCGCAGCGCATGGAAGTAGTTGGCCGGCGTCGAGCAATTGGCGACGATCCAATTGTCTTGCGCGCACATCTGCAAGAAGCGTTCGAGCCGCGCCGAGGAATGTTCCGGCCCCTGACCTTCGAACCCGTGCGGCAGCAGCATCACCAGCCCCGACATGCGCAGCCATTTACTCTCGCCCGACGAGATGAACTGATCGAACATGATCTGCGCGCCGTTGGCGAAATCGCCGAACTGCGCTTCCCACATCACCAGCGCGTTGGGTTCGGCCAGCGAATAGCCATATTCAAACCCCAGCACCGCATATTCCGACAGCATCGAGTCGATCACCTCATAGCGCGCCTGTCCGGCACGGATGTGGTTCAAGGGGTAGTGGCGTTCTTCGGTGGATTGATCGACAAAGGCCGAGTGGCGCTGGCTGAAAGTGCCGCGTGTACAGTCCTGACCCGACAGGCGCACCGGGAAACCTTCGGTCAAAAGCGAACCAAAAGCGATGGCTTCGGCGGTGGACCAGTCGAATCCCTCGCCTTTATCGAACATCTTCGCCTTTGTCTCCAATTGCCGGGCGACGGTCTTGTGCAGATCGAACGCCTCGGGCGCGCGGGTCAGCGCGGCGCCGATTTCCTTGAGGGTCTGCGGATTGATCGCGGTATCGCCGGGGGTGTATTCGGCATCTTCGCGGTGCAGATGCGACCAGCGGCCATCCAGCCAGTCGGCCTTGTTGGGTTTGTAGTTGCGGCCGATTTCGAACTCGGTGTTGAGCTTGGCCTGGAAGGCCGCTTTCATATCTTCGATCTCGCCTTCGGGGATCAGCCCGTCGCGGACCAGCCGTTCGGTGTAAAGCTGCAAGGTGGTCTTGTGGGTCTTGATGGTCTTGTACATCGCCGGGTTGGTGAACATCGGCTCGTCGCCTTCGTTATGACCAAAGCGGCGGTAGCAGAAGATGTCGATGACCACATCCTTGTGGAATTTCTGCCGGTATTCGGTGGCGACGCGGGCGGCATGAACCACCGCTTCGGGGTCATCGCCGTTCACATGAAAGATCGGCGCTTCGACCATCAGCGCGATGTCGGTGGGGTAGGGCGACGAGCGGCTGAAAGACGGCGCCGTGGTGAAACCGATCTGGTTGTTGACGATGATATGGATGGTCCCACCAGTGCGGTGGCCCACGAGCCCCGAGAGGCCGAAACATTCGGCGACCACGCCCTGACCGGCAAAGGCCGCATCGCCGTGCAGCAGGATTGGCAGCACCTGACTGCGGGTGGTATCGCCCAGCTGCGCCTGTTTGGCGCGGACCTTGCCCAGCACCACCGGGTTCACCGCCTC
>JANMDM010000249.1:0-5455 GCA_031376305.1 Pseudomonadota bacterium | reverse complement strand
CCAAGGGCCCGGCCCTTGGTGGGGTCGAGGGGCAAAGCCCCCGCCTTGCTTACCCCACCGCATCCAACCCATAAGCCGTATGCAGCGCGCGCACGGCGAGTTCGGTGTATTCGGCGCCGATCAGCACCGAGACCTTGATTTCGCTGGTTGAGATCACTTGGATGTTGATCCCTTTGGCCGCCAGCGCCGAGAACATGGTGCGCGCCACCCCGGCATGGCTGCGCATGCCGACGCCGACCACGCTGATCTTGGCCACTTCGGGGTCGCACAGCAGCTCGGCGTAACCGATCTCGCCTTGGTGGGCGGCCAGGGTGGCCTGGGCGCGCGGCAGGTCGGTGCGGCCGATGGTGAAGGTGAGGTCGGTGGTGCCGTCGGCCGAGACGTTCTGCACGATCATGTCGACATTGACGTTGGCATCCGACAACGGGCCGAAGATGGCGGCGGCGATGCCGGGCCGGTCGGGCACGTGGCGCACCGTGATCTTGGCCTCGTCGCGCGAATAGGCGATGCCGGCCACCAGCGCTTTTTCCATGATCTCTTCCTCGTCCACCACCATTGTGCCCGGCAGGTCGGCACCGGTCTGTTCGCCGAAGCTGGACAGCACCTGGACCCGCACCCGCTCCTTCATCGCCAGCTCCACCGAGCGGGTCTGGAGGACCTTGGCCCCCACCGAGGCCAGTTCCAGCATCTCCTCATAGGCGATCTTGCCCAGCTTGCGGGCCTTGGGGCTGATACGCGGGTCGGTGGTGTAGATGCCATCGACGTCGGTATAGATGTCGCAGCGTTCGGCCCCGAAGGCGGCGGCGAAGGCCACGGCGGTGGTGTCCGAGCCGCCGCGCCCAAGGGTGGTGATGCGGCCTTCGGGGCTGACGCCCTGAAAACCCGCCACCACCGCAACCCGGAAGCCTTCGGCGAATTTGGCGTCGAGATGATCGCGCGGGATGGCGACGAAGCGCGCCGCCGAATGGGCGCTGGTGGTCTGGATCGGCACCTGCCAGCCCTGCCAGCTGCGGGCGGGCACATCCATTTCCTGCAAGGTCAGCGCCATCAACCCGGCGGTCACATTCTCGCCCGCCGAAACGACGGCATCATATTCGCGCGCGTCAAACAGCGGCGAGGTTTGTTCGACCCAGCCGACCAGCTCATTGGTCTGGCCCGACATCGCCGAGACGATGACGATCACGTCATAGCCGCGCGCGACCTCAAGTTTGACCTTCTGGGCGGCATTCGCGATGCGTGCCAGGTCAGCCACCGAGGTGCCGCCGAATTTCATGACGAGAAGTGGCATCTGCGCCCCCTTTTCCCGTGAACCAAGACCGCGGGCTTAATATGCGGGCGGGGCACTGAGGGCAAGGGGCGATGCTTGCCGGTGGGGGTTTGAGGGTGGGGAGGCGTTCAGGGTCAGGCCAGCGGCGGCTCGTCCGCGCTGAGGCTACAGATGCGGATCAGCCAGCGGCCGTCCGGCTGGCGGGCGAGGATGTTGAGCGAGGTTCCGTTGCCGGTCACCTCGCCCTCGGAATAGGCGGCCAGACACCAGCCGAGGTCGCCAGAGCTGCCTGTCTCCAGGACCGTCAGGGTTTTGGCATCGCCGCCGTGCGCCGTCCAGTCGCGATGCAGCGCTTCGATCGCGTCGCGCCCCCGTGCCGCGACCGCGTAGGGCGAATACAGGATCGCGTCTTCGGTGAAGATCGCCGCACAACCGATGGCATCGCCGGCACGGTAGGCTTGCACCATGCGGTCCATCAGGGCCTGCGCTTCGCTGTGGATCGACATGAGTGTTACTCCCGTCTGTTTCAGTTGGTCTTGCGGCTGGGCATGAAGGGCAGGGGCGACACTGGCACCCCATCTTCGATCAGGCGGCGGGCCTCATCCGGGCGGGCTTCGCCGTAAATGGCGCGGTCGGGTTTGTCGCCATCATGAATCGCGCGGGCTTCGGAGGCGAAATTCATGCCGACATATTCGGAGTTCTGCTCGATCTGGCGGCGCAGGGCGGCCAAGGCGGCTTCGGCGGGCGAGGCCGGATCGGTCAGGGGATGGGCCGCAGGTTTTTGCACCGGTTCGGCGGATTTACGGCGGGTCGGGCGCACCGCCGGGGCCATCAGGGTTTTGTCGATCTTTGCCGATCCGCATTGAACACAGGCGACCAGTCCGGCGCCGCGCAGCTTGTCAAAGGCTGCGGCCGATTGAAACCAGCTTTCGAACTGGTGGTGTTGATCGCAATTCAGGGTGTAGCGGATCATCTGGCGCATTCCGGGTTCTGTTAAGACAGACATGGCGGTTTTCGCCCGCCCATTCAACCTCTGCCGGTGGAAGAAGGGTCAAAGGTTTGAGGGGTGAAAGTGGTGAGCAAGGATTGGAGTTCCGGCTCGCAGACCGCCTGTGCCGCCAGATCGGGGCGAAACCATTGGCGCTGGCGTACAGCCTTTTCGGGAAACTCATAGGCCAGATGCGCGACTTCGATGGCGTGGACGGCGACGCAACAAGGCACCGGGGCGCCTTTGGGCATGGTCTTGTCATAGTCGTAAACCCCCAAAAACCCGCCCAGCAGCCGACCCACGACGCCGGCCTCTTCATGGGCCTCGCGCAGGGCGGTCTGGCCACCGTCTTCGCCTTTCTTGGGCCAGCCTTTTGGCAGCACCCAGCGCCCGGTATCGCGGCTGGTGACCAGAAGAATTTCGCAAGCCCCCGCTGACGTGTGCCGGTAGCATAAGGCCGCGTGCTGCGTCGCCGCGGCAGAGCATTCAGATTTCATTCGGTCTTTTTTCACTGTTCTTGCCGAAACCCTGCGGCTCCTGCCCTCTGCCTCGGTGGATATCGTTTTTTTGCTTTGTAACGATTTTGTAACGAAGGCTAGCACGGATTTGTAAAGAATTTCCAGTGTTTCTTGGGGTTTTGGTCAGATAGCGGGGAACTTAAGCCCGGTGGCCACAGCAAGGGCCCGGTAAAACCCGTCGAGGCCGCCCGCGTCTTGCAGGGGCAGAAGGGCGGCACGGGCGGTCTGTGCGAGGCTGCTTTGGCGGGACGGGTCGGCAAGGGCCTGGATGGCTTGCGCCAGTGTGGCGGCGTCGGTGACCGCACATGCGGCCCCGGCACGCGTCAGGGCGGCATAGGCGGCGGCGAAGTTGGCAACATGGGGGCCGTGCAAGATAACCGCGCCGCAGGCCGCGGGTTCAAAGGGCGTGTGACCGCCGTTGTCGGTGAGCGAGCCGCCGACAAAACACAGGCCCGCGGCTGCGTACCAAAGGCCCATCTCGCCCAGGGTGTCGGCCAGATAGACGGGCAATGCGGCATCGGGCTGTTGGCCGCGCGAGCGGGTCGCAAAGCCCAGACCGCGCCGGGTCATCTGCGCTTCGATTTCCGCGCGGCGGCGGGGGTGGCGGGGGGCGAGGATCAGCTGCAGTCCGGGTCGGGACCGGCGCGCGGATACAAAGGCATCGAGCACGATGGCGTCTTCGCCCGCATGGGTGGAGGCCGCCAACAGGGTTTCCGAACGGGGGTGCGGCCAAAGGACCTGGCCGGGTGTCGTGGGTGCCGCCACTGATTTCAGATTGACCAGCGGGCCGATTTTGTCAGCCGCCAGCCCGAGGTCGCAAAACCGGGCTTCCGAGAGGAGGTCCTGCGCGGAAAGATAGCGTACAGCGCCGAAGAGTTTGCGCGTCAGGCCCGGAAAACGCCCCCAGAGCCCGGCGCTGCGCGCTGACATCCGCGCCCCGAGAACCAAGACCGGAAGGTTGATTTCAGCACAGCGGATCAGGCGGTTGGGCCAAAGCTCGCTTTCGATCATGATCAGCGCTGCGGGCCGCAGTCTGGCCAGAAAGGCCGCCACCAGCGCGCGATTGTCGAAGGGCGCGATGCGGACCGAGGTCCGTGGCAGGTTCCACTGCATCACCATGCGGCGGGCGCTGACGGTATTGGTGGTGACCAGCAGGCGCAGATCAGGGGCCCGCCCCAGCAGGGTTTCCAGCACCGCGCGCGCCGAGGTCAGTTCACCGTTCGAGGCGCCGTGAAACCAGATCAGCGGCCCGCCATCGCGCCCGTCATCGCGCCGGTTATCCGGCGGCAACAGCCATTCGCGGCAAGGGGCTGAAACCGGCAGGCCGAACACCGCAGGCGCGAGAAAGCGCATGCGCAGCAGCCCCAAAATAAGGGCGGTGAGGAGCCGATAGCAAACCATCGCCCTCCTTTGCCATGGAAACAACGCGCGACGCAATGACGGCCGAAAAATCGGCCTTGCATCCCGGCGCGCGAGCCGCATTGTGGCCGCTGAATATTTTCAGGGAGTCCCGAGATGACCGATGCCTTTACCGCGCCCGGACGCTTCTATCGCGGCAATCTTCACACGCATTCGACCCGCTCGGACGGTGTTTTGGCGCCGGAGGAGGTCTGTCGGCGCTACCGGGCCGAGGGCTATGATTTTCTGGCGCTGACGGATCACTTTATCGGCACCTACAACTATCCGATGGTCGATACCCGCGACTTCCGGACGGCGGACTTTACCACGATCATCGGCGCCGAACTGCACAGCGGAGCGATGCAAAACGGCGAGTTGTGGCATCTTCTGGCGGTGGGCTTGCCGTTTGATTTCGCGCCACCGCTGGCGCCAAGTTTTTCGCCGGTTGCGGGGGCGGAATCGGGGGCCGATCTGGCGCGGCGGGCGCGCGATGCCGGGGCGTTTGTGGCGGTCGCCCATCCGCAATGGTCCGGTCTGACGCTGGCGGATGCGCGCACCATCGAGGCGGCGCATGCGGTCGAGATCTATAACCACGGCTGCTGGGCGGGATGTGACCGGGCGGACGGCTTTGCGATCAATGACCTGCTGCTGAGCGAGGGGCGCCGGCAGACTCTGGTGGCCACCGATGATGCGCATTTCTATGAGCCGGATCATTTCGGCGGCTGGGTGATGGTCAAGGCCGAGGAAAATGACCCCGATGCGCTGTTGGCGGCCTTGAAGGCGGGGTTGCATTACGCCAGCCAGGGCCCGGAAATCCGCCGGGTCGAGATCACCGCGACCACGGTTGAGGTTGAATGTTCCGCGGCGGTGTCGGTGATGGTTCAGGGCCAGGGCTCAGCCGCCCGCGCCGTGCACGGGCTGTCGATGACGCGGGCCAGCGTGTCGCGCGAACGGTTTGTGAAATCGCCGTGGATCCGGGTCACGGTTGTGGATGCGGCCGGAAAGCGGGCCTGGTCGAACCCCTATTGGCTGTAGGGGCCGGACTGTCGGAAGCCTCCGGCGGGGATATTGGGACGAAGATGAAAGGGGCCGGTCAGGCCCCTTTCTGCGGCTGGGGGGTTAGTTGCCGAGGATCGTCGGCAGCCGCAGGCCCTGATCGCGGGCGCAGTCGATGGCGATGTCATAGCCGGCGTCAGCGTGGCGCCAGACACCGGAGGCCGGATCGTTCCACAGGACGCGGCCAATGCGGCGCGCGGCGGCATCGGTGCCGTCGGCGCAGATGAC
>JANMDM010000246.1:0-4133 GCA_031376305.1 Pseudomonadota bacterium | reverse complement strand
GACCGGCTGGAACCGGTGGCCGAAGTCAGCCGCGTCGATCTGGCCTTGCTGCATGGCATTGACCGGGCGCGGGACACGCTTTTGGAAAACACGCTGCATTTTGCCCAGGGCCTGCCTGCCAACAACGCGCTTTTATGGGGCGCGCGGGGGATGGGCAAATCGAGCCTGGTCAAGGCCATTCATGCGGAAGTTCTGGCGCGCGGGCATGATCTGGCCATTGTCGAGCTCAGCCGCGAGGATCTGCCCTCGATCGGGCGGCTTTTGTCGATTCTGCGCAAGGCGCGCGACGTGAATTTTCTGCTGTTTTGCGATGATCTGTCGTTTAGCCACGATGATCAGCATTACAAGGCCCTGAAGGCGGTGCTGGACGGCGGTATCGAAGGCCGCCCGCTGAACGTGGTCTTTTACGCCACCTCGAACCGCCGCCACCTGATGCCGCGCGACATGATTGAAAATGAACGCTCCAGCGCCATCAGCCCCGCGGAAGCGGTCGAAGAAAAGGTCTCGCTTTCGGACCGCTTCGGCCTTTGGCTGGGCTTTCACCCCTGCACACAAGACGAGTATCTGGCGATGATCGGCGGCTACTGCGCCGCCCATGGTTTGGTGGTGGCCGACAACATACTGCGCGCCGAGGCCATCGAATGGCAGGCGACACGCGGCGCCCGTTCAGGCCGTGTTGCCTGGCAGTTTTTCACGGATCTTGCGGCAAGGCACGGGATGCGCCTTTAAAGCGATTTGCGGCCGTCCTTTATCAGCCGCTCGTCAAGCCCGCCCGGCTTTCCTCGCTCGCGCCAGCGAAGAGAGCCCGGCAGGGCTTGATGAGTGGCCCCTTGGCGCGGCAGATCCAACGCAAACTACCTTAGGTCCCCATGTGCAAGGCCACGCCGCACCTGAAGTCATATGCATAAGTCGAGGAGCAAGATTATCAACTGCATCGTTAATAAGGGTTACTTCATCACACAATGGCCGTTGACCAGGAACTCGCCGGGGAGCTGCGCGCCGTAATATGTGGTGCTCCGGATCGCCCGGGTGCGGGCAATCATGGCACCAGTAGCCTTTATATAGGTATAGCTGATGTCAACATCGCCGACATCTTCCAAGGCGCCCGAATATTCCAACTTGATTCTCGAGCCCGCGTTCGTAGCTCGGCCCACCATCGAAATTTCGGTGATTTCGGCACTAAGCGATTCGACCACATGTGTTGCATGCGCCGGAACAATGCTTTCAAGACTGGCTTCGCGAGCGCCAAAGACGTTGGTATTCATTGTACACACAAGTTGGAAATCTTTTGCACTGGCCGAGGTGCATATCATAAGCGAAATTAAGGCAGGCACCCAAAAATCCCGAAACTCCAATCTCTTATCCCTCTTTCAAATCGCGGCTCGATGCAATGCCCGCAGTCAAAGGCCGGGGGCTTGGCAATCACCCGCATCAGGAGCGCGGATTTACTTCATCACACAATGGCCGTTGACCAGGAACTCGCCGCTTTCCTCCTGAAAGTTCACTCCGGAAGAATGGTCGACCCGGCGCGCCTTGGTGCTGGCGATCATGTTACCGGTCGATTTAATATAGGTATAGGTGATGTAAATATCTCCGAGATGTTTCAGGTTGCCAATATAGTTGAGCTCAATCCTCGAGACACCACTGGTCGCCTGTCCCACCATCGAAATTTCGGTGATTTCGGCACTAAGCGATTCGACCACATGTGTTGCATGCGCCGGAACGATGTTTTCAAGACCCACGCCGCGAGCGCCAAAGACGTTGGTGTTCATTGTGCACAGAAGCTGGAAATCCTTTGCGCTGGCCGAGGTGCAAATCATGAACGAGATTAAGGCAGCTGCCCCAATATCCGAAGCCTTCAATCTCTTATCCCTCTTTCAAATCGCGGCTCGATGCAATGCCCGCAGTCAAAGGCCGGGGGCTTGGCAATCACCCGCATCAGGAGCGCGGATTTACTTCATCACGCAATGACCGTTGACCAGGAACTCGCCGCTTTTTTCCGGGGGTTGCATGCCGTACCAAGGGGTGCTGCGGATCGCCTGAGTACGGGCAATCATGGCACCGGTCGCCTTTATGAAGGTATAGCTGATGTCAATATCGCCGACATCGTCCAAGGCACCCGAATATTTGAGCTTGATTCGCGAGCCTGCATCGGTAACCCGGCCCATCATCGAAATTTCGGTTATTTCGGTACTAAGCGCTTCAACGACATGCGTTGCATGCGCCGGAACAATGCTTTCAAGACCTGCTTCGCGAGCACCAAAGATGTTGGTATTCATCGCGCATACAAGTTGGAAATCTTTTGCGTTGGCCGCCGTGCAAACCATGAGCGAAGTTACGGCAATCACCCCAAAATTCATAAAGTTCAATTTCTTACCTCGGGTTTAAGTTGTACAAGCGGGATCATATCGGATCGCGCTACAGTTGATTAGTGGCGGATCAACCTATTGCCGTCAATGGAATTTTTATCGGCAGAAGTTTTGTGAAACAGCACTCGTCCCGGAATAGGATTGGGCATGTTTCATGTGCCGGCAATGGCCAGTGCGGCGTCGTTTTTAGGCGGGGCGCAGAACGCTCCGGTGATGTGCAGAATGTTTTGGCGCAGCTTATTGGCTCACGGCAGGCTTTTTGCTGCCGTCACCAGCGCGTGATGCATAGAAGCCGCCGCTGAGCGCAGGGTAATGACGCTGAAGGCCCGGCCCGCAGTGTGACACAGAACGAATGCCCCCAGATGTTCGATCTGGCACCGCGTGGCCTGACCTGCCCGGAGGATGCGAATATCAACGTTGCAAAGCCGCTCGAACAGGTCCGCTGTGCGGGCGCCCTCAACCTCGAAGCGGACCCAGCCATCGGTTTGTTCGGTGACCGAGGCGGAGTCCCCAAGGCCGGCCTTCACGATCCGGGCAATATCCTCATGGCCGGCGAAGGGGGCCGTGATCATCCATTGACCGGGGCTGGTCCAGAGCGCTGCCCAATCGCCCCTGGACGCCATTTCACCCGGTCCGGGCAAATCAAATCCCACAAGTTTCTTTGCGGCCTTGGCCAGGTCTTTGTCACGCCCGACGCGCGCGGCAGCAGAGGCCATGGCAACATCGGCGTTCTCGCGGATCGAGAGGCCTTCGATCACGGCGACATGAGAGGCTTCGCCCCCCAGCGCGTGAAGCGGTTTCAATGCAGGGTCAGCCACGCAGACGTTCTCCTTCAGGGTCAACAAAATGGGCGCTGACAACTTCGACCAGCACTTCGGAGTTCTTCAGCGGATTAACCGCGCGCAGCACCTCACCCTTGCGGGCGGCACCGTTCTTCAGGAAGCCAAGCGCAATGCTTGACCCCAGATGCGGCGAATAACAGACCGAGGTCATGTAGCCCTGATCGTTGGCGGCATTGGCCACATCGGTCTTGTTGATAAAGTGCGATCCCGCTGCCAGCGGCTCGGCCGGGTTGACCGGCCTGAAGCCCATCACCACCAATGCGTCGGCTTGGTTCAGCCCCTCGCGTTCGGACAGGGTCGAGCCGATGGCGTCTTTCTTCTTCGACACCATCCCGGCCATGCCAAGGTTCAGCGCGGTTGTGGTGCCGTTCAGCTCGTTGCCCGCGACATGGCCTTTCTCGATGCGCATGACACCAAGGGCTTCGGTTCCGTAAACACAGCCGCCCATTTCTGCGGCCAGCGCCGCCATCTTGCGGATCAGCCCGTCGCCATAACGGGTGGGTACGGCGATCTCATAAGCCAGCTCGCCGGAAAACGAGATGCGGAACAGCCGCGCCCGAAGCCCGCCGCAGACGGTGATCCCGCCGCAGGCCATATAGGGGAAGGCCTCGTTCGAGATGTCCTGATCGACGATCTTTTCCAGCAGTTTGCGGGCATTCGGTCCGGCCACGGAAAACTGTGCCCAAGCCTCGGTGGTGGAAATGATCTGCACATCCATGTCCGGCCACAGGCACTGGCGGCAGAATTCCATATGGCGATAAACGCCGACGGCATTCGCGGTGGTGGTGGTGACAACGAAATGATCTTCCGCCAGACGGGCGGCGGTGCCGTCGTCCATCACCATGCCGTCTTCGCGCAGCATCAGCCCATAGCGGACGCGGCCCACGGCGAGTTTGGCAAAGGGGTTGGCATAGATGCGGTT
>JANMDM010000213.1:0-13001 GCA_031376305.1 Pseudomonadota bacterium | reverse complement strand
GGGCTTCCCGGCTTTCCCTGGATCGGCTTTATCCTTGCCATAGCACTTTGGGGTCATGCGGGCGGGGGCTGGCGGTTGGCGGCTTTCACTGTGGCGGCACAATTGTTCATTCTGCTTTCTGGGCTTTGGCTGCCATTCATGCAATCGGTGTACCTGTGCATGATTGCTGTCGCTTTCTGCCTTATAATCGGGTCGGCCCTTGGGGTCTGGGCCGCGCAAAATGACAAAGTTTCGGGGATATTGCGCCCGATCAACGATGCCTTGCAGACCATGCCGCAGTTTGTCTTTCTGATCCCGGCGCTGATGCTGTTCAGGGTTGGGGAATTCACCGCGCTGATTGCGATCATGCTTTATGCCATCGTGCCGCCGATCCGCTATATCGAGCACGGCTTGCGCAATGTGCGGCCTGATATCGTCGAAGCGGCGCGGCAGATGGGGGCAACGCCGCGCCAACTGCTTTGGCAGGTAAAGGTGCCTTTGGCGCGACCTGCGATCTTGCTGGGCCTGAACCAGACGATCATGGCGGCATTGTCGATGCTGGTGATTGCGGCCCTGGTCGGCACGCGCGATCTGGGCCAGCAGGTCTTTGTGGCGCTTGGCAAGGCGGACCCTGGTCTTGGGTTGGTCGCCGGGCTGTCCATCGCCAGCATTGCCCTGATTGCCGACCGGATATTGCGCGGTTTTGCGACGACGTCCGCCGACAGAAGTCTTGATTGAAGGGGATGATTAGGTTTTGTGGTGGTTCGGGCATGCGACCCGTTTCAGCATCCTGTCGATCGCAAGGATTCCGGTGATACTGGCGCCGCTCTTGTTGATCACCATCTTCCGAGGCAGAGCATTCACCATGAGCGCGCGCTGATCAGGGATATCGCAGACCGTGTCGGCACGCGCCTTGCCCGGACTGTTTCGCGCTGGGTGCTACATTCTTGTGGACGCAGGCTTGGCCGCGCTTCTATCGTCGCGCGCATGGGCCGGACTGAACTTGTCATTTTTGATTGCGACGGCGTACTGATTGACAGCGAGGTCATCAGCGCGACGATGCTGATTGCTGCATTAAAGGGATATGGCGTTGAAGTTGATCTTGAATTTGTCAGCCGCCGGTTTCTGGGGCGCAGCTATCCGGTGGTGTTGAAAGAGGTGCGCGACACCTTTGGTATCGCTTTGCCTGACCATTTTGAGGCCGGCTACCGGGCACGGCTTTTGGCGGCCTTTGAACGCCATCTGACGATTATGCCGGGTGTCAGGGAAACCATTGCGCGGCTGGGCCTGCCCAGTTGCGTGGCAACATCCTCCAGTCCGGAGCGGGTCAACAGGTCGCTGCAACTGGTGGGTCTGGCCGAGGTTTTTGGCCCGCGGGTGTTCACGTCGAGCCTGGTTGACCGCGGTAAGCCGGCGCCGGATCTGTTCTTGTTCACCGCCGCCCGAATGGGTGTGGCACCTGCACGGTGTCTGGTTATCGAAGACAGTCTGAACGGGGTTCAGGCGGGCTTGACGGCGGGGATGGAAGTGTGGCGTTACATCGGTGGCAGCCACCTGCGCGGTTTGGACATGAGCGTGCCGGACACCGCGCGAGCGCATCGCCAGATATCTGATTTTGCAACGTTTTTTGACGGTCGTCCAGAATTGTTGGCGCGATCCGGGGTCGCCAGATGATCGAAAAGCCTGATACGGATGCAACCCCTTTGGACGATGCCGCCCGCGCTGGTTGGCTTTATTATGTCGGCGGGCTGACGCAGGATCAGATCGCCCGCGAATTGGGTGTCTCGCGGCAGCGGGCGCAGCGGTTGGTCAGCCGGGCGATGGCCGAACGGCTGATCCATGTGCGATTGGAGCACCGGGTGTCGGGCTGTCTGGATCTGGAGGCGGCGATGACCCGGCGGTTCGGGCTGCGCCTGTGCCGTGTCGCCCCGAGTCTGGGTGCCGAAATCGACCCATTGCCCAGTATTGCACCGACGGCGGCAGCGGAGATCGAGCGGGTTCTGCGATCCGCCGAGCCATTGGTCATCGCCCTTGGCACCGGACGGACGCTGCGTGCCACAGTGGAAGAGCTGACCTCGATGGAATGTGAGCAGCATCGGATCGTGTCGTTGAATGGCAACATTTCGCCCGATGGGTCGGCGTCCTACTATGATGTGATCATGCGTATCGCGGATCGAGTACGCGCGCCGCATTACCCGATGCCGATGCCGGTGATTGCGCAAAGCCCGAACGAGCGGGACCTGTTTCATTCGCTTAAACCCATCCAATCCGTGTTGCGGCTGGCCCGTGGGGCGGATGTGACCTTTGTTGGTGTGGGTCAGATGAGCGGTGACGCACCGTTGTTGAAGGACGGCTTCATCACGGCGGCGGAGCTGGCCGAGATGCAAGCGCAAGGGGCGGCGGGCGAGGTGGCAGGTTGGGTCTATGATTCGGAGGGGCGTTATCTGGAAACCAGCATCAACTTGCGGGTGGCAGGGGTGCGTGTGACCGCCGAAGAGGGCCGGATGGTGATCGCGATTGCCGGGGGGGTGCGCAAACTGACCGCCTTGGTTGCTGGCCTAAAGGGCCGAATTTTCAACGGGCTGATCACCGATGAGTTGACGGCGCGCAAGCTGCTGTCTGTCTCTACCAAGTGAATTGAGCGGTGCGCGTAAATTACCGTTGACAGGATTACGGCTATTTGTGAGTAATTGCTCACTAAACGATTTAATGCTCATACAAGAGCACAGGGAGGAAACTGATGAACTGTAGGGTTCGCGCGCTATATAGCGCGTGTGCGGTTGCTGCGCTTGCAAGCGCGGTTTCTGCCGAAACGATTACCGTCGCGACAGTGAACAACGGCGACATGATCCGTATGCAAAGCCTGATGGGTGAATTCAACGCAAAGTATCCCGACATTCAGGTGGAATGGGTCACGCTGGAAGAAAATGTTCTGCGCCAGAAGGTTACCACAGATATTGCGACGAAGGGCGGCCAATTCGACGTGCTGACCATCGGCACTTACGAAGTGCCGATCTGGGGCAAGCAGGGCTGGCTTGTCAGCCTTAACGATCTTCCTGCCGAATGGGACGCGGCTGACCTTTTGCCCGCGATCGCTGGCGGTCTGACTGTCGATGGCAATCTTTACGCCGCGCCGTTCTACGGCGAATCTTCGATGGTTATGTACCGTAAAGACCTGATGGAGAAAGCTGGCCTGACGATGCCAGACGCGCCCACCTGGGCCGATATCAAGGCCGCCGCCGCCGGTATGACCGACAAAGCCAATGAGGTTTACGGCATCTGCCTGCGTGGCAAAGCCGGCTGGGGCGA
Organism: Pseudomonadota bacterium; assembly: GCA_031376305.1. GTDB lineage: Bacteria > Pseudomonadota > Alphaproteobacteria > Rhodobacterales > Rhodobacteraceae > TMP-24. The sequence goes on along the minus strand of JANMDM010000213.1, from coordinate 9,713 downwards.
GAACATGGCCTTCCTGACGGCGATGTCGAATTCCTATGGCGCACGCTGGTTCGATGAAAACTGGAAGCCACAATTTGACGGCGCGGCCTGGAAAGCCACGCTGACCGATTATCTGGCGCTGATGAACGACTACGGCCCGCCGGGTGCGTCGAACAACGGCTTTAACGAGAATCTGGCGCTGTTTAACCAGGGCAAGTGCGGCATGTGGATTGACGCCACGGTTGCAGCTTCTTTCGTGACCGGCAAGGAATCGACGGTTGCGGACAAGGTTGGCTTCGCTTTGGCCCCTGACAATGGCCTTGGCAAGCGCGGCAACTGGCTGTGGGCGTGGTCATTGGCCATTCCGGCAGGCTCTGCCAAGACCGATGCGGCCAAAACCTTTGTGGCTTGGGCAACATCCAAGGAATATGCTGAGCTTGTGGCGTCCAAGGAAGGCTGGGCAAACGTCCCGCCGGGAACCCGCACCTCGCTTTATGAGAACCCGGAGTATCAGAAGGTTCCGTTCGCCAAGATGACGCTGGACAGCATCAACTCGGCTGATCCGACCCATCCGACGGTCGATCCGGTGCCCTATGTTGGTGTACAGTTCGTGGCCATCCCTGAATTCCAGGGGATCGCAACGGCCGTTGGACAGCAATTCTCGGCAGCACTTGCCGGCACTACCAGCCTTGATGATGCGCTTGCCGCAGCACAGGAACTGACCACAACTGAAATGACCAAGGCCGGTTACATCAAGTAATCACGCCAAATCTGCGGGGCCGGTTCCTCCCAAGGTGGCCCCGCAGCCTTCTCCCAATATCCAGAGGTTTGATCATGGCCACCAAGAATTCCCGGGCCGCCGCACGCTGGATGGTGGCGCCATCGGTGCTGTTGCTGTTTGCCTGGATGATCGTGCCGCTGGTGATGACGCTGTATTTTTCGTTTCAGCGTTACAACTTGCTGAGCCCGGACCAAAGCGGCTTTGTGGGGTTTGACAACTACTATTATTTTCTCACCAACCCGGCGTTTTTTGAGGCGCTGACCAATACGCTGACTCTGGTCCTGGGTGTGCTTGCCATCACCATTTTTGGCGGTATTGGCCTGGCCCTGCTGCTGGATCAGCCGTTCTGGGGCCAGGGCATAGTCCGAGTGCTGGTGATCGCGCCGTTCTTCGTGATGCCCACCGTTTCCGCATTGGTGTGGAAGAACATGTTCATGAACCCGGTGAACGGCATGTTCGCCCATATCGCCAAGGCTATGGGCCTTCAGCCCTATGATTTTCTGGCGCATTCTCCGCTTGCCTCGATCATCTTGATCGTTGCCTGGCAATGGTTGCCGTTCTCGACCCTGATCCTGCTGACAGCCTTGCAGTCCCTGGACCGCGAGCAGCAAGAGGCGGCAGAGATGGATGGGGCGTCGGTATTCGCGCGCTTTGCCTATCTGACCATCCCGCATCTGACCCGCGCCGTCACCGTGGTGGTGCTGATCCAGACCATCTTCCTGCTGTCAGTATTCGCCGAAATTCTTGTGACCACCAATGGCGGGCCGGGAACGGCTTCGACCAATATTTCTTACCTCGTCTACGCCCAGTCGCTGCTGAACTACGATGTTGGCGGTGGGTCTGCGGGCGGAATCATCGCCGTCATATTGGCCAATATCGTCGCATTCTTTGTGATGCGGATGATTGGCAAGAATTTGGACGCTTGAACATGGCACGCAAGGTTACCCAAACCCGCAAGAGAGTTGTGACCGTGCTGGCATGGTCGATCGGTTTTCTCATCTTCTTTCCGATCCTGTGGACAGTTCTGATGAGCTTCAAATCCGAGGGCGATGCCATCAAAGGCCCGATCGATATGTTGATGGCGCCCTGGACGCTGGAAAGCTACGGCGAGGTGCAACACCGTTCCAACTACGGGCTGCATTTCTGGAATTCGGTGATCATCTCGCTGGGGTCAACCCTGCTGGCGCTGATCATTGCCATTCCGGCGGCTTGGGCGATGGCTTTTGTGCCCGGAAAGCGCACCAAAGATCTGCTGATGTGGATGCTGTCGACCAAGATGATGCCCTCGGTCGGGGTGCTGATCCCGATGTATCTGATGTTCCGTGATTTTGGTCTTCTGGATACGCGGACGGGGCTGGTGGCGGTGTTGACGCTGATCAACCTGCCGATTGTGGTGTGGATGCTTTACACCTACTTCAAGGAAATTCCGGGTGAAATCCTTGAGGCAGCGCGGATGGATGGCGCGGGTCTGCGGTCGGAAATCCTTTATGTGCTGACGCCAATGGCCGTGCCGGGCATTGCCTCGACCATGCTTCTGAACGTCATCCTCGCCTGGAACGAGGCGTTCTGGACACTGCAGCTGACAACCTCAAGTGCCGCCCCCCTGACGCAGTTCATCGCCAGCTACTCCAGCCCGGAGGGGCTGTTTTACGCAAAACTGTCGGCGGCCAGCACGATGGCCATCGCTCCGATCCTGATCATGGGCTGGTTCAGCCAGAAGCAACTTGTCCGCGGCCTGACCTTCGGCGCTGTGAAATGAAAATTCGGAAATGAGGACCAGATGGGCAAGATAACACTGCGCAATGTGACCAAGAAGTTCGGCGATGTTGCGGTGATCCCCTCACTTGACCTGGACATCGAGGATGGCGAGTTCGTGGTTTTTGTCGGCCCGTCGGGCTGCGGAAAGTCCACCTTGCTGCGGTTGATTGCCGGACTTGAGGATACCAGCGGCGGGGTGATTTCGATTGATGGCACCGATGCCACGGATACCCCCCCGGCCAAGCGTGGCCTTGCGATGGTGTTCCAATCCTACGCTTTGTATCCCCACATGAGCGTGCGCAAGAACATCGCCTTTCCGCTGAAAATGGCGGGGCTGGCGCCCAGCGAGATTGAACGCAAGGTCGACGCTGCGGCCAAGGTGCTGAACCTGACCAGTTACCTTGACCGCAAGCCCGGTCAGCTATCGGGCGGGCAGCGCCAGCGCGTGGCCATTGGCCGTGCCATCGTCCGCGAACCCAAAGCTTTCCTGTTTGACGAGCCTCTGTCAAACCTCGATGCCGCCTTGCGCGGCAATATGCGGCTTGAGATCACCGAGCTGCATCAGACGCTGAAAACCACGATGATCTATGTGACCCATGATCAGGTCGAGGCGATGACGATGGCCGACAAAATTGTGGTGCTGCAAGCGGGAAATATCGAACAGGTCGGCTCGCCTTTGGATCTTTACCACAAGCCCGCAAACATCTTCGTTGCAGGCTTCATCGGCAGCCCGCGCATGAACCTGATCGAGGGTGCTGACGCCACCAGCCTTGGTGCGAAAACCATCGGGGTTCGCCCGGAACACATTGATATATCTATGGATCGCGGCACATGGACCGGACGCGTCAGCGTGACCGAGCATCTGGGGTCTGATACCTTCCTGCATGTGTCCGTGGATGGCATCGGCTCAATGACGGTGCGCGGCGGCGGTGATATTGCGGCGCGTCATGGCGATACGGTTTACTTGACCCCACAGGCGGATAAAACCCACCGCTTTGGTCCGGACGGGCGGGCGCTCTGATGCGGCTTGAAGGTAAGTCCGCCGTGATCACCGGCGCCGCGCGTGGCATTGGCCGCGCCTTTGCGGAGGCTTACGTCCGCGAGGGTGCTACAGTTGCGATTGCGGATATCAACCGCGATGCGGCCGAGGCCACGGCGGCTGAAATCGGCCCCAATGCTTATGCGCTGCACCTTGATGTGGCCGATCAGGCGAGTATCGAAGCGGCGGTGGGCCAAGCCGTCGACCGCACCGGCGGGATCGACATTCTGATCAATAACGCCGCCCTGTTTGACATGGCGCCGATTGCCGATATCACCCGCACCAGCTTTGATCGCCTCTTTGCCATCAATGTTGCAGGCACGCTTTTTACACTGCAAGCGGTCGCCAAGCATATGATTGTGCGCGGCCGGGGTGGCAAGATTATCAACATGGCAAGCCAGGCCGGGCGGCGCGGCGAAGGCCTTGTGGCCGTCTATTGCGCCACAAAAGCTGCCGTGATCAGCCTGACACAAAGCGCCGGCCTGAACCTTATCGCGCATGGCATCAACGTCAACGCCATCGCCCCCGGCGTGGTTGACGGCGATCATTGGGACGGGGTGGACGCCCATTTTGCCAAATACGAAAACCTCGTGCCCGGCGAAAAAAAACGGCAGGTCGGCGCTGCGGTGCCCTTTGGCCGCATGGCAACCGGGGCGGATCTGATCGGCATGGCGATCTTTTTGGCATCGCCCGAGGCCGACTACATCGTCGCCCAAACTTATAATGTCGATGGCGGAAACTGGATGAGCTGAGCCTGCGCTTTCTGTCCCCGCCCTAAGGTAGTCCGATGCCCCACACCCTATCCCTTTCCGCCCCCTCCGGCCCTGACTATGACCGCAGCCGCCTGACCCCCGGTATTGTGCATATTGGTGTCGGAAACTTTCACCGTGCGCATCAGGCGGTCTATCTTGATGACCTGTTTGCACTGGGGCTGGATCACGATTGGGCGATCCTTGGGGCGGGCGTGCGCGCAGGTGACGCCGCGATGCGCGCAGCGTTGGCGGCGCAAAACTACCTGTCAACCGTGATCGAGCTGGAACCGGGCAACCCGCGCGCCCGGATCATCGGCGCGATGACCGGCTTCATCGAGGTTCAATCCGACAACGCAGCACTGATCGACGCCCTGACCCACCCAGCGACAAGGATCGTTTCGCTGACCGTCACCGAGGGCGGCTATTACATCAACGCAGCCACCGGCAGCTTTGACGCCAAACATCCAGATATTGTCGCCGACGCCGCTGATCCAACCCACCCCGCGACGGCTTTTGGGGCCATCCTGTCGGCTTTGCGCGCGCGTCTGGCATCGCGGCTGCCGCCCTTTACGGTGATGTCTTGCGACAACCTGCCCGGCAACGGCGAGGTCACTCGCGCCGCGGTTCTTGGTCTGGCCGGCCTGACCGACCCCGGCTTTGCGCGATGGGTCGGCGACAACGTCGCTTTTCCCAATGGCATGGTGGATCGCATCACCCCGGCCACCGGCCCGCGCGAACGGGCATTGGCAGAAGAATTTGGCCTGCAAGACCCGGTGCCTGTCACCTGCGAACCGTTTCGGCAATGGGTGCTGGAAGACAATTTTCCGGCCGGACGTCCGGCTTTGGAAAAGGTGGGCGTGACCTTCACTTCGGATGTCCATGCCTTTGAAGCCATGAAAATCCGCATTCTGAATGGCGGCCACGCGCTCATCGCCTATCCTGCGGCGTTGATGGATCTGACCCTGGTGCATGAGGCAATGGCGCATCCGCTGATCCGGGCCTTTCTGCAAAAGGTTGAAAGTCGTGAGATTTTGCCCAACGTGCCGCCAGTGCCCGGCACCAACCTGACGGACTATCTTGGGCAGATCGTCGACCGCTTTTCCAATCCCGAAATCGCCGACACCACGGCGCGCCTGTGTCTGGACGGCACAAACCGCCAACCAAAATTCATCCTGCCCAGCCTGCGCGACAATCTGGCGGCGGGACGGGTTCCAGAGGGGTTGGTGCTGCTTTCGGCGCTCTGGTGTCGCTATTGCTACGGCCAGACCGACAGCGGCATCGCCGTGGCGCCCAATGACCCGGATTGGGATCGGTTGCAGTCTTGCGCCAAGGCGGCGCGCGAGGTGCCCAGCCGCTGGCTGGAGATGGGTCATATCTACGGCGATCTGGCCCGGAACACCGGCCTTGCAGAGGCATTCTCGCGGCATTTGCGCGGCCTATGGGCGGTTGGGACCGAAGCCACTCTAAGCCGGTTTCTTGAAAAGTGACCGACCCGCGGAGGCGCTTGGGTATGATTTAGGGGCTGTCAAATCGTCTTGATCTAGGCAGGGAACCCTTGGCGCAGCCTGACCGGGATTGCCGCCGTCACTGGGGCGCTGACCCAGCTGGAAAGCTACATGATCTACCGGATGTTTTCGGCGACGCAGTTTATGCCAACAGCCCTTATGACTTCATCGGCCAGATTGCATAGCTCACGACGACCCGGTCTGATACCTCATAGGTTAGTGGCGTGTGCGCGGGGAACCAGGCAATGTCCCCCGGCGCAAGTGTGTGTGTCTTGCCGCCAGAATGTACCTTCATCGCGCCTTCGATGACCGTAATCATCTCGTCGAAAGGCAAGTCCCAATCCACGGTCACGCGATCGTAAACAACAACACCGCCTCCAATACTGGTGCTATTCGACCGCCCGATTAGGCGCGCGATCCGCGCGCCGCCCTTTTCTGGCATGGCTTCATCACCGAGATAAGTTTCGAACTGACGGTCCGCCGCGCTGAACACCGAAATCAAGTTCATCCCATCACCCTTTGGAAAATGATGATGATACCAACAATTCTCCAACCTGCCGCAAGCGATGTTTAAATATCTGCGATAATGCTCAAAGCAGCCACCCGCCCTTGGGCAACCGTAAGTTTGCTCTGGGTTGCTACAGGCCGGTTCCCCCACAGGAGCGAAGGGCGCCTACGCCTTTTTCTTGGCCTCGGCCGCCGCCTTCATCCTGGCAAGCAGCTCGGCTTTCGGGGCAGGCTGGCCAAAGGGATTTTTATCGGTCCCCTTGGCGTTATGTTCGGCGTGCCGGGGGGCTTTCTTGCCCTTAAGCGGCGCGCCCGATTTTCCGTAATCCATGGTGATGCCCTCGCAAATGGCGCTCGTCTCTGCGCTCATGCCCCAAATGGTGCGCGCCCACAAGGCAGTTGCTACGCTGCCTTATACCCTCTCGCCCGCCAGCGAGTTCGTTTCGCTTTTGGTGATCCGCACCCGTGCGATCTCGCCCACGCTGGCGTCGGTCGTCACATGCACGGCATGCAGATATTCCGACTTGCCGACCATCTGCCCCGGCATCCGCCCCGATTTCTCGAACAGCACCGAAACCTCGCGCCCGACCATGGCTTGCTGCGTGGCCCGTTGCTGAGTGGTGATCAACGCCTGCAATTCCTGCAAGCGTGCGTCGGCGATCTTAGTCTCGACCGGGGGCCGTTCCGCCGCCGGGGTGCCGGGGCGGGCGGAGTATTTGAAACTGTAAGCCATGCCATAACTCACCTGGCCGACCAGATCCATCGTCGCGGCAAAGTCGGCGTCGGTTTCGCCGGGGAAGCCGACGATGAAATCGCCTGACATCAGAATGTCGGGGCGGGCGGTGCGGATACGCGCGATCAGGCGCAGGTAATCTTCGGCCGTATGCTTGCGGTTCATCGCCTTGAGGATGCGGTCCGACCCAGATTGCACAGGCAGATGCAGATAGGGCATCAGCTGCGGCAGATCACCATGCGCGGCGATCAGGTCGTCTTCCATGTCATTGGGGTGGGATGTGGTGTAGCGGATCCGCTCAAGCCCGGCGATCTGCGCCAAGGCGCGCACCAGCCGGGCCAGACCCCAGTCGCGGCCATCCTCAGTGCCGTGATAGGCATTGACGTTCTGGCCCAGAAGGGTGATTTCGCGCACCCCCTTGGCCACCAGCCCGCGCGCTTCAGCCAATATCCGCGCCACCGGGCGGCTGACCTCCGATCCGCGCGTATAGGGCACCACGCAAAAGGCGCAGAACTTGTCGCAGCCTTCCTGCACGGTCAGAAACGCCGTCGGCCGGGTCATCACCGCGGGGCGGTCCGGCAGGTGGTCGAACTTGTCTTCGGGCGGAAAGTCGGTGTCGATGGATTTCCGCCCCTCGCCCGCCGCGCGCGCCATGGCCGGCAGGCGGTGATAGCTTTGCGGGCCAACCACCAGATCGACCAGCGGCATCCGGCGCAGAATTTCCGCCCCTTCGGCCTGCGCCACACAGCCGGCCACGCCGATTTTCAGTTCCGGTTTCGCCAGCTTCAGGGGTTTCAGCCGCCCCAGATCGGAATAGACCTTTTCAGCGGCCTTTTCGCGGATGTGGCAGGTGTTCAGCAGGACCATATCCGCTTCTTCGACCAAGTCGGTCGTAACATAACCATCGGCGCCCAAGGCTTCGACCATACGCTCAGAGTCATAGACGTTCATCTGACAGCCATAGGTCTTGATATAAAGCTTTTTCGGCGCGGACATCGTGTGCCTTTCGGGGGCGTGCGACCGTGATCGGGCGCGGGGTCAGCACGGTTCCTACCTCAAAGCGGCATCGGGCCGCAATCCTGCCGTGCCGAGAGCTGGCCTTTCAGCTTGCAATGCCTGTGGCCTTGGCTGATTCTGGCCAGGTGGAAGTGGAATGCAGCAGACAATGATCTACCGATCCCTTGACGATTTTCTGACGCGCGGTGCAGCGGTTTTGGGCAAGGGTCCCATCGCGCTGATATTCGTCGAAGACGGTTGTGAAATTGCATCAACCATCGCCCATCACCGTAAACTTGGGTTTGCCGAGATCATTGTGCTGTCGCCTCCACAGGTCACAATCCCCGAGGAAGTCGGGGTGGCTGCCCAGCTTGTCCCCTATGACGTATTCGCGACCGGCGCCGTTCCTGCCGCCATCAACCGCCTGATTGCGGCGGCATCCGGCAAGGTCTGGTTTTACTATGGTTACAACGCCGAATACCTGTTTTTTCCCTTTTGCGAAACCCGGGTGCTGGCCGAGATGCTGTCCTTCCATACCGAAGAGCGCCGCGACGCGATGATGACCCATGTGGTTGATCTTTACGCGCCCGATCTGTCCCGCGCCCCCGATGCGGTCAGCCTGGAGGAGGCAATGCTGGACCGGTCGGGCTATTACGCCCTTGCCCGCCACAGCCGCGACGGTGTGGCGCTGGAACGGCAGAAAGATTTCTTTGGCGGCATCCGCTGGCGGTTTGAGGAACATATTCCCTGGGCCCGCCGCCGTATCGACCGGGTGTCCCTGTTTCGCGCGCAAAAAGGGCTGCAACTGCGCCCCGATCACACGTTCAGCATCGAGGAATACAACACCTACGCCTGCCCCTGGCACCACAACCTGACGGCGGCGGTGGCGTCGTTTCGCACCGCCAAGGCGCTGAAGACCAATCCGGGCAGCAAATGGGCGATCCCGACGTTTGAATGGCACGGGTCGGTCCGCTTTGAGTGGTCGTCAAAGCAGTTGATGGAATTGGGGCTGATGGAGCCGGGGCAGTGGTTTTGAGGTGTTGCTCATCTGGCCTGACAGCCCGCTTCGCGCGGCTATTCCCGGCGGAAATTGCGAACAACGCCTGTAAGGGTGCGATGAGCGCTGCTTACGCCCTTTTCAACCTTATCACAACATCGACCCGCGCCACTTCGGTCCCTTCAGGGGCCTGCGGCAGGCGGGTGATCTCAAGCTGGTCTTTCGGCGCGTCGGTCAGTTCGGCGGTGTCTTCCCAGTAGAAATGCGGATGATCGTCGAGCCGCGTGTCGAAATAGCTGCGCGAGCCGTCGACGGTGATTTCGGTCAGCAGGCCGACCTCGCAAAACGCCCGGAGCGTGTTGTAGACCGTGGCCAGCGATACGGCCTCGCCCGAGGTGCGGGAGGCGGCGAATAACCCTTCGGCGGTCACATGGCGGTTCAGCCCATCTCCGACCAGAAGGGTGGCCAGCGCCACGCGTTGGCGCGTGGGGCGCAGTCCCGCCCCGGCAAGCCAGCGAATTCCCCGTTCTTCGGTGCAATCGTTCAACATGCTACATGTTCCTCAAACCCGCCTTATATAGGACCAAAGCGCAGGCTTTTTCAATCCTGAAAGGCCGCCATGCCCTGCCGCCCTTGCCCTTGGCGCAAGGCGGATGCTAGAGGGTA
>JANMDM010000208.1:0-20946 GCA_031376305.1 Pseudomonadota bacterium | reverse complement strand
ACCTTTTTCAATGCCATCAAAGCCAATCTTTGCGCAGTCATCCAGACATTCCTCCAGGCTGATATGCGCCCCCAAGCTTTGATCATCATCATTTGACCAGGCGATCGGGTTGGTTCCGTAAAGTATCATGTTCATCCTCGTCAGTCGGCCAGCCGCTGCATCTTTGTTCCATCCACATAGCGCACCCGCGCCGCCTTCACTTCCGCGCGGGCCGAGACTTCTGGCACCGCCACGTCCCACCAATACCCACCGGCCGCCGTTGACGGGACCGGATCAGTATCAATGACGATCACCACCGGGCGATCCGCGCCTTTGGCCGCACGAATTTCGCTCTCCAACGTCTTGATATCAGAGGCATTCACCGCTTTGGCGCCCATCGAAGCGGCATGGGCGACGAAGTCAATCGCCGCAGGGTTCACATGATAACTGTCATCCAGCATGTTGTTAAACGGCGCGCCCCCGGTGCCCTGCTGCAAGCGGTTGATACAGCCATAGCCCCGGTTGTCGGTCACCACCACGGTAAAGGGAATGCCCATCATCACCGCCGTCGCCAGTTCCGAATTGGCCATCATATAGCTGCCGTCGCCGACCATACAGATCACATCCGCCTCGGGTCGCGCCATCTTGATGCCCAAGGCTCCGGCAATCTCATAGCCCATGCAGGAAAACCCGTATTCCATGTGGTAGCCGCCGATGGCCGCATCCCAGATTTTATGGAGTTCCCCCGGCATGGTGCCCGCCGCTCCCATGATGATGGTCGAGGCTCCAGCGGTCCGCTGCACCGCGCCGATCACCTGCGCATCGGTGGGAAGCGCATTGCCCGGCTCAGGCGCCGCCTTCACCGCCGCCGTGGCGCGCGCCCACAGCTCTTTCAGCCCCACGCCCTGTGCCGCAAAGCGATGGCTTACTAAAGCTTTTCCAATATGTTCCAGCGCGATCTTCGCGTCAGACACCAGCCCCGTCGCCCCATGCTTTCCCGCATCATAAGCCTGCACATTAATCGACAGGATCCGCCGTTCCGGGTGTTTGAACAGGCTCCACGAGCCGGTGGTGAAATCCTGAAACCGTGTCCCCACACCAATGACCAGATCGGCCGCCTCGCAGACCGCATTGGCCGCCGCACCGCCCGTCACCCCCACCGGACCGAAGTTCAGCGCATGGTCATGGGCCAGCGCCGATTTGCCGCCCTGGGTTTCCACCACGGGAACGCCATGCGCCGTGGCAAAAGCCGCGAGCGTTTCCTCGGCCCCGGAATAGATCACCCCGCCGCCCGCTACGATGACCGGAGCCTTCGCCGCCCTTATCGCCGCAATCGCCGCCACCAGTTCCGCCGCATCCGGTTCCGGGCGGCGAATGCGCCAGACGCGCGGGGTGAAAAAGCTTTCCGGGTAGTCATAGGCCTCGGCCTGCACGTCCTGACAAAAGGCCAGGGTCACCGGGCCGCATTCGGCCGGATCGGTCATCACCCGCAAAGCCCGGGGCAAGGCAGTCAGAATCTGCTCTGGCTGGGTAATCCTGTCGAAATAGCGGCTTACCGGGCGAAACGCATCATTTGCGGAAACCGTGCCATCGGCCCAGTCCTCGACCTGCTGCAACACCGGATCGGGGGCGCGGCTGGCGAAGACATCGCCGGGGATCAGCAGCACCGGCAGCCGGTTGACATGCGCCAAAGCCGCCGCCGTCACCAGATTAAGCGCCCCCGGCCCGATTGAGGTTGTGACCGCCATCGCCCGTTTGCGCTTGTGCGCCTTGGCATAGGCAATCGCCGCATGCGCCATGGTTTGCTCATTATGCCCGCGCCAGGTGGGAAAAATGCCTTTGGCGCCCTGCAACGCCTCGCCAATGCCGGCCACATTGCCATGGCCAAAGATCGCCCAGATGCCTTCAATGAACCGTTCCCCGTCTTCGGTCATCTGTACAGCCAGCCATTTCACCATGGCCTGAGCGGCGGTCAGCCGGATCGTCGTCATATGCTCTCTCCCCGCGCCTTGTCCCAGATGCTGCAAAGGCGGCGGAAGCCTGCTGCCATTCGCGCCACAGCTTCGGCGCCGCTGATCTTGCCCGCCATCCAGTCGCGTCCGGCTTCCGCATGGATCGTCCGCCCGACGGCGAAACCCTTGACCAACGGATAGCGCGCCGCCAGCCGGAAACTGGCGGCCAGATCCGCTTCGGCCTGCCCCAGCCCCAACACGACGATGCCACGGGTATGCGGGTCATTGCGCTCGATGGCTTCGACGGTGGCGGCCCAGGCGGCGTCGGTCTGCAGCGGCTCCAGCTTCCACCAATCGGGGAAGATGCCGATGTCATAGAAGCGCTGGATCAATTTTGCTGTGGTGTCATCCGCCACCGGAGCAACCTTCGACGGGATAACCTCCAGCAGAAACTCCAGCCGATTGCGGCGGCAGGCGTGGAACAGCCGCGTTACCACGGCTTCCTGTTCGGCCCGCATTGCCGCGTCATCATCGGGGTGGCAAAAGCACAAGACCTTGACCACATGATCCAGCGGCCACTCCGATAAGCCGCCAAAATCCGGGCCAATCTCCGGCTCCAGAGTCAGGGGGCGCGAGGTCGGCCATTCCACCGGACGCCCGATCCACAACCCCTGCCCCGCCGCCTTGTAAAGCGCTGACCGCCCAAGGCGCGAATCGCACAAAAGCCCGTAACCGGGCTGGCCATCTGCCACCGTCAGCGCCGCCTCAAGGCACAACTCCTTGAAACGGGCAATCTTTTCGGGGGTCGCACCGGGGATATCCTCAAACTGGGCGCGGTGGTCAAAGGCAAAGACCCGCATGCTGGGCCAGTCGCCGTGACGGTTGGTCGACCAGTGAAGCTGCTCAAGACCCGCATCCTTGCGCAGCGCCTTTACCCTAACCCCATGGGCCAAAAAGAACTGCAGCTCCTGCCAGCTTGGATAAGCCGGTGTGCAGCCGTGGCGCGACACCGCGAAGGCTCCGCAGGCGTTGGCGTATTTCAGCGCCACGGGCCAGGGTTCATCGTCCAGCCAGCCTTTCAGCAGGCCCGACATGAAACCATCCCCGGCCCCCAGCACATTGAACACCTCGATCGGAAAACCAGGGCCACTTTCGCCGCCGTCCAGTGTCGCGGGAATGGCCCCGGTAAAGGCCGCAGCCCCCATTGGCCCGCGTTTGCAGACCAGTGTCGCAGGCGTCAGCGCCCGCACCGCGCGCAGGGCGGTGATGGTTTCGGTGGAGCCACCGGCAATGTGGAATTCTTCCTCAGTCCCGACGATCAGATCGAACAGCGGCAAAGTGGCTTGCAGGCGGGCGGTGACGGCGGCGCTTGCGATGAAACGGGCCTCGCCATCCCCATGCCCGGCAAGCCCCCAAAGGTTGGGGCGATAGTCGATATCCAACGCCGTGCGCGCGCCTGCATCGCGCGCCAGCCGCAGCGCCTTCAGCACGGCGGCGGCGGTCTGCGGGTGCGACAGATGGGTGCCGGTTGCCACCACGGCGCGCGCCTCACTGATGAAGTCGGCGTCGATGTCGGCTTCGCACAGCGCCATGTCGGCGCAGTTTTCGCGGTAAAAGATCAGCGGAAACTGTGTCTCATCGCGGATGCCCAGCAGCACCAGTGCCGTCAGCCGCTCGGGGTCGGTTTTCACACCGCGCACATCCACGCCTTCGCGGGCCAGTTCTTCGCGGATGAAGCGGCCCATGTGTTCGTTGCCGACCCGGGTGATCAGTGCCGATTTCAACCCCAGCCGCGCCGTGCCTGCCGCAATGTTGCAAGGCGAGCCGCCGATGTATTTCTGGAACGACCCCATATCCTCAAGCCGTCCGCCGACCTGTGCGCCGTAAAGATCAACCGAGGCGCGGCCGATGGTTATCAGATCCAGCGTTTTCATGCGCCCATAACTTCCGAAAGTTTGACCGCACGCCCTTCCTTGACCGACAAAAGCGCCGCTTCCGCCAGGGCAAGGGCCGCCAATCCATCCTGGCCATTGGGCGAGATAGCGGCGCCTTTGGTGATGGCGGCGATAAAGGCGGCGATCTCAGTTGCATAGGCTTCGGTATAGCGGGTCATGAAAAAGTCATGCAATGGCGGGCGGGTATAGCCATCCGCATTGGCAATCTCGATTGACACCGGGCGCTGATTTTCCGCACTGACCGACCCAAGCGAGCCATGCACCTCGATCCGCTGATCATAGCCGTACGTGGCGCGGCGCGAGTTGGAGATCAGGCACTGGCGGCCCGAGGCGGTGGTCAGGATCACACTGGCGCTGTCGTGATCGCCTGCCTTGCCAATCTCGGGGTCGGTCAGCACTGCGGCGGAGGCCATGACGCTTTCGATCTCCTCGCCCAGCAAAAACCGCGCCATGTCGAAATCATGGATCGTCATGTCGCGGAAGATCCCGCCCGAGGTCTTGATATAGGCAACCGGCGGCGCGCCGGGATCGCGCGAGGTGATGGTGACCATCTCGACCTTGCCGATGCGGCCAGCGTCGATGGCGGCGCGGACGGCGACAAAATGTGGATCAAACCGGCGGTTAAAGCCGACCATCAGCTTGGCCTTGGTCGCTGCCACCACCTTCAGGCAGTCTTTGACGCGCTGAAGACTTAAATCCACCGGTTTTTCGCAAAAGATCGCCTTGCCCGCCCGCGCGAAGCGTTCGATCAGGTCGGCATGAGTATCAGTGGGCGTGCAGATGACCACGGCGTCGATATCCTTTGCCGCAAGGATTGCCTCGATGCTGCGCACCTCGCAGCCATATTGGGCGGCAATCGCCGCTGCTGCCGGAACCAGTGCATCTGCCACGGCCACCAGCGATGCCCCGGCATCGCCGGAAATCGCCTTTGCGTGGACCTTGCCGATGCGCCCCGCCCCCAAAAGCCCGAATCTTACCGTCATTCTCACTGCTCCGTTCCTGCCGCCCTATTCGGGGTAGGCGCCTGCTACATTCTGATCGAAATCGATGATCGCCCCGGTCATCACCCCCGACACCGGGCCGAGAAGATAGGATACGAGTCCCGCCACATGCGCCGGCTTGACCAGCATTCCAAAGGGTTGCGCCGCCTCGGCGCGGATCAGCCAGTCGTCCCCGGCGCCATGATATTGGCGTTGGGTCTGATCCTCGCCCGGCGTGTCCATCCAGCCGCAATTGATGCCATTGACGCGGATATGGTTGTGCCGCAGCGCCTGGGCGGCGTTCTTCGTGACATTGGCAAGGGCGGCTTTTGAGGCCGAATAGGGGGCAAGGAAGCTTTGCCCGCAATGCACCACCATCGACAGGATATTGACGCAAGTGGCCCCATGCCCGGCCGCGACCGCCCTTTGCGACAGCCGTTGCAGCGCGAAGAAAGGCCCGCGGGCATTCACCGCCATCAGCCGGTCCCAGGCCTCGGGCGTCGTGTCCAGCACCGAGCCGCGGTCGGAGGCCGCCGCCGCGTTGACCAGCGCCGTGACCCGGCCAAAGGCGGCAACGCCCGCGTCGATCATCGCCGCCGCCTGTACCGGATCGCCCATGTCGGTCTGCACGAATCGCACCTCGGCCCCCGATGCCGCCAGTTCCTGCGCCGCCAGCACCCCCGCACTTTGCCCGCGCCCGGCGATCACCACCCGGCGGCAACCGTCGGCAATCAGCCGCAGGGCGATGGCGCGCCCAAGTCCCTGCGCGCCACCGGTCACCACCGCCACCGTCTCTGTGTGGGGCATCCGCTCAGGCATAGGCCGCATCGCTTTGGCCTTTGACCCCGGTGATGTAGGAGACGATGTCATTGCCGTCCGTCTCCTCGCGGTTCAGCGAGGCGACGATGCGGCCGCGCCGAAACACCACAATCCGGTCGACCAGATCGAACACCTGCCGCAAATTGTGGGAAATCAGGATCAGGGGTACGCCGCGCGCCTTCAGCCCCTTGATGATGTTTTCCACCTGCGCGGTTTCCTGCACACCCAGGGCCGCCGTCGGCTCGTCCATGATGATCAGCTTGCTGGCAAAAGCCGCCGCCCGGGCAATCGCCACGCATTGGCGCTGACCGCCCGACATATTGCGAATGGCATTGGTCACATCGGGGATCTTGACTGCGGTCTTTTCCAGCGCTGCCAAGGTTCGTTCACGCATCGCCTTGCGATCAAGGATCGAAAATGGCCCCAGCGGGAATTTGATGATCTCGCGCCCCAGATAAAGGTTCGATGGCACATCAAGATCGTCACATAACGCCAGGTTTTGAAACACCGTTTCGATCCCAGCCTCGCGGGCCGCGAGCGGGCTGGCGAAGTTGACAGCCGCGCCGTCAAAGAACACCTCGCCGCTCGTGCGCTGTTCCACCGCGGTGAGCTGGCGCACGAAGGTGGATTTCCCCGCGCCGTTGTCGCCCACCACCGCCACATGTTCCCCGTCGCGCAGGGTGAAATTCGCATCCACCAGCGCATGGACGCCGCCGTAATGCTTGGTCAGGCCGCGTGCTTCCAGAATGATCTTGCTCATGATTTTCCCCTCAGGCCCGAGCCCGGCGGCGCTGGCGCGCCACATCGGCCACGACGGCCGCGACAATGATCACGCCCTTGATCATTTCCTGGTAGAAGGCGTCGATGCGCAGGAAGGTGAACCCCGAGATGATCACCCCGAAGATCAGTGCCCCCAGAATCGTGCCGATGATCGAGCCGCGCCCGCCGGAAAGGCTGACCCCGCCGATCACCGCCATGGCGATGGCATCAAGCTCGTACATCACCCCCATGCCCGCCTGTGCCGTCACGTTCTTCGATGACACCACCAGAGCGGCAAGCCCCGCCAGCGTCCCGGCGATGGCATAGACCAGCACGATATGCCGCTCGACATTGATCCCCGACACCCTTGCGGCTTCGGCGTTTGAGCCTATCGCATAGGTGTGCTTGCCGTAAAGCGTGTATTTCAGCGCCAGATGGAACAGCCCCGCGACGATCAGGAAGATCACCACCGGGGTCAGCCCCTTGCCGATCAGCGCATAGCTTTCGGTCGGGAAGCTGACCGGCTTGCCGTTGGTGTACCATTTGGCGACACCGCGCGCCGTGACCATCATCCCCAGCGTGGCGATGAAGGGCGGGATCTTGGTATAGGCGATCAGCGATCCGTTGACGATCCCTGCGATCATCCCGAGGCCAAGCCCTACAACAACCGGTGCCACCACCGGCAGGTCGGTCCACTCTGCAAACACCGGTGCCGCCCCGGTCGAGGCCTGCGCGAAGCTCATGGCGATCATCGCCGTGGCCCCGACGATGGACCCCGACGACAGGTCGATCCCGCCGGTGATGATCACCTGCGTCACCCCGACGGCGATGATCCCGACGATGGACACCTGCAGGATGATGATCCGCAGACGTTGCAGGTTGAACAGGAAGCTTTGCCCCATGAACGCCCAGCCCAGCAGTTCAAAGACGATGGCAATGGCGATCAGCCCCAGAAGGACGTTTACCTCCGCCGGGCGCTTGCCGCGCGCGGTTCGCGCGGTTGCGGTGCTGCCAGAACTTGTCGACTGCGCCATTTTCCCATTCTCCCAGTTGTGAAACCCGGCTCCGGCCCCGGCGCGCACCGCCGGGGGCAACGGTCGGGGCGAGCCTTGGGCCCGCCCCGCGCATAGGACCATGCCGCGATCAGTTCTTGGCTTTGAAATCGGCCATGTTGGCCGGCGTCACCAAGAGGAAGGGGATATAGACCTTCTGATCGACCGCCTCGCCCTTGGCGAGTTTCAGCGCCGCATCGACCGAGCCCTTGCCTTGCCCCGCGGCATCCTGGAACACCGACACGTCCAGATCACCGGCTTCCATCGCCGCCAGCGCGTCCTGCGTTGCATCGACACCGCCAACGACGACCGTTGTCATGTCCATGCCCGCCGCTTTCATCGCCTGAATGGCGCCGATGGCGCTTTCGTCATTGTTGGCGACGACCGCGTCGAAGGCCTGACCCGACGACAGCCAGTTGGTCATCAGGTTCTGCGCCTCGTCGCGGTTCCAGTTCGAGGTCTGCTCGTCGATGATCTTCATGAAGCTGCAATCCGGTGTGGCGATCACGTCATGGATGTCCTTGGTGCGCATCACCGCGGCCTGGTTCGACAACTGCCCCTGAATGACGAAAATATTCGCCTCGGTCTTGCCGGCTTCCTTCAGAATGCGACAAACTTCCTGCGTCTCCAGCGTGCCGCTATCGGCCTCGTTCGACGCCACGAAGGCCTGATTGTCGGGCAGC
Source organism: Pseudomonadota bacterium (assembly GCA_031376305.1). Classification (GTDB taxonomy): domain Bacteria; phylum Pseudomonadota; class Alphaproteobacteria; order Rhodobacterales; family Rhodobacteraceae; genus TMP-24. The sequence continues at coordinate 12,767 of JANMDM010000208.1, read as the reverse complement.
GTGTCGACGTTGACCGGCTCGCGGTTGACATAGACCAGCGAGATGTTTGCGGCGGCGGCGGCATCCGAGATCGCCTGGGTGGCCGAGGTGTCGACCGGGTTGACGATGATCGCGTTCACGCCGCTGGCGATGAAGTTGTTGACCTGGTCAAGCTGCTTGGCAACATCATCGCCCGCGTCTTCGATTTGCAATGTCACGCCGTCCAGGCCCTTGGCATATTCGTCCATGCCATTGCGCAGCACGGTCAGGAAGTTATCGTCAAACTTGGCCATCGACACGCCGATATTCTCGGCCATGGCGGTGGTCCCCAAAAGGGCTGCAAGTCCGGCAATCAAAAGCGTCTTCTTCATAGTCTTCCTCCCATTGGGGTGTCCGGCTCACCCGTGAGTGTGGAAATCCACGCCGGAGGCCCTTGCGGGCGTTCTTCATCATCGGCCCGTCATGCAGCCTTTTCGGCCAGACGGGACCGGATGAATTCGATGGATGTGTTCAGCGCCAGTGCCGGATTGCTCAGCGCGTGGGTCTCGGCGGCAAACGCCTCGAATGACAGCGGGCAATGACAGCCCGAAGCCCGAAGCGCTTCGATCTGATCGACATTGCACAGCCGGTCACGGCCATCGACCAGCACCCGGTGGGCATCGGTCATCTCGTCAGCCGCGATCATCGGCAGCGTGACGCCCGAGATATGAATGATGCCGGTGTGATCGGGGAACAGATCGGCGTCGCCGGCCAAGAAATGGTGGAAAGTGTCATGCACCAGCTTGAAACGGCCCCTGGCCCCCAAAGCCTCGATCGCCTCAACCGCTTCTTCCTTGTGGCGCAGCGCGCAGATGGCAAAGCCCAGCGGTTCGACCATCCCCACCAGCCCGTGATCTTCCAGCATCGGCTTGAGGTCGCGCAAGGCCACCCGCAGATTGGCCTGCCGTTCGCCATTGCCCATGCCCATATTGTCATTGCGCGGGATCAGGCTCACCGCTTCGGCACCGGCACTTTGGGCGATTTTCATCAGCACCAGGGCCTCGGCGCGTTTGTCGGCGGACCAGTCGTTGAAGCGTTTCACTTCGGCCAGCGCCAGCAGCCGCAGCCCGCGCGCCTTCAGCGCCGTTGCAGCGTCGGCAGGTGACACCCCATCGAACAAAACTTGTGGCAAATCATTGCGCAATTCGACGCCGATGGCGCCAATGGCGGTCGCCGTCTCCAGCAGAGCGGCGAAGCTTTGGCGCGCCACTGTCATGTGGTTCAGGCCGAAAGATAGCATCGCATCTCTCCCAAATGGTCCGGCGCGCCTGCCACTTTAGGATGTCCCCTGACGGGTGCAACCCTCAGAGGGTCAGGCAGCGACACCCAGGACTGTGCGGCTCAGATTCGCCTCACGTCAACGCAGCTATGCACAGATTCCATCATTTACGGCAGACACCGCCTCACAAAATGATGCCTTTCTATCATTTATACGGTTTCCTCGATGTATATATCCGGCGGCAGGAAATGTTGCCCCAGAATATCCGACCCGCCAGAGCGGGCGGCCGTGGTCATCAACCCGACCAGATCCCGGCACAGTGCCGCCAGCGGGGTTGAAATTACCAGCTGCACATACCGGTCCAACACGGCGCTGCGCGACTCGGGCGTAAGTTCATTGACCACCAATGCCACTTCGCCGGGTTTGCGCGCCTCGCGCAGCGCAACTATCGCCCCCTCCATACCCCCGCCCGCCAGATAGATCCCCCGCAGATCGGGGTGACGGGCCAAAAGGTCCAACGTCGCCTCATAGGTCAGTTGCCGGGTCTCAAGGTTAACAAGCGTATCCAGCACCAAGAACTGCGGCGCCATTTCACGGATATAGCTGCGAAACCCCGTCTCGCGCAGTTCATGCCCGTGCCAGCGGTATCCGCCAACGAACACCGCCAGTTTCCCCGGCCGATGCACCGCCGTGGCCATCATCGAGGCGGCGATCCGCCCCACCTTCAGATTGTTAAGCCCCACATAATTCTGACGAATCCCTTGCCCGAAGTCATTCAGCAGCGCAAAGCAGGGGATCCCCTCCTGCTTCAGCCCCAGCACCGCTTCGGTGACCTCGTGATGGGTCACCGCCGTTGCCGCCACCGCGTCGACACGCCCCACCATCCCCATCATCAGTTTGGCAAAATCCGCAGGCGATTGCGACGTGGCATATTCAATGATCGCCTCACCGCGGATGCCGGGTGCGGCGCGCACGGCGGCTTTGATCTCGGCGGCAAAGGCCTGATAAAAGGCCTGACGTTCCTTGTGCAGCACAAAGCCGAAGCGCATCACCGGCAGGTCTGATTGCATCCGCTGCCCGATCAGCGACGCGGCATGAAAGCCGATAGCGCGCGCCGCATCATAAACCCGCCGGGCCGTCGCCTCACGCACTTTCAGCCGCCCGTTCAGCACCCGGTCCACGGTGGCCACTGATACGCCGGCGGCAGCGGCCAGATGTTGGATTGTCGGTCTTTGCGCCATCGGCCGCTCCTGCAATAGTTTCATCATCTTCATGGCAATAATTGATGGTTTTTGATGGAATGACAATCACCCTGATAGGCGCCCGGCAGAATCGCCCCTATCGTCCCATTGCAGATACTGGGATGCAAAGGGGAAGCAAATGCCAGCACGCGACTACAGCCTATTGGGCAAAGACGCTGCGCGCGCCGTCGAAAACGGTCTGGCGGCGGCCGAGTGGTATCACACCGACATCCCCCGCAAAGAGATGAAGGCGCTGATGGCGCGCGAGGATCAGCCCGCGATCCGCGATACGATGCTTTTATATGGCGCAATGATCCTGTTCGCGGGCCTTGGCATCGCGTTTTGGCCGTCGTGGTGGTCGGCCCCGTTCTGGCTGGCCTACGGGGTGCTGTACGGATCGGCGTCTGACAGCCGCTGGCACGAATGCGGCCACGGCACCGCCTTCCGCACGCCCTGGATGAACAACGCCGTCTATCAGATCGCCAGCTTCATGATGATCCGCAACCCTGCCAGCTGGCGCTGGAGCCACGCGCGCCATCACACCGATACGGTCATCGTCGGGCGCGACCCGGAAATCGTCGCCATGCGCCCGCCAGCGCTGTTCCGCATCTTCCTTAACTTCTTCGGCATCGTCGATGGCTGGACCGGTTGGGCGCGAATGCTGCTGAATGCCACTGGGCGACTGGACCGCGAAGAAGCCACCTATATCCCCGACAGCGAAAAGCCGAAAGTCATCCGCGTCGCCCGCATCTGGACGCTGATCTATGCGGCCACCATCGCGGCGGCGCTTTCCCTGCACTCGATCCTGCCGCTGATGGTCATCGGCCTGCCGCGTCTTTACGGTGCCTGGCATCATGTGATGACCGGCGTTCTGCAACACGCGGGCCTCGCCGACAATGTCACCGACCACCGGCTGAATTCGCGCAGTGTGCTGATGAACCCGGTCAGCCGCTTTGTCTATTGGAACATGAATTACCACATCGAACACCACATGTTCCCGATGGTTCCTTACCACCGCCTGCCGGATCTGCACGCGCGGATCGGCGCCGACCTGCCCGCCCCCAGCCCCTCGATCTGGGCCGCCTACCGCGAGCTCTGGCCGGTGCTGAAGCGCCAGCTTGCCGCCGAGGAGGTCTTCCTGCGCCGCGACCTGCCCGCCAGCGCCAAGCCTTACCGCGACGATTTTCACGCCGCCGCCCTGGGCCAACCCGCCGAATAAAAAGGATCTGACAATGACCGACTGGATTGATGCCTGCGCCGAAGATGACATCGACACCGAAGATGTGATCCGCTTTGATCATCACGGCCGCACCTTCGCCCTCTACCGCAGCCCCGAGGATGCCTATTTCTGCACCGATGGGTTTTGCAGCCATGAACAGGCGCATCTGGCCGAAGGGCTGGTGATGGATCACACCATCGAATGCCCCAAGCATAACGGCCAGTTCGATTACCGGACGGGCGAGGCCAAACGCGCCCCGGTCTGCGTCAACCTCAAAACCTATCCGACGCGGCTCGACGCCGGTCGGGTGCTGATCCAGATCGGTTGAGGGGGCAAAAATGCACAGCAAAAGACTGACGGTCGCCGACCTGCGTGCCCGCAAGGGTCTGGGTCAGGGCCAACTGACCATGCTTTATGTCGAGACTGAGGACGAGGCGGCGGCAGCAGCCGCCGCCGGGATCGACATCCTCTCGATCATCGCCCCACTCTGGACGCCCAAGATGCGGGCGGCGGCGGGGAACTGCTTTGTGCAGGTCGGCCTTCTCTACGGTGATCTGGTCACCACCGAGGATTATCTGCGCGCCGGGCACGCCGCCCTGAAGGTCGGTGGCGATTGCTTTTACTGTGCCGCGGGCCTGCCAACCATCCGGGCCATGGCGGGCGAAGGGTTGCCAGTGATCGGCCATATCGGCCTCATACCCTCTAAGGCGACCTGGACGGGCGGGTTTCGCGCCGTTGGCAAAACCGCCGCGCAGGCGCTTGAGGTCTTGCAAGCGGCGTTCGCCTTGCAAGACGCCGGCGCCATCGGTGCTGAAATCGAGGTGGTTCCTGATCGGGTCGCGGCCGAAATTGCCCGCCGTACCGACCTTTTGTTGTTCTCAATGGGCGCCGGCGCGGGGGGCGATGCGCAATATCTGTTCGCCGAAGATGTGTTGGGCTGCACCCGTGGCCACAAGCCGCGCCACGCCAAATCCTACCGCAATTTTCGCGCCGACTATGACCGCCTGCAAGCCGAACGCATCGCCGCCTTTGGTGAGTTCGCGGCCGACGTCGCCGCGGGCAGCTACCCCGCGCCACAACATTTGGTGCAGATCGACGACGAAGAATTCGCAGCATTCCTGACAGCATCGGAAACATTACGATGAACAAACCCCTTGGCATTGGCCTGATCGGTACGGGCTTCATGGGCAAGACCCACGCGCTCGCCTGGGCTTCGGTGGGCGCAGTCATGGCGACCACGCCGCTGGTGCGGCTTGAGCTGTTGTGCGACACCCCCACAGCCAAAGCCGAAAGCATGGCTGCACAATTCGGCTTCGCCCGTGCCACCGAAAATTGGCGGGCCTTGATCGCGGACCCGCGCGTCGATGTGGTTTCCATCACCACGCCGAACGGTCTGCATCATGAAATGGCGTTGGCCGCGTTGCAGGCGGGCAAACATGTCTGGTGCGAAAAGCCGATGGCCCTGACCCTGGCTGAAGCCCAAAACATGGCCGACGCGGCGCGCGCGTCGGGGTGCAAGACACTTCTGGGCTATAACTACATCCGCAACCCGGCCTTTCGCCATGCACAAAACCTGATCGCCGATGGCCGTATTGGCCTCCCGGTGCATTTTCGGGGTTGGGTGGACGAAGATTATCAGGCCGATCCCGATCTGCCCTGGACCTGGCGCGCCCGCAAAGCCGATGCGGGACTTGGCGCCCTGGGGGATCTGGGGTGCCATCTGGTGTCAATGACACTCGGCCTGATGGGCCCCATCGCCAGCCTGATCGCTGATACGCAGATCATCCATCCGACGCGGCCCCTGCCCGACGGCGGCCATGCCACAGTGGAAAATGAGGACGCCGCCACAGCAATCTTGCGCTTTGCCACCGGCGCGCAGGGTTCCATCTCGACCTCACGCTCGGCCTGGGGCCGCAAGAACCGGCTGGATTGGGAAGTGCATGGCACCCAAGGCATGATCAGCTTCGCGCAGGAACGGATGAATGAATTGCAGCTTTATGTGAACGAAGGGCCAATGGCCGAACAGGGCTTCCGCACCATCCTGACCGGCCCCGCGCACCCGCCTTACGCGCAATTTACCCCTGCCCCCGGCCACCAGCTCGGTTTCAATGACCTCAAAGTCATTGAGGCGGCAGAGTTTTTGACCGCCATCGCCAATGGTTCGCCCGCATGGCCGGACTTTTCAGAAGGTTACCGGATCGAGGCAATCATTCACGGCATCGCCGCATCTGCCGCATCAGGGCAGCGTCTGACGTTCGACAGCACCCAAGCATGAGCGTCGGGCCGCTTAATCTTCGCCTTGCGCCTCGGCCCGGCTCTTGCCCGCGACATCCATCGCCAAAGTGGCGGCCATGAAGGCGTCAATGTCGCCGTCCAGCACCCCTTGCGTGTCCGAGGTTTCATGGCCGGTGCGCAGATCCTTGACCATCTGATAGGGTTGCAAAACGTAAGAGCGGATCTGGTTGCCCCATCCGGCATCGCCCTTGCTTTCATGCTGAGCGTTAATCGAGGCGTTGCGCCGGTCAAGTTCCTGTTGATACAGCCGCGACTTCAGCGCCGCCATGCAGTTGGCGCGGTTCTGGTGTTGGGACTTTTCGGAAGAGGTCACCACGATGCCGGATGGAATATGGGTGATGCGCACGGCTGAGTCGGTGGTGTTGACGTGCTGGCCACCGGCGCCGGACGAACGGTAGGTATCGATGCGGATTTCATTGTCGGGGATGATGATCTCGATATTCTCATCCACCACCGGATAGACCCAGATCGAGGAAAACGACGTGTGCCGTCGGGCAGCAGAATCGTAAGGCGAAATCCGCACCAGCCGGTGCACGCCGGATTCCGACTTCAGCCAGCCGTAAGCATTGGGGCCGGAAATCTTGTAGGCGGCCGAGCGGATGCCCGCTTCTTCGCCGCCGGTTTCCGACTGCAATTCAACCTTGTAGCCCTTTTTTTCGGCCCAACGCACATACATCCGCGCCAGCATGCTTGCCCAATCACAGCTCTCAGTCCCCCCCGCACCGGCGTTAACCTCAAGGAAGGTGTCGTTGCCATCCGCCTCGCCGTCCAGCAACGCCTCAAGCTCTTTGGCCGCCGAAACTTCCCGCAACGCCTTCAGGCTGGCTTCGGCTTCGGCGATGATCCCGGCATCGCCCTCAGCTTCGCCCATCTCGATCAGCTCGATATTGTCGGTCAGATCGCGGTCGATCATCTTGTAGGTTTCCACCGCATCCATCAGCATCTGCCGCTCGCGCATCAGCTTTTGCGCGCGTTCAGGGTCCGACCACAGATCGCCATCCTCAAGCATCGCGTTGAATTCTTCCAACCGATGGGGCGCGGTTTCCCAATTCATCCGCTGGCCCAGAAGCCGCAGCGACTTGGCAATGGCGTCCACGGTATTTTGTGTTTCGGCGCGCATGGGCCTTGGTCCTTCCGTTCGTGCTGCCGGGTGATAGCCGAGCGCATGGGCGCGGGCAAGTCAGCCACGGCCGCCAAAGACCAATGATCCTTAGTAAAGCCCGCCGGAGGAGATGGTGCCGATGTCGGCTTTTTTCGGAATAATCTTGGTTTCGCCTTCCGAGTTGGTCACCGTCGTGCTGCCCTCATCCCCCCCCAATTCACCCTCGGCAAACAGCGGCAGGTTCTGACCCATGGCAAAACCACCATCGACCAACCCGTCCAGTCCGAACAAAGTCTCTTCGCCGTCACGGAAATATTCGGCCTGAACGAATTCTCCGCTGGCATCTGGTGACAGACGCTCCCCCGAAAAGCGGTTGATATTGATGAAATGCCCCCCCGGCGGTAATTTGAAATCTGAACCGCCGTATTTCTTGATCGCCTCTTCCATGAAGGCCTGAAACACCGGAACGCAAAGTGTGCCTCCGTAGGCGCCTTCGCCCAATGTCCGCGGCTGGTCATAACCCATGTAGCAGCCCGCAACGATGTTCGACGAAAAGCCAATGAACCACACGTCCTTGGCGTCATTTGTGGTGCCGGTCTTGCCGCCGATGGGCACCGGCAGATGGACACCTGAGCCTGAGCCGCGCTTGACCACGCCTTGCAGCATCGACGTCAGCTGATAGGCGGTGATCGCGTCCATCACCCGTTCGCGGTTTGAGACGATTTCCGGGGATTGGCCTTCTGGCAGGCTCGCAAGCTTGCACCCCGCGCAGACCCGCTGATCATGGCGATAAATGGTGCGGCCCGCGCGGTCCTGCACCCGGTCGACCAGCGTCGGTTCTACCCGTTCACCGCCATTGGCGAACATCGCATAGGCGGCAACCATTTTGTAAAGCGTGGTTTCCTGCGCCCCGAGCGCGTTGGCCAGAAACGGGTCCAGATGATCATAAACGCCGAATTTCTCGGCGTAGGTTGCCACCAGTTCCATGCCGATTTCCTGCGCGATCCGCACCGTCATCAGGTTGCGCGACTGCTCAATCCCGGTACGCATCGGCGTCGGGCCGTAGAATTTATTCGAGGCATTCTTTGGCCGCCACAGACCTTGCGGCGTGTCGACCTCGATCGGCGCGTCAACAACAATGGTTGCGGGGGAAAACCCGGAATCCAAAGCCGCCGCGTAAACAAAGGGCTTGAAGCTGGAACCGGGCTGGCGCTGCGCCTGCGTCGCCCGGTTGAAGACCGATGACTGATAGGAAAATCCGCCCTGCATGGCAATGACCCTGCCGGTGTTCACGTCCATGGCCATGAAACCGCCCTGAACGTCGGGCACCTGCCGCAAGGACCAGCGCTTTGGGGTGCCATCGTCATTGGCCAATTGCGCCACCAGGACCACATCCCCAACCGACACCAGATCACCGGCGGTCTTTGCCTTGTCGCCAAGCCGCCCGTTTGCCAGCCGTTTGCGTGCCCAGGTCACATCTTCGGCAGGGATCCAATGGCCACCGGCAACTTCTTTCACCCCTTCAATACCAATACGGGCATCGGTGTCATTCACCTCCAACACCACAGCCGGGAACCAGCCCGGAACATCGCGCGGCGCTTCAGACGCCCCCAGCGCTGCCCGCCACAAGTCTTCCGCGCCCAGATTTGCGGCCTCAATGACGCCGCGCGTACCCCGCCAAACACCTTGATTGCGGTCGTATTTTTCAAGCGCGGTTTGCAGCGCCGTTGCTGCAACCATTTGCATGGCCGGCTCTACGGTCGCGCGAATCGTCAGGCCGCCACCAAAAAACTCCTCTTCGCCGAAGCTTTTCGACAACTGGCGACGAATCTCATCCGTGAAATAGTCCCGCGGCGGCAAACTGCCTTTGAACGACGGGAAATCCCCGCCTTGCACCGTCTTAAGCGGTGCAGCGATGGCCGTATCGTAGGCTGCTTTGTCCAGATAGCCGTTCTGATACATCTCGCCCAAAACAAAATTACGCCGCTCAATGGCTTTTTCTTTTTGTTTTACAGGGTGATAGCTATAGGGTGCTTTTGGCAGGGCGGCCAAATAGGCAGCCTCCTCGGGCGTCAGTTCTGCCAAGGTCTTGTTGAAATAAGTCTGCGCCGCCGAAGCCACGCCAAAAGACAAGAACCCGAGATCAATTTCATTCAGGTAAAGTTCAAGGATCTTGTCCTTGGGAAGCGCCTGCACCAGCCGGGTCGCGAGGATCAGTTCCTTGATCTTGCGTTCGGCCGTACGGTCGCCCGACAACAGGAAATTCTTGGCAACCTGCTGCGGAATCGTCGAAGCCCCGCGCAGGTTCTTGCCACGCGAACGAATGGCCTCGATACCCGCCGCAACCATACCGCGCGCATCAAACCCTTGGTGGGTATAGAAATTTTTATCTTCAGCCGAGATAAACGCCCATTTGACCACATCCGGAACGTCCTCAATCGGCGCAAATATCCGCCGTTCAGTGGCAAATTCATCCATCAGGCGACCTTCGCCAGAATAGATCCGGCTGATGGTTTTTGGGGTGTAGTTGGCCAGATACTCATAATCCGGCAGATCGCGGCTATACATCCAGAATACCGCACCAAGCACCAGGCCAGCGAAAACCGCCGCCGTGATGGCCCAGCTGAAGAGTGCGCCCAGAACGGACAGGATGAAACGAAACAACAGCGATACCTCACCTTTAACAGCGCCGTCATAGCGCTTGCACACCAAAGCGTCAAAGATACTTGGAGAGGGTTTTTCCCCCCAGCAAGGCTTCGCTTGGGTTATGCGCGACTATTGGCGAATGAGCCGGGCTTCCGCCGCGTCCGAAATCGCCCAAACCGCCAAAGCCTGCGCGATTGCCGCTTGCAGATCGGCCCGCCAGATCGGGTCCTCCAGACGGGCCCGGTCCTTTTCGGACGACAAGAACCCCACTTCCAGCAACAGCGACGGAATATCGGCCGATTTCAACACCGAAAATGCTGCCGCCTGAATCGGACGGCGATGCATCTTCAACCCCTTGCCCTGAATCGCTGCCTGCAACGCCAAGGCCAGCTTGTCAGCCCGCGGCTGTGTCTCGGTGCGCGCCATCGCCATCAACACATCGGCAATGTCATCGCCCTGCCCGCTCAGATCAATACCCGCCAGAAGATCGGCGCGGTCATGGCGTTCGGCCAATTGCTCGGACGCGGCATCATTGGCTTCGGCGGACAAGGTATAGATCGTCGCACCCGTTGCCTCGCCCTCGGCCAACGCATCGGCATGCAACGATAAAAACACATCCGCCCCGGCGGCGCGCGCCACAGAAATCCGGGTTTCCAGCGGGACAAACACATCCGTCTGACGGGTCAGGTCAACTTTCATGCCGCTGCGCCGCAAAACCTCGGCAAGTTCCAGGGAAAAGCCAAGAATTACCGCAGCCTCAGTGGTCTTGCCGGACTCCGCTCCGGGGTCGATGCCACCGTGGCCGGGATCCAACACCACTTTCAAGGGCGCTTCCCCGGTCTGCCGCAAGATCGGCGCATCGGTCTTGGCAGGCGCAGGCAAGGCCCAGTCTGCCGCTTGCGTCCCTTTGGAGGTTTCGGCGATCTGCGTTGAGAACTCTTTACGCGTGGTGGGGACAAAGTGCATGCTGATCACCGCACTGCCCTCCGGTCCGCGCCGCTCTTGCGCTGTTTTCAGGCGCAACGGCACATCCAGGGTCGCGACCATCCGCGACCAACCGGATAGAAATGGCCCCCAAGCCAGCGTCTGCACCCGATCCGAATGATCCACCGCCGCCGCCGCCGTAGTGCCAAAATCGACCTCGCGAAAGTCAACAATCAGGCGCGGCGGATTGTCGAGAAAACTGATCCGGTAGGGCACCGGCTGGCTGATACCCAGGACAACCGACAGCCCTTGCCCCTGATCGTCCAGCGATGTCGCTGCAACTTGCAGCCGCGCCAGAGCCGAAAGTTCGTCGCCTTGCCCCGGCCGACTGCCAAGAAACAGCCCCAGAATGGCCATCGCCAGCCCACACATCACATTCAGGGGATCACCCATTCCACATCTTGATGCGCGCAAGGCTTTGTTCCTATGCTTCCGTAACACTGACGGCCGATGCCCGTTCTTTATCGCGCCCCCGGTCAAGGTCAATGGCCGATGTCCAACACCCTTCCTGCCCCACTTGCCAATCGGGGGGTTTACGCTCAAAAGACCACCCATTCTTGCCGCCCAATACCGGCGATTTCGCTATAGAAAGGCCTCTCATGCGTCTTGCTCTCGGGCTCATCGCCCTGACTTTGGCAGCCCTGCCTGCCTATGCGTTCGATCCCGCCGCGATGACCGATGCCGAGCGCGCGGCCTTTGGGGCCGAGGTGCGCGCCTATTTGCTGGAGCACCCCGAAATCCTGATCGAGGTTTCCGAGGCCCTGCAGGCCAAGCAAGACGCCGCACAATCCGCAGGCGACGCAAGCATGATCGCCGCCAACGCCGCGCAGATTTTCACCGACGCCAGCAGCTACGTTGGCGGCAATCCCGACGGCGGTCTGACTTTGGTTGAATTCCTTGATTACCGTTGCGCCTATTGCCGCAAGGCTCATAACGACGTGGCCGAATTGGTGCAGTCAGACGGCGATATCCGCTATGTGGTCAAAGAGCTGCCAATCCTTGGCGACGAGTCGGTGATGGCATCCCGGTTTGCCATTGCCACCCTGCAAGTCGTCGGGCCCGAAGCCTATGCAAAGGTCAATGCGGGCTTTTACGAAAGCTTCCGTGGCGATGTCACCATGGAGACTTTGAAAACCTTCGCCGATAGTCTGGATCTGGACTCTGCCCCTATTTTCACGGCGATGATCTCGGCGGAAGTCACCAAGGTGATTGAAGACAAACAACGTCTTGCACAAACATAGCATAACTCGGGAACCCCGACGTTTGAGCTTGGCGATCAGATGATGCGCGGCATCGTTCCCCTGGAGGAAATGCGCACCCTGGTATCAGAGGTGCGCGGCTGAGCTTTGCGCCCGAGCGGCGGGTTGTGACATCAAGTCAAAACCGCTGGCTGACAAAAAAGCACAGGCCGGGGCAGCGTCCGGCCTGTGTTTTTCCTTCGCCGCAGGGAAACCGAAATAAGCTCAATCCTCAGTCATCTGGGCTTCACCCTCATCGGCGGTCGCCCCGAAATCAAGCCCGTGGCCAGCGCGGATCTTGTCTTCGATCGACAGCGCCACATCCGGGTGCTCCTTGAGAAACTGCTTGGCATTTTCACGCCCCTGACCAATGCGTTCGTCGCCATAGGAGTACCAGGCCCCGGATTTCTCGACGACGCCAGCTTTCACCCCAAGATCGACCAGTTCCCCGGTTTTTGAGATGCCCTCGCCATACATGATGTCGAATTCCACCTGCTTGAACGGCGGCGCCACCTTGTTCTTGACGACCTTCACCCGGGTCGAATTGCCAACAATCTCTTCGCGGTCCTTGATTGCCCCAATCCGGCGAATATCCAACCGCACCGACGCATAGAATTTCAGCGCATTGCCGCCGGTGGTGGTTTCCGGGCTGCCGAACATGACGCCGATCTTCATGCGGATCTGGTTGATGAAGATCACCATACAGTTCGACCGGCCGATTGACCCGGTCAACTTGCGCATCGCCTGGCTCATCAGCCGGGCCTGACTGCCCATCTGCATGTCGCCCATATCGCCTTCCAACTCG
>JANMDM010000187.1:0-18897 GCA_031376305.1 Pseudomonadota bacterium | reverse complement strand
GCCATACTGGGCATCAAGCTGATCGGGGCTTTCAGAGGCATAAACAACCGCAAGCTGCATCGGCGTGACCACCGCGCGGCTGACCGAGTGCGGCCAGGGCGTGCGCCGCACCAGATTTTCGGGAATGTCGGCGGGATCGGGGCGCGTATCGGTCATGGGGAACTCCTTTTGCGCCATCAGTGCCACAGGCGGGTATTGCCGACAAGCCGCGCCCGAATTGCCTGAATTCAGACCGCCCGCAAACCTGTGGCAAAGCGCTGCGCATTGGCGCGGTAATGGGCGGCAGAGTCCAAAAGCCGGGCGCGGGCCGCATCGTCCAGCATCCGCACCACCTTGCCGGGCGCGCCCATGACCAGCGACCCGTCGGGGATTTCCTTGCCTTCGGTGATCAGCGCCCCGGCGCCAATCAGGCAGCCGTTGCCGATCTTTGCCCCGTTCAGGACCGTAGCCCCCATGCCGATCAGACTGCCATCGCCGATGGTGCAGCCATGCAGCATCGCCTTATGACCGATGGTACAATCGGCCCCGATGACCAGCGGAAACCCCATATCGGTATGCAGCACGCAGTTTTCCTGGATGTTCGACCCACGTCCAACCCGGATAACCTCATTGTCACCCCGCAGGGTTGCGCCAAACCAGATATTCACCTCTGGCTCCAACACCACCTTGCCGATGATATTGGCATCCGGCGCGACCCAGACGCCTGCGCCAATTTCCGGGGCAATTCCGTCCAAAGCATAGATCATCGGCCTGTGAACTCCGCATTCAAGCCGCGCACAAACTCCGTCAGGCCGGGTTGGCGGTCGCGGCGCATCCGCTCGGCGGTAAGGATGGTTTTCAACTCGGCCTCGGCCCGGTCCAGATCATCATTGATCAGCACATAGTCATATTCCGCCCAATGGCTGATTTCGGCCTGACTCTTGGCCATGCGTCCGGCGATCACGGTGTCGGTGTCTTGCCCGCGTGTGCGCAACCTCCGTTCCAATTCGGCGATTGACGGCGGCAGCACGAATACCGAAACCACGTCGCGGCCTAGGGATGAGTTGCGAATTTGCTGGCCGCCCTGCCAGTCGATATCGAACAAGGTATCCCGACCCTCGGCCATTGCCGCTTCAACCGGGGCTTTGGGCGAGCCATAAAAGTTATCGAACACTTCGGCATGCTCCAGCATCTCGCCGGTGGTCACCATGTCCGCAAACGCAGACCGGCTGCGGAAAAAATAGTCGCGGCCGTCCACCTCGCCGGGGCGAGGCGCGCGGGTGGTGGCCGATACGGAAAAACGCAAGGACGGATCCCAAACCATCAGCCGCTTGGCCAAGGTCGATTTGCCCGCCCCCGAAGGCGAGGAAAGGATGATCAACAGGCCGCGTCTTGTGGCTTGGGGCATCGTCATCATTCCACGTTCTGAACCTGTTCGCGCATCTGGTCGATCACGGTCTTGAGGTCAAGCCCGATCCGCGTCAGGTCGGCATTGCCGGACTTGGAGCAAAGCGTATTCGCCTCGCGCATGAATTCCTGCATTAGGAAATCCAGCTTGCGCCCCACAGCGCCCGCCTCGGTCAGAAGCGCGCTCGCGGCGCCGATATGGGCGGTCAGCCGGTCCAGCTCCTCGGTCACATCGGCCTTTACCGTCAGCATCGCCAGTTCCTGCGCCACCCGCACCGGATCGGCTTCGGCCGCCCCTGCCAGCACCCGCGCCAGATTGTCTCGCAATGCCTGTTCCATCAGCGGGCGGCGCGCCTCGGCGGCGGTGCGTGCGGCTTCTGTCAGATCAACGATCCGGTCGATCTGGGCGGTGATGATTGCCGCCAGAGCCTGACCTTCGGCGCCGCGCATGGCGGTGAAGTCGCCAAGAAGCGGCGCGAGGTCGGCGGTAAGTGCTGCCAGCAAGGGCGCGGTGTCCTCTACCTCGCCGCCCTGATCAAGCACGCCTTTCAGCGCCAGAATCTCGGCCGCAGTCAGTTCACTAAGATCAAGCCGCGCCTTCTGCGCCGCCTCCTGCACGGTGCGCAGTGCCGCCAACGCCACCTGCAGGCCCGCAGGATTGACACGCAGCGCCTCGCCCCCCGCAACCCGCGAGAGTTTCAGCCCCAATGCCACCGACCCGCGCCCGACCTGTGCAGAGACAGCCCCACGCACCGCCACTTCCAGCCCCTCGACCCAATCGGGCAGTCTTAAGCGCAGATCGAAGCCCTTGCCATTGACCGACCGGATATCCCAGACCCAATCGTGCCCCGCCCCTGCCCCGCGCCGCGTGGCAAAGCCGGTCATCGACATCATGCGGTGCTTAACCATTTAAGACTTTTCCACCCCCGCTGCTGTGAAACCTGTGTATTTTAACACTTGGGTAATCATTCTGGACCTAGGGTTAACAAAGCTTGACCGCCGCGACAACGCGGACCGGACCAGAGTGGCTGTCGGGGGCGATGGCTGGAAGGTGCGTTACTATGGAATTGGGTTATTTCGGGGACAAGATCGTCCCGTTTTCAGGGGTTCGGGCGGATATGCGGTTTCCGGCCATTTCAGAGGTCCGCGCCTATTGGGAGGCGCTGCGCAACGGTCGCAAGGTGCCGCTGCGCTCGGAAATTGACCCGCGCGGGATTGAGCGCGCTTTGGAATATGCCTTTGTTCTGGAACGCATTGCCCCAAATGTTTCGCGGTTTCGTCTGGCAGGGATGCATTTGAATGACCTGATGGGGATGGAGGTCCGCGGTATGCCAGTCACTGCATTTTTTACACCGGCATCGCGGCCCGAGGCATCCGGGATTATTGAAAACGTCTTCCGCACCCCGCAAATTGCCGAAATGACGCTTGGTGGCGAAACCGCCTTTGGCAAACCGCCGATGGCGGCCAGGCTGATCATCTTGCCGCTGCAAAGCGATCTTGGCGATATCAGCCGGGCACTCGGATGTCTGGTGGCCGATGGCGCCGTTGGCCGCACCCCGCGGCGCTTCGATCTGGTCAGTGCTGCAATCACCACAATCGAGACGGGCAAAGCCGGGTTCCTGCCGGTTCCGGCCCGTGGGTTTGCCGAAAGCCAAGGTCCGATCGACGGCGAACCAAAGGGGGACCGAAGCCATCTGCGCCTGGTAAAAACCGACAAGTAAGACCTTAACAAAAAAGGGCGGCACCAAGCCGCCCTTTTTGCCGTCCTGTTGCCGCGCAGGGTTACATTCCGGCCGCGCGGCGCAGCGTGCGGCGGTCTTGCAGCTCTTCCGCGACAAGAAAGGCCAGTTCCAGCGACTGGCTGGCGTTCAGGCGCGGATCGCAGGCGGTGTGATAGCGGTCGGACAGATCTTCGTCGGTCACGGCCCGGACACCGCCGGTGCATTCGGTCACATCCTTGCCGGTCATCTCGAAATGGACGCCGCCGGGGATGGTCCCCTCGGATTTATGCACACCAAAGAACTCATGCACTTCCCGCAAAACTGACTCAAAAGGCCGGGTTTTGTAGCCTGACGCCGACTTGATGGTGTTGCCATGCATCGGATCGCAGGTCCAGACCACGTTGGCGCCTTCTTCCTGCACCGCCCGGATCAGGCGTGGCAGGTGGTCGCCGACCTTGCCCGCGCCGAAACGCGCGATCAGCGTCAGGCGCCCCGCCTCATTCTCCGGGTTGAGTTTGCGCAACAGCACCTTGAGGTCATCCGCCGCCAGTGACGGGCCGCATTTCAGGCCGACGGGGTTCTGAACGCCGCGGCAGAAATCGACATGGGCGCCGTCGGGTTGCCGGGTGCGGTCGCCGATCCAGATCATATGGCCAGACCCAGCGATCGGCAGGCCAGAGGTCGAATCAATCCGGCACAGGGCCTCTTCGTATTCCAGCAACAGCGCTTCGTGGCTGGTGTAGAAATCGACGGTGCCAAGTTCCTTGGCGGTGTCCGAGGTGACACCGGCGGCGGCCATGAAATCCATGGCATCCTGAATCTGGCGGGCCACCTCGCGGTAACGCTTTGCGTCCGCCTCGTCGGTGAAGCCAGAAATCCAGCTTTGCACCCGGTGAATATCGGCATAGCCGCCGGTCGAGAAGGCGCGCAACAGGTTCAGCGACGCCGCCGCCTGAGTATAGGCTTGCAGCATCCGCGCCGGATCGGGAATCCGCGCCTCGGGCGTGAAGTCGAAGCCGTTGATGATGTCGCCGCGATAAGACGGCAACTCGACACCACCGACTGCCTCCAGACTTGTTGAACGCGGCTTGGCAAATTGCCCCGCCACCCGACCGATCTTGACCACCGGCACCTTGGCACCCCAAGTCAACACGATCGCCATCTGCAAGATCACCTTGAAGGTGTCGCGGATGTTGTCGGCCGAAAATTCGGCAAAGCTTTCGGCGCAGTCGCCGCCCTGCAACAGAAAGGCGCGCCCTTGCGACACCTCGCCCAAAGCCCGTTTGAGTTTGCGCGCCTCACCGGCAAAGACCAGCGGCGGAAAATTCGCCAACTGCGCTTCGGTAGCATTCAGCGCGGCATGGTCGGGATAGTCGGGCATTTGCACGCGCGGTTTGGTGCGCCAGTCGGATTTGGTCCAGCCCTTGGTCATCTCATTCTCCCGCGGCAACGTTTAGCGATAACGGAGCGGCGTTATAGACAAGCCCTTTAACGCTTGCAAACAGCTTGGCGCATGATTGTCCTTGCGGTGGCGGCCGTTTGGTGGTTGTGTGCGCAAAACGACAACAATGGGTCGCATTATGCAGATGGTTGCCGCACGGGGCAAGAAAGAAGCCGACGAAAAGCAGCGCACCCGGCGATTTGTCTTTCTGCTGTTGGAACATTTCACGATGATTTCCTTCGCAGGCGCCATTGAGCCATTGCGGATTGCCAACCGGATGCTGGACCGCAAGGCGTATAGTTGGATTCTGGCCGGGGAAAACGGCCGCGAGATGCGCTGTTCCAATGGCGCATCATTCAAGGTTGACATGGGGCTGGAGGAGACCGACCGCGAAGATACGATTTTGGTCTGTGGCGGAATGGATGTGCAGCAAGCCACCACCAAGCCGGTGCTGAACTGGCTGCGGCGCGAGGCGCGGCGCGGCGCTTCTGTGGCCGGTATTTGCACCGGATCTTACACAATGGCCAAGGCCGGACTTCTGGACGGCAAGCGCGCCACCATCCATTGGGAAAATCAGGACAGTTTTGTTGAGGAATTTGAGGATGTTCGCCTGACAAAGTCGATTTTTGTCGTCGATGGAAACCGCATGTCCACGGCCGGCGGCATTGCGTCGCTGGATCTGATGCTGAAGATTATCGCCCAGGATCATGGCGAAGATCTGGCCAACACGGTGGCCGACCAACTTATCTATTCTTCGATCCGTACCGATCAGGACACGCAGCGCCTGTCGATCCCGACGCGCATCGGCGTGCGGCACCCAAAGCTCAGCCAAGTTATCCAGATCATGGAAAACAATATCGAGGATCCGATCAGCCCGGCGCAATTGGCCACAGATGTCGGCATGTCCACCCGTCAACTGGAACGGCTGTTCCGCCGCTATCTGAGCCGCAGCCCGAAACGCTACTATATGGAACTGCGCCTGCAAAAAGCCCGCAACCTTTTGATGCAGACCGACATGAGCGTCATCAACGTGGCGCTTGCCTGCGGATTCGCCAGCCCGTCGCATTTTTCGAAATGTTACCGCTCGCATTACCAGACCACCCCGTACCGCGAACGCGGCACCTTG
The DNA here is from genome assembly GCA_031376305.1 of Pseudomonadota bacterium. Lineage (GTDB taxonomy): Bacteria > Pseudomonadota > Alphaproteobacteria > Rhodobacterales > Rhodobacteraceae > TMP-24. The sequence goes on along the minus strand of JANMDM010000187.1, from coordinate 13,223 downwards.
GGAAAACCCGGAGCGACCCGGCTGTCGATCTGACCGATTCTGTCGGGCGCCGCGATTTTACTTTAAACTTCAAACACACTTTCGGGCATTTGCGCAATAATATTGCGCGAAATCTTACAACCATGCCGGGCACATGATTTTCTTTGCATTTCAGGATTCCCGAATTAGGTTCGCGGGCAGGACTTTGATCCAACATGGGAGCTAACCAATGAAAAAACTTCTTACTGCTACGGCAGTGAGCGCCCTCTTTGCTGGCATCGCCGGCGCAGAAGAGGTCAAGATCGGCATCATCTACGGTTTCACCGGACCGATTGAATCGCTGACCGGCTCGATGGCTGCGGCATCGGAAGCGGCAATTGCCGAAGTGAATGCGTCGGGGCTTTTCCTTGATGGCAGCACCGTAACCGCGATCCGTGGCGACGACACCTGCATCGACGCAGCGGCTGCAACGGCTGTCGCAGAACGCCTTGTGACTTCGGACAAAGTGTCCGGCATTCTTGGCGGCGACTGCTCAGGCGTGACCGGTGCGATGCTGTCGAACGTGGCTGTGCCAAACGGCGTGGCGATGATCTCGCCTTCGGCAACGTCCCCTGCCCTGTCGACGGCGGAAGATGCGGGCCTGTTCTTCCGAACCGCCCCGTCAGACGCCCGCGAGGGTGAAATTGCCGCCGACATCATGATCGAGCGTGGGTTCAAAACCGCGGCCCTGACCTATTCCAACTCGGACTATGGCAAGGGCTTGGCGGAAGCGATCCAGACCGCTTACGAAGCCAAAGGCGGCAAGATCACCATCTCGGCGTCGCATGAAGACGGCAAGGCTGACTATTCGGCAGAAGTTGCAGCTCTGGCTTCGGCGGGCGGTGATATTCTGATCGTTGCAGGCTACCTTGACCAAGGTGGTGCCGGCATCATCCGGGCGTCGATCGACACCGGGGCTTTCACCGTTTACGAATTGCCGGGCGGCATGATCGGTGACAACCTGACCAAGAACATCCCCGAGGGGCTGAACGGCTCCTTCGGCCAGGTTCCGGGTAACGACTCGCCGGGCCTCAAGACGCTTGGCGAAATGTCGGGCGGTGCCTTTGACGTGAACTCGCCCTATACCCCGGAAAGCTATGACGCAGCCGCGCTGATGCTGCTGGCCATGCAGGCTGCCAAATCCACCAAATCGGCGGATTATGCGCCCAAGATCATGGACTTGGCCAACGCACCGGGCGAGCAGATCTTCCCGGGCGAATTGGCCAAAGCCCTGCAGATAATCAAAGACGGTGGCGACATCGACTATCAGGGTGGCTCTGCGGTTGAACTGACCGGGCCCGGTGAATCGGCCGGCAACTACCGTGAGATCGAGGTGAAAGACAACGTCATCACTACGGTTAAATATCGTTAATCCGACGTAGTCCAGAAGGCAGCCCCGGATCAGGTCCGGGGCTGCCTTTGCGTATAAAAATTGACCGGGCCGGCGGGCTTGTCCCTGCAAAGAGCCCGGCATTCTGCGCGGTTTGCACTGTGCAAAGCTGGGGGTGTTCATGATCGTCGTGGAAGATCTGCACAAGCATTTCGGCGGGTTTCGGGCCGTCGATGGGGCTTCTGTCGAAATTGCGAAAGGCTCGATCACCGGGCTGATTGGCCCGAACGGCGCCGGAAAATCAACGTTGTTCAATGTCATCGCCGGGGTTCACAAGCCAACCTCAGGCCGGGTGCTGATGGGCGGCGAGGATATCACCGGCCTGCCACCGCATGAGCTGTTCCACAAGGGCCTGTTGCGGACCTTTCAGATCGCCCATGAGTTTTCGTCGATGACGGTGCGCGAAAACCTGATGATGGTGCCAGCGGCGCAATCCGGCGAGACGCTGTGGAACGCCTGGTTTGCACGCAGTCGGATTCGCGATGAGGAAACCGAACTGGCGAAAAAAGCCGATGAAGTTCTGGAGTTCCTGACAATTTCGCATCTGACCCATGAGCGGGCCGGAAATCTGTCCGGGGGCCAGAAGAAGCTGCTGGAGCTGGGCCGCACCATGATGGTCGAGGCCAAGGTGGTGTTTCTGGATGAAGTCGGCGCCGGTGTGAACCGCACACTCTTGAACACCATTGGCGATGCCATCGTGCGCCTGAACAAAGAACGCGGCTACACATTTTGCGTGATCGAGCATGACATGGATTTTATCGGCCGCCTCTGCGATCCGGTGATCGTCATGGCTGAGGGCAAGGTTCTGGCCAAGGGCACTGCCGCCGAAATCAAGACCAACGAGGCGGTGATCGAGGCCTATCTGGGGCGCGGGTTGAAGAACAAGGTGAAGGCGGAGGCGGAGGCGGGGCTATGAAGACTTCGGTGTTGAGTTTTGCCGCGCTGCCGGAAGCCTCCGGCGGGGATATTTTGACCAAAGTGAAAGGGCAAGGCAATGGCTGAACCCTTTCTTATTGGCGATAAGATGACCGGCGGCTATGGCGCCGCCGATATCTTGCATGAGTGCACGCTGGCGGTGAACAAGGGCCAGATCGCCGTGATCGTCGGCCCGAATGGTGCGGGCAAATCGACGGCGATGAAGGCGGTCTTCGGCATGCTGCGCTTGCGCGGCGGCCATGTGCGGATCGACGGCGAGGATATCAGCCAGCTGTCGCCACAGGACCGGGTGGCCAAGGGCATGGCCTTCGTGCCGCAGACCCACAACGTGTTCCCGTCGATGACGGTCGAGGAAAACCTGGAGATGGGCGCCTTCCTGCGCCGGGATGACATCCGCAGCACCATGGAGCAGGTCTATCACCTGTTCCCGATCCTCAGGGACAAGCGCCGTCAGGCGGCGGGCGAGCTTTCGGGTGGCCAGCGGCAGCAGGTGGCGGTGGGCCGCGCACTGATGACCCAGCCCAAAGTGCTGATGCTGGATGAGCCGACCGCCGGAGTTTCCCCCATCGTCATGGACGAGCTTTTTGATCGGATCATCGAGGTGGCGCGCACCGGAATTTCGATCCTGATGGTCGAACAAAACGCCCGGCAAGCGCTGGAGATCGCCGATCAGGGCTATGTGCTGGTCCAGGGCCGCAACAAATACACCGACACCGGAGCGGCGCTGATGGCCGATCCGGATGTGCGGCGCACCTTCCTGGGGGGTTGAGGATGGACTTTCTGAACGCAATCGTCGCCCTGCTGAACTTCGTCGTGGTGCCCGCGACCGCTTATGGCGCGCAGCTGGCGCTTGGCGCCCTGGGCGCGACGCTGATCTACGGCATCCTGCGCTTTTCCAACTTCGCCCACGGCGATACCATGTCTTTTGGCACGGCGATGGTGATTTTGGTCACCTGGTGGATGCAAAGCCACGGCATCAGTCTGGGTGTTTTGCCAACCGCGCTGCTGGCCCTGCCCTTCGGTATCGCGGCCACGGCGCTGCTGGTGCTGGGCACCGACCGTCTGGTTTACCGGTTTTACCGCAAGCAGAAAGCCTCGCCGGTGATTCTGGTCATCGTCTCGATGGGGGTGATGTTCATCATGTCGGGCCTTACCCGCTTCATCATCGGCGTCGAGGAGATCAAGTTTGCCGATGGCGCCCGCTTCATTATTGAGCCGGCATCGTTCAAAGCCGCGACGGGGCTGGCCGAGGGGCTGGCTGTGCGCACCACGCAGGCGCTGACCCTGGTCACGGCTTTCGCCGTCATGGCGGCACTGTTCTGGTTCTTGGGCAAAACCCGCACCGGGAAATCCATGCGGGCGTTTTCGGATAATGAGGATCTGGCGCTGTTGTCGGGCATCAACCCCGAACGGGTGGTGGCGGTGACCTGGATCATCGCCTCGGGTCTGGCCGTTATCGCCGGATCGCTGTATGGCCTGGACAAAAGCTACAAGGCTTTCAACTACTTCCAGCTTCTGTTGCCAATCTTTGCCGCGGCCGTTGTCGGCGGGCTTGGGAACCCTCTGGGCGCAATCGCCGGTGGATTTCTCGTCGCCTTTTCTGAAGTGGCTTTCACCTATGCGTGGAAAAAAGTCGCCACCTATGTCCTGCCCGCCAGTCTGGCCCCGGATGGCCTGATGCAGCTGATTTCGACCGATTACAAGTTCGCGGTCAGCTTCGCCATTCTGATCGTGGTCTTGCTGTTCCGACCCACAGGAATCTTTAAGGGGAAATCGATATGAGCCTTAATCTGCGCAACATCGGGTTGTTCGCCATTGTGGGGGTGTTTTTGCTGCTGGAAGGCACCTGGCAGAACCAATTCTTTGCTGGAAGCTGGAACACGACCTTGGGAATAATCAACGTCGGGCTGATATCGGCAATCACCGCCTTGGGCGTGAATATGCAGTGGGGCTATGCGGGGCTGTTCAATACCGGGATTGTCGGATTTGTGGCTTTGGGCGGACTGGCTCCGGTGCTGGTCTCGACCGCCCCGGTCACTGATGTCTGGACCGCAGGCGGGGTGTATCGCCTGATTGCCGGTCTGATCCTTGGGATCGCGGTTATGGCTTTGGCCGTCGTCGTGAACGGCCGCACCAAGGGCTATGTGCGGACTCTGGCGATGTTGGCGGTGCTGGTGGGCGGTTTTTTCCTCTACCGCGCAATAATTGATCCGGCGATCACCGTGATTGAAACCAACAACCCGGCCACCTACGGCAATATCGGCGGTCTGGGCTTGCCGGCGCTGGTATCCTGGCCGGTGGGCGCGCTTATGGCCGCCGGTGCGGCCTGGGTCATCGGCAAGACCGCTTTGGGGCTCAGGTCCGACTATCTGGCGATTGCAACGCTGGGCATTGGGGAAATCATCATCTCGGTGCTGAAGAACGAAGATTGGCTGGCGCGCGGGGTGAAGAACATCATCAATATCCCCCGGCCCTGGCCGGTGCCGCGTGAAGTCGACCTGCAACAGACGGGTTGGTTTCACGACTGGGCGATCGGCATGGGGTGGGATCCGGTAACGGCGTCAACTATCATCGTGAAACTTCTGTTTTGCGGGTTGTTCCTGGCGGTGTTGCTGGTGTTGATCTGGGCGTCGGAGCTGGCGTTGAACAGCCCCTGGGGCAGGATGATGCGCTCGATCCGGGATAATGAGACGGCGGCCAAGGCGATGGGCAAAAACGTCACCAAGCGCCATTTGCAGATCTTCATTCTGGGCTCGGCGGTCTGCGGGCTGGCGGGGGCGATGATGGTGACGCTGGACGGCCAGCTGACCCCCGGCACCTACAACCCGTTGCGCTATACGTTCGTGATCTGGCTGATGGTTATTGTCGGTGGCTCGGGCAGCAACTGGGGCTCGGTTCTGGGGGCCTTCCTGATCTGGTTCTTGTGGATCAAGGTCGAGCCCTGGGGCAACGCGCTGATGGGCTATGCGACGCAAGGCATGACGGACGGATCATCCTTGAAAGAGCACCTATTGGAAAGCGCCGCCCATATGCGACTGATAACTATGGGGGTAGTGCTGCTGGTGGTCCTTAGGTTCAGTCCTAGAGGCCTGATTCCTGAAAAATAGCGCTTTAACGGGAAAACTTGTGCTGGGTGGGTGACAATCCATGCGCCCCCGTGCGCTCAGAACACTCATAGGTTGACGGGGCTTTATGGCTTGCGTAGCCATCGTGTATTGTAGTGCATGATTTGTGAGCGGCATTTGATTTTTTTAGATAATTTCTCCCGCCACGGCGATGCGGTGGCCCTGTCCGATCCGAAGCTTGGTGACATCAGCTATGGCCAATTGGCAGCTGAGGTTGACGCTTGGCGTCGGCGCTTTGATCGCATGGCAGAGGATCTTGGCGCTCGGGTTTTACTCAGCATCGAAATTGCGCCGTGCACCGCGGTGATTGCCGCCTATCTTGGCGCCCTTTCGGCTGGGCACCCGGTTATCCTTTTGGCCCCCGGACAAACCCGGTCGGCGCCCGAGATTGCCAATCGCTATTTGCCGAACGCCGTGTTGACGATGGCCGGGGGCGCCTGCCACGTAACGGTGACCGATGCCGGACCTGTCGCCCTGCATCCGGATCTGCGACTGTTGCTGTCCACCTCCGGCACCACCGGCGACCCGCGGCTGGTGCGGCTTTCGCAGGAGAATCTTTCCAGCAATGCAGCGGCAATCGTCGACTACCTGAAACTCGGGGTGCGGGACGTTGGGATCACGGCGCTGCCGCTGCATTACTCCTACGGCATGTCGGTTCTGCATTCGCATCTCTTGGCCGGAGCCCGTCTGGTTCTGACCGAAGCCTCGGTGACCGATCCGGCTTTTGCCCAACTCTACCGTGAAAACCGCATCACCAACTTGCCGCTGGTACCGCATCAGATCGACTTGCTTCAGGCGATGGGGTTCGACTTCAACGCCTCAGCCGATTTGCGCTTGATCACTCAGGCCGGGGGGCGATTGGCCGCCGACAAAGTGCGCGACTTTGGCGCTTTGGCGGTGAAGGGCGGTTGGGACTTTTATGTAATGTACGGCCAGACCGAGGCCAGCCCGCGCATGGCCTATGTGCCGCCTGGCGATCTGCCCGCCAATTCCGATACGATCGGCAAGGCAATACCGGGGGGCAGGCTTTGGATCGCCGGGCCAGACGGGACCGAAGTTACGCAACCGGGCATGGTTGGCGAATTGGTCTATGAGGGGCCAAATGTCATGCTGGGTTATGCCGACAAGCGGGCCGACCTGGCTTTGGGGCGGGAAATCACCGATTTGCGTACCGGCGATATCGCCGAGCAGACCAGCAGCGGTTACTTCCGTATAGTCGGCCGTGAAAAGCGCTTTGTGAAGCTTTACGGGCTGCGGCTCAGCCTTGATCAGATTGAGATACAGCTGGCCGGAGCCGGCATGCGGGGCCACGCCGTTGCGGTGAATGACCGTCTTGTCATTATGACCCCGCCGGACACTGCGGGACCAGCGGTGGCGGCGTTCCTGTCAACGGCTTTCGCCTTGCCGCGATCCGACATCCTTGTGGCGGAAATGCCGGAGTTGCCGATCCTGACCTCAGGTAAAGCTGATCTGCGCCGGATTGCTTGCCTTGCCGAAGCCGCCCTGGCCCGCACTGAGCGAGCAACGACCCCGCCCAAGTTTGGAAAATCGGTGCCGGGCCAAACTCTGGCCGACGTTTTCTCCGAAGCGACGCGCATTCCCGTGGTGCGCCCTGACGATTCCTTTCAGTCGCTCGGCGGCGATTCCCTTGCCTATCTGCGCGTTGTTCTGGCGCTTGAGGAGCGCCTAGGCGTGGTGCCGAATGGCTGGGAATCCACCCCGGTTTCGGAATTGGACCATCTGCAACCACGCCCAAGGCCCGCGATGGGCAGGCTTGAGCCAGACGTTGTGCTGCGGTTGTTGGCCGTCTGTTGCGTGATCCTGACACATCTCAACTACTGGCCGCTCTCGGGCGGAACTTGGCTGTTGGTGGTTCTGATCGGCTTTACGCTGGCGCGCGGCCAAAGTCGGCTATTGGCCGAAGGGGCCTATAGGCGGGTTGCACTGAACCTTGCCTACCCGATCTTGCCAATTTATTTCGTAATTATAATTAGTTACGAAATAATACGCGGTCATGTCCCGCTTCGGATGTTTCTGCTGATCGGCAATTACGGCGGAAAATTCGGGGCGCCCCTGCTTGAACCCCTGTGGTTCATAAGCCTTTACACGCAGGTAATTATCGGTTTTTTGCTGATCTTTTCGGTGCCAACGGTGCGTCGGGCCGCCGCTGCTGATTTCTTCCGCTTTGCCGCAATTGGCTTCGCCGCGACCTTATTGTTTTTGATTGCCTGCAACTACACGCCCCTGGGGGTTCCGCTTTCAGCCTATACCAGAAACGGTGACGGACCCACCTTTACGCTGCGGTCCCTGCCGCTGTGCGCGCCGCTTGTGTTTTTGGGCTGGATGATTTTCTACGCCACTACGGTCCGCAAAAAGGCAATTACCGCGACGGCTATTGTTGCATCGTGCTTTTTGTTCCTGGTGACGCCCGTCAGCTATCAGATCATTGTCAGTTGTGGGGCCACCTGGTTGATCATCGGCGCCGGACTGCCACTGCCCTCCGCTGTGGCCCGTTTTGCACGCCAAGCTGCGGCCGCAACTTTGTTTGTATACTTGCTGCACAACAGCGTCATTCACGCGATAAAATATGCGACACCCTTGCATGAAATCCTGGGCCCGATGGGCGCAGCGCTTATCGGTGTACCGATTTGCTACGGCCTCGGGATGATCGCCAGCGGACTTTTCGACTTGGCGGAACGCAAGATCAGACGCGCGCGGCAGCCGCAAATTCAGGCAGTTTCCGACAAGGCTTTGTGATCCGATCCTCCTCAGCGACATTTTTTGTCGCAAGATGACATGCCGAAAACCGCCTTTGCCCGTTGATTGGGGCAAATCCAACGGGAGGCATGAATGAAGACCCATACACAGGTCGCAGTTATTGGCGGTGGCGTTGTCGGCTGCTCGGTGCTTTATCACCTGACAAAATTTGGCTGGAAAGACGTCATGCTGATCGAACGGTCGGAATTGACCTCGGGGTCGACCTGGCATGCGGCGGGCGGCTTTCACACCCTGAACGGCGATACCAACATGGCGGCGCTGCAAGGCTACACCATCGGGCTGTACAAGGAACTTGAGGCGATTACAGGCATGTCTTGCGGGCTGCATCATGTCGGCGGCATCACCCTGGCCGACAATCAGGAACGCTTCGACATGCTGAAGGCGGAACGCGCCAAGCATCGCTACATGGGTCTGCACACCGAAATTCTATCGCCCGCCGAAGTCAAGGAATTCGCAGAAATTGTCAATACGGATGGCATCATCGGCGCGCTTTACGATCCGCTTGACGGCCATCTTGATCCTTCCGGCACCACGCATGCCTATGCCAAGGCGGCGCGCATGGGCGGCGCCGAAATTGTGCTGCACAACCGGGTGCTGGAAACCAATCCGCGTCCCGATGGGTCATGGGAGGTGGTCACAGAAAAGGGCACGATCATTGCCCAGCATGTGGTCAACGCCGGCGGCCTCTGGGCGCGGGAAATCGGTGCAATGGCCGGGGTCTATCTGCCATTGTTGCCGATGGCGCACCAATATCTGGTCACCGACGATATCCCGGAAATCTACAACCGCGGTCGCGAATTCCCACATGTGATGGACCCCGGCGGCGAGTCCTACCTGCGGCAGGAAGGTCGCGGTCTTTGCATCGGCTTTTACGAGCAGCCTTGCGAGCCGTGGTCACTGGACGGCACGCCCTGGGGTTTCGGTCACGAGCTGCTGAACGAGCAATTCGACAAGATCGAGGAATCTGTCGCCTTTGCCTACAAGCGCTTTCCGGTGCTGGAAAATGCCGGCATCAAGAACGTGATCCACGGCCCCTTCACCTTTGCCCCCGACGGCAACCCGCTGATCGGCCCGGTGCCGGGTCTGCGCAACTACTGGTCGGCCTGTGCCGTCATGGCGGGCTTTTCACAGGGCGGCGGCATGGGCAAGTCGCTGGCCGAATGGATGATCCACGGCGAAACCGAGGTTGACCCGCGCGGCTTTGATGTGGCGCGTTATGGCAAATGGACGACACCGGGCTATACGGTGCCGAAGGTCGTTGAAACCTATCAGACCCGCTTTTCGGTGGCCTATCCGAACGAGGAAAAGCCCGCCGCCCGACCGTTCCGCACCACACCGATGTATGACATCTGGAAAGACATGCGCGCGGTCTTCGGCCAGCAATATGGGCTGGAAGTGCCGAATTACTTCGCCCTGCCCGGCGAGCCGGTTTACGAGACGCCGACCTTCAAACGCTCGAACGCCTGGGAAGCCACCCGCCAGGAAGTATTCGCGGTTCGCGAAGCGGTGGGCATCAACGAGGTGCAGAATTTCGGTAAATTCCGGGTGAAGGGGCCGAAGGCGCGCAGCTGGCTCGACCGGATCATGGCGGGGGCAATCCCTGCGAAGGGGCGGCTTTCGCTGACGCCTATGCTGTCGGCAAAAGGCAAGATCATCGGTGATTTCACCGTCACCTGCATCTCGGAAACAGAATTCCAGATCACGGGTTCCTATGGGGCGCAAGACCAGCATCTGCGCTGGTTTGAGCAGAACCTTGAAGATGGGGTCAGGGTCGAGAACGTTTCCGACCGGATCACCGGCTTCCAGATTGCCGGACCGAACGCGCGCGCACTCTTGGCGCGGGTGACGCGGGCCGATGTCTCGGGCGAGGCATTCAAATTCATGGATGCAAAGCAGATCACCATCGGCATGGTCGATTGTCTGGTGCAGCGCGTCAGTTATACCGGCGATCTGGGCTATGAAATCTTCTGTGATTTCATCAAGGAACGCAGCCTCTGGCACACTCTTTGGGCGGCGGGGCAGGATCTGGGGCTGCGGCCCTTCGGGATGCGGGCGATGATGTCCCTGCGGCTGGACAAATTCTTCGGCTCCTGGGCGCGGGAGTTTTCACCCGATTACTTTCCGGGCGAAACCGGCATCGACCGCTTCATCCGCTGGAACAAACCCTGCGACTGGATCGGTAAAGCTGCGGCGTTGAAAGAAAAAGCCGAAGGCCCGCGGAGAAAAAGCTGCGCCTTTGTGATCGACGCTGAGGACGCCGATGTGGTGGCCTATGAGCCAATCTGGATCGGCGAAAAGGTCGTGGGTTTCTGCACGTCGGGCGGGTATTCACACTGGACCGGAAAATCGGTGGCGATGGGCTTTGTGCCCTCCGACCTGATCCGCGAGGGGCTGGAGGCCGAAATCGAAATCCTTGGGGTGCGGCGAAAGGCCCGGATGGTGACCGGCGCGCTTTGGGATGCAGACGCCACAAGGATGCGGGGCTGACGGCCATAGGCATTGGGCAAAAGCCCTTTGCTTATTGCTTTGCAGGCTTTTGGGGATGATATTGCGCGCAAGCGTTCCAAGACCGTAGCGCAAGGCAATCCTTTGGCGGTTGGGCCATGACCGAAAAAAGTGCCATTCCCATCCTTATCCCGGCCGCCGGAGCGTCACGGCGCATGGGCGGGCGTGACAAGTTGTTGGAGGAGGTGGACGGCGAGGCGATACTGCGTCGTACGGCAAGACTGGCCCTGTCCCATTCCGCACGGGTGCTGGTCAGCCTGCCCGACAGCGGCATGCTGGCGCCCGGCCGTCGGGCGGCACTGACCGGGTTGAGTGTCACAATTGTACCAATCAAAGATGCGCATGAGGGAATGGCCGCCTCATTTCGGGCGGCGGTTGCGGCGGCGGGTGTGGCCGAGGCTCTGATGATCCTTTTGCCAGATATGCCCGACATTGACGGCACGGATATTGCCCAGCTTTTCAAAGCCTTCGCCGAGGATATCTCTAAGCCGTTGCGCGCCGCGTCCAGCAGTGGTCAGCCCGGCCATCCGGTTATCCTGCCCCGAACCCTGTTTGCGGAACTTGCGGTTCTGAGCGGAGATCAAGGGGCGCGGCGGGTCCTTGAGGGCGAAGACGTCCGCCTGCTGGCCCTGTCAGGGCAACGGGCAATGATCGATCTTGATACCCCGGAGGAGTGGGCGGACTGGCGCGCAACCCGGCAATGACTGGATCAGGCAGAATCCCCGATCCCGGAGGGAACTCCGGCCGTTGGCAAGGCGGCAAGATAGTCTGAGGCGCTGACCCCCATCTGTGCCAGGGCATCGTCCAGCCCGTGGCGCTGATCGGGTTCCAGTGCGGCACGCGCAGCAACCGTCGGGCGAAAGCTTTCGCACCATACCCCACTGACCATCAACAACTCATGCCGCTCGCACAGGATTTGTAGGTAGAGCACCTCCCGGCACACAGGGCGCGACACCCCGGCCATTCCAACCAGATCGCGCGCCTGACTCAGGGTTTCCCGGCGGCTGGTGACATCTTTTTCGGCCCGCGATGACACAACAATCCCATGATTTGGCGAAACCGTCATTGCCTGGGATGGGTTGCCCCCGCCAAACGCCCCTACCGCAATTCTGACAGGGCGCAACAACGGATTCAGTCCCAACATCCGCCAATCGAATCGGCGACTGCCGATCCAGCGCACCGGCACGAGGCCGTTGTCGCGCGTCACAACCCTATCGCCGGGCCGCAAATCCCCGGCACATTGGGGACCGGATTCGGTCTCTATCATGCAGTCGGGTGTAAAACAGGGGATCGACGACAAATGGTCCGCAAGGCTTTCCACACCCGACACCTGCCCCAAGGCATCAAAGGCTTCGATCCGCGACGTCGGGCCGCCGGCCAGACAGAACCGGTACCGTAAACCCGCCGGCACTGCGAACCCGACCCTGCCCGACGGCACTGCGCCTATCCCGAACTCCGATCCGTCGGTCTTTTCACGCATGGCAATCGACATCCGGGCATCCAACTTCAACGGCACAAGCCAAGCGGCGATCACAAAAGCTCAATCGGTCCACCGCATCTATCCTCGCGTTCGGTTAACGTAGCATTAACCTCGAATCCAACCGTCTTACTTACCGGGCAATGACGCCGGAACCTGCACCCTGCGAAGGACTTCGGCATGGGCAAGAACGGCCACCGACAATGAGGCGGCCACCAAGAATGCAAACAACAAAATTATTGTCACGGTAAAATTACTCCTGAATAAGCGCCTGTCAAACAAGCGTCGCGCTGTGAAAATTCAAAACATGCTTTCCAAAACCACCGTTTACTTTGCCAGGATCGGGCAGAAATATTGCCCAGATCCTATCTTACTTTACCTAAGCCTAATTCCCAGAGATTTTCTACATCTTCGACGTGGCGGCGGCCATTGGCTTGGCCATCCGAACCGGCTTCAGATCCGGGAATATCTCGTGCAACTCGGTACGCTGGGCATTGCCTTCCGACCCAAGGGCGGCGTCCTCGCAGTGAAAGCTTTCAGCCCAAAGGCCATTGGCCAACACCACTTCGTGGCAAGCAAACTCGATATGAACGTAGTGAACACCCAATACTGCGCATTCCCGGACCTTGTGCCGATCAGCAAGGTTTTTAACTGCAACAAGTCGATCAGCCTGCCTGACAGACCGCGACACACTGTCACCGCTGACCAGAAGGCGTTGATTGGGGCTAAGAAGCATATCTTGCTCCGGCAATTCCTTCCCCAAGGCTCCGGCCGATACCAGGATCGGCTGCAAGTGTTTTACAGAGGACAACTGGCCATAATCATAATGACGCCGGAAAATCCGACGCACCGTCTGTAATCCATTGTCGCGCGTGACCACGCGGTCACCGACTGAAAGTTCCTCAACGGGCGTTTCGCCTTTGAGCGTACAAATCTTAGTTCCATTTGTAAAACAGGCCACGGCTATAAAATTCCCAAACTAAAATCTAAATCT
>JANMDM010000105.1:0-12741 GCA_031376305.1 Pseudomonadota bacterium | reverse complement strand
TTGCGCGATCTGCAAAAGCGCCACGGGCTGGCCTATCTGTTCATCAGCCATGATCTGCGGGTGATCCGGGCGCTGGCGCATAAGGTTGTGGTCATGCTGAAGGGCGATATTGTCGAGGCGGGGCCAAGTGACGCAGTCTTTGGCGCCCCGCAGCATGTCTATACGCAAACCCTGCTGGCGGCGGCCTTCGCCAATACCGCGCGCGGAGCCGACGGCGCATGAAGATCCTCTTTATCCACCAGAATTTCCCCGGCCAGTTCCTGCATCTGGCCCCGGCGCTTGCCGCGCGCGGGCACGAAGTTCTGGCGCTTGGTGATGTTGAAAACAAGCGGGCGTCGCCGGTCAAGACGCTGTATTACAAGACCCCGGCCAAGGATCTCTACAAGGGTTTGGGTGCGACATTTTTGGACATGTGCGCGCGCGGGTCGATGGTTGCGGGGGCCTGTTCGCAGCTGTTGGAGCGCACGGGATTCCAGCCCGACGTGATTTTTGGTCACAACGGCTGGGGCGAGATGATGTTCCTGCGCGAAGTTTGGCCCGCAGCGCGGATCCTGAACTACGCCGAGTTTGTTTATCGCTCAACGGGGCTCGATTCCGATTTCGACCCGGAGTTTCAAACAACCGACCTGAAGTCGCGGGTGGCGACGTCGGCGCGCACAGCGCATATATTGCAATCCATGCTCGATGCCGATGCCGGACTGGCCCCGACCGTATGGCAGGCCACGACCTTTCCGCCCGGGCTGCGAGACAAAATTACGGTGATCCATGATGGGATTGATACCGGCGAAGTGTGCCCGAACCCCGCCGCGCGGTTGGCGATACCGGGCGCCGGTCTGACCCTGCATCCAGGGGATGAGGTGATCAGTTTTATCAATCGCAATCTGGAGCCGTATCGCGGCTATCATATTTTCATGCGGGCGTTGCCGGCGGTTCTGGCGGCGCGTCCGAACGCACAGGTGGTGATTTTGGGCGGCGATCAGCAAAGTTACGGCCGCGCACCGGATGCGGGAACCTGGAAGCAGATTTTCCTTGATGAGGTCGGCGATCGTTTGGACAAGACCCGTGTTCACTTCTTGGGAAAGGTCCCGCGGCCGACATTTTTGTCCCTTTTGCAGGTGACACGCGTACACGCGTATCTAACCTATCCCTTTGTGCTATCCTGGTCGATGCTTGAGGCGATGAGCGCTGGTGCTTTGGTGATCGGGTCGCGCACAGGTCCGGTAACCGAAGCGATCAGCGACGGGAAAAATGGGCGGCTGGTCGATTTCTTTGACGTGGCGGGGTGGTCGAAGGCCATGATCCGTGCCCTTGAATATCCGAAAGCCGATGATCCGCTACGCGCGGCAGCACGTCGGACAGCAATCGACAGGTATGATTTGAAGCGCGTGTGCCTGCCACGCCTGATCGCGTTTGTCGAAACCGCGGAGCGGCGCTGAGCAGAGTCAGATGGCGGAACTATGTCCGGCTGTTGACAGCTCGTAAGCATCAAAAGCCCGCGCGATCATCCGGGTTAAAGGACGGGCGCGTTCAGGAATGAAGACGCCTGTGGCGGTGACCTCGACCATATCCTCAAACGGGCGCGCCGCTTGGTGGAAGATCTCTTGGAGGCGGGCGTCGCTGACGCCGAAACTGTCGCGTATTTCGGTGGCATCAATGCGAAAGTCGCACATCAAGGCCTCGATCATCCGCGCGCGCAGCCGGTCTTCATCGCAAAACACATGGCCGCGTGCGGCAGAAAGCCGTCCGGCGCGGATGGCTTTGAGGTACTCTGACGTGGCGGCGGCATTTTGCGCAAACCCCTGAGGAAAGCGTGAAATGGAGGAGGCGCCAACACCCACCAAAACCGGCGCGGTATCGTCGGTATAGCCTTGGAAATTGCGCCGCAACTTCCCGCTGTGGGCGGCAAGGTGCAGCCCGTCGCCGGTGCGGGCAAAGTGATCGATGCCAATTTCTGCATAGCCATCCCAGACAAACAATTTCTGTGCCGTCTTAAACAGCCTCAGGCGCTCGGTCGGGGTGGGCAACACGTCCGCCGGGATCATTTGTTGTCGACGCGCCATCCAGGGCACATGGGCATAGCCGTAAAGGGCGACCCGGTCCGGGGATAAAGACAGAAGTTTCTGCACCGTCTCGGTGATCCTTGCGGGGGTCTGATGCGGCAGGCCGTACAAGATATCGGCGTTCAGAGAGCGGACCCCGCGTGCCCGGATCATGTCAACCGCGCGTTTGGTCACCTCATAGCTTTGGTCGCGGCCGATGGTTTTCTGAATTTCCGGATCAAAATCCTGCACCCCGATCGAGGCGCGGTTCATGCCTGCAGCAGCCAATGCATCAAGGCGCGGCGCGTCGATTTCATTGGGATCGATCTCGACCGAGAATTCTGCGCTGTCGCCAAGGGGGGCAGCATCGAAAATCGTGGCGGCAAGCGTGGTCATCATACCGGCGGGCATCAGCGTTGGTGTGCCGCCGCCCCAATGCAGGCGTGACAAAGTGACGCCGGGGGCCAGACGTGATTTCAAGAGTGCGATTTCGGTTTTCAGTACCTCGACATAGGCGCGGACCGGGTCTTCGGATTTGGTGCCCTGCGTGCGGCAGGCACAAAACCAGCAAAGCCGTCGGCAAAACGGCACATGCACATAAAGTGAGATCTGCGATCCCGCAGGAATCGCCCTGATCCAATGGTCCTGATGCGTCGCCCCGACGGTTGCAGAAAAATGCGGTGCCGTTGGGTAACTGGTGTAGCGCGGCACGCGCGCATCAAAAAGCCCGAGCCGCGCGAGTTGCGATTTTGTTTCCATCGTTCTAGTTTGGAGGGGTGCAGGCGGATGCACCTTGACCCAGATCAAAGGCAAATGACCGTTCAGGATATTCCAACCATCGCGCCGAACTGTGGCGACTGCCCAATTCGGCACCGCGCCGTCTGCGCCCGCTGCGAAACTGACGAGTTGGCGCGGCTGGAGGAAATCAAGTATTATCGAAGTTTTGAGGCAGGCCAGTCGGTAATCTGGGCGGGCGACCGGATGGATTTTGTGGCGTCGGTCGTGACCGGGGTGGCAACGCTAACGCAGGTGATGGAAGATGGGCGCACCCAGATGGTCGGGTTGCTGTTGCCATCCGATTTCGTCGGTCGTCCGGGCCGCGACAACGCAGCGTATAACGTCGTTGCAACCACCGATCTGTTGATGTGTTGCTTTCGAAAGAAGCCTTTCGAAGCGCTGATGCTGACGACGCCGCACATCGCCCAGCGGCTGCTGGAAATGACGTTGGACGAATTGGACGCGGCACGGGAATGGATGCTGATCTTGGGGCGCAAGACCGCGCGCGAGAAGATCGCCAGTCTTATGGCAATCATTGCACGACGGGATGCGACACTGAAACTTGCCGCGCCGCGGGGTCGGATTGTGTTTGATCTGCCGCTGACGCGCGAAGCGATGTCGGACTATCTGGGACTGACGCTGGAAACGGTAAGCCGTCAGGTATCCGCGCTGAAGCGCGACGGGGTGATTGAGCTGGAGGGCAAGCGCCATGTGATCATCCCTGATTTCGACCTGCTTTTGGAGGAAGCGGGCGATGATGCGGACGGTGGCTTTTTGACGTAACACCGCCATTACGGGGGGCGGATTGGGTCTGGGGATAAGGCGCATTCTGGCGATGCCAGGCCGGCCCCTGTGTCGCCGGCGGTTCCGTCTCCGGTCAGGACCACACGCGCCATCCTGTTTACAACAGGTAGGTATTTTACAGGCTGATCGCGTTTTCTTAGTGGTTGGGCTTTGTGTTTGGTTTGTAAATTGCCCTTGACCTCAAGTTAACTTGAGGAATTACGAAGGATGCAGCCGAAACCAAAAGCACATTGGGACCCCGACATGGAAGATCACTTGGGCACGGCGCATGTTGGATGGTTTGAGGTTGTGAACCGAACCTATGCGGGGCCATTGGTGTTGGTGTGCTTGGGGGTCTGGCTCCATGCTGCTGACGGCCTGATCGTTGCGACAATGATGCCGGAAATTGTGAAAGCGATCGGGGGCGACCCATATGTTGCCTGGAGCGTCTTGCTTTATGAACTGGGCTCGATAATCGCAGGTGCTGCCAGTGCCTTTGCGGTATTGCGTTGGGGTGTACGCAAGCCAATGATGGCGGCAGCAATACTCTTTGCCCTTGGCTGCCTTATCAGCGCAGCGGCACCGCTGATGGCGGTTTTTCTGGCGGGCAGGTTTTTGCAAGGCGTTGGTGGCGGCGGTCTGACGGCGTTATCCTTCATTGCCGCCGCTGTGCTTTTCCCTTCGCGTCTGTCGGCGCGGGTCATGGCTGCCATTTCGGTTTTGTGGGGTGCGTCGGCGTTTTTGGGACCGTTGATTGGGGGGTTTTTCGTCCAGCAGTCGTCTTGGCGCATGGGGTTCTTGTTTTTCGCGGCGCAGGCGATATTTCTGGCCGGCTGGATCTTGTTCGGAATTCGGCTTCCGAAAAGCCCGATGTCTAAACCTGTCAGAGGGGTCTTACCCTTTGGGCGCTTGTTGCTCTTGCTGCTCGGGGTTCTGTTGATCGCCTGTTCGGGAAGCGTTGTCTCGCTTCCAAGGACGCCAATTCTATTGCTTATCGGTGGCGGGGTCTTGTCGGTTTTTCTATGGCTTGAGGCACAAAGTACCGAAACAAGATTGTTGCCCAAGCAGCCGTTCAACCTGCGTTCCCCTGTTGGCTCGGCCATGGTGATGAACCTTGCAATGAGCATGGCGACCATGGGACTAAGCACGTACGGCCCGCTTTTGATGATCGCCATTCATGGGACAACGGCGATTGCCGCAGGCTACGTTCTTGCGGCTGTTGCCCTAGGTTGGACATTTTCAGCCATTCTGGTGTCAGGGGCGCCCGAAACGCACGACCCCTACTACATCGCCGGTGGAATGGTGTTGGTGTTTGCAAGCGTCGGAGGCATGATTTTCAGTGTGCCGAACGGTCCAATCGGGTTGATTGCCGGGTTTGCGGCCATCGAGGGTATTGGCTTCGGAGCGGCGTGGACCTTTGTGATCCGACGCGCCAGACGACTTGCAAACCCTGAAGACGTTGAGCGTTTGTCAGGGGCACTGCCAACGGTTGGGCGTTTTGGCTATGCGCTTGGGGCGGCAATGAACGGGATATTGGCCAATGCGGCCGGGTTTTCCGCTGGCGGTTCGGCGGAACAGGCACGGGCGGTCGCCAGAACCATTTTCACCGGAAGTCTGCCAGTCGCCCTTCTGGGCCTGTTCGCGATGGCTTGTTTCATCTTGCCAGGGTCGGTATCAAAGCCTCGCTGACCGGGCCAGGGCTGTCGCGATCAAATCACCACGCGATTCATGAACTGCCAGCAGCTTAGGGCCTGCCTAAATCCGGAAGCCTCAAGGCGGGCGGTACCGGCTGTACGGCATTCACAAAACCTCAGTGCGCGGTAAAGACTGGCACTTTGGTATTCTCAAACATGTCGCGCGTGGCCCCCCCCAGGATCGCTTCCCGAAAGCGCGAATGGCTATAGGCCCCCATAACGACCATGTCAGCATTCATATCCTCGACGTGACGGTTGATCACATCAGATACCCGCGGCAAGGTACGGGCAAGTACGCAGACTTCGGTGCGCACGCCGTGGCGGGCAAGGAATTGCGACAGCATGCCGCCGGGGTCCGATCTTTCAGGCCCGTGTGCGCCAGGGTCGATGATAGCGACGCTGACGTTGGCGGCAGATGTCAGGATTGGCAGGGCGGCGCGGACGGCTTTCATCGCCTCGTCGGTGTGGTTCCAGGCGATCACAACGCGGCGCCCGTAGCGCGCATCAAACCCGCGGGAGGGCAGCATCAGCACCGGCGCCCGGCCTTCGAAAAGTGCGGCCTCAAGGATGGTTTCGCCGTCGGGCTGGCTCTCCTTGCCGTAGGGGCGGGGCAAGACCACCAGATCGGCGAAGCGGGCCATCTGGCTGACTTCGCGCCCGACCATCCCGGTTTGTACGATGCCAGTCTCGACCGCCCAACGGATGTCTTCGGGGCCCAAACGCGCGCGAACCGCCTTTTCGACATCTTTCGCTTCGTCATGGGCCTGATCCAGTGTTTCTTGCAGGATCACCGGAGCCATTGGGGCGGCGCCGACGTAATAATAGCCGTTCTGCGTCCTGTCGATCCCAAGGCATAAAACATCAAGATGGGCATCCTCGCGCCGCGCCAGAGTCGCGGCGGCGTCGATCTGGGCGGCAGCCCCAGCAGCGCTGGTTACGACTGTCAGGATTGATTTGTAGGCCATCTTTCATCTCCTTGATGCGGTGACGTTGCCTTGGGGCATCATATGCCGGTCACATCGTACTGCATTGATACGGATCAAACGGCAGGATCGCAGAAAGTTGACCCAGATCAAGGTGGCACTTGCCGGGGGAGCCTAAAGCCACATCGATTGATACCGCCCCAAGTCTTGACCGGGTGGCAAAAGAAAGACGAAGGGGCGCGACAATGTGGGATTATGTCAAGCTGGCCGTGCTGGGGGCAATCGCGGTTCTGGCAGCGATTGCCGCCAATTATGCGCATGATCTGGCCTATATGGTGAATGCGCTGCAAATCATGCTGGCGGCGGCGCTGGCGTTTGTGTGGGCGCTGCGAACGGCAGGCGATTACCGGCCGGAGCCGATGGGCGAATACAATGACGGTGTCATCCGCGCCGGCGCGATTGCGACCACCCTTTGGGGGGTCGTGGGCTTTTTGGTCGGGGTGGTCATTGCCTTTCAATTGGCGTTCCCGTCCCTCAACGTCGAATGGGCCGAAGGCTATCTCAACTTCGGCAAGCTGCGTCCGCTTCACACGTCAGCGGTGGTCTTTGCTTTTGGCGGCAATGCCCTGATCATGTCATCTTTCTATATCGTTCAGCGCACCTGCGCGGCGCGGCTCTGGGGCGGCAATCTGGGCTGGTTCGTATTCTGGGGCTATAACCTGTTCATCGTTCTGGCGGCGTCAGGGTATATTCTGGGCGCCACCCAATCCAAAGAATATGCCGAGCCGGAATGGTATGTGGATTGGTGGCTGACCATCGTCTGGCTGGCTTTTCTGGCGGTTTTCATGGGTACGCTGATCAAACGGCGGGAGCCGCATATCTATGTGGCCAATTGGTTCCTTTTGTCCTTTATCGTCACCGTGGCGATGCTGCATGTGGTCAACAATATCTCGATCCCGGTGTCATTTTTCGGGTCGAAATCGGTGCAGGTGTTTTCCGGCGTTCAGGATGCGATGACCCAGTGGTGGTATGGCCACAATGCGGTGGGTTTCTTTCTGACGGCGGGTTTCCTGGGGATGATGTATTACTTCGTGCCGAAACAGGCCGAACGCCCGGTCTACAGTTACAAGCTTAGCATCATCCACTTCTGGGCCCTGATCTTTCTTTATATCTGGGCCGGCCCGCACCACTTGCACTATACCGCATTGCCTGACTGGGCCACGACCCTTGGCATGGTGTTTTCGGTTATCCTGTGGATGCCAAGCTGGGGTGGCATGATCAACGGGCTGATGACCCTGTCGGGGGCCTGGGACAAGCTGCGCACCGATCCGGTTTTGCGGATGATGGTGGTGTCGATCGGCTTTTACGGCATGTCGACCTTTGAAGGACCGATGATGTCGATCCGGGCGGTCAACAGCCTGTCGCATTATACCGACTGGACCATCGGCCATGTCCATTCTGCGGCTTTGGGATGGAACGGAATGATCACCTTTGGGGCGCTTTACTATCTGGTGCCGAAGCTGTGGCACCGCGAGCGGCTCTATTCCCTGAGCCTGGTCAGTTGGCACTTTTGGCTCGCGACCATCGGGATCGTTCTTTACGCCGCCTCGATGTGGGTGACGGGAATCATGGAGGGTCTGATGTGGCGCGAGGTTGATGCGCAGGGCTTCCTGGTGAATGCCTTCGCCGACACCGTGGCCGCAAAGTTCCCGATGTATGTGGTGCGGGCACTGGGCGGGGTCATGTTCCTGAGCGGCGCGCTGATCATGGTCTATAATCTCTGGGCAACGGTTGCCAGACAGCCGACGCGCTCGGCCGTGTTTGCCGCGATTCCGGCCGAATAAGGGGGCGCGGTACAATGGCATTTCTGGACAAACACGCGGTATTGGAAAAGAACGCGACCCTGTTGTTGGCCGGGTCGCTTTTGGTGGTAAGCATTGGCGGAATCGTTGAAATCGCGCCGCTGTTTTATCTGCAAAACACCATCGAAAAAGTAGAGGGGATGCGGCCCTACACCCCGTTGGAGCTGACCGGGCGTGATATCTACGTCCGCGAAGGCTGCTATGTCTGCCACAGTCAGATGATCCGTTCGATGCGCGACGAAGTGGAGCGGTATGGCCACTACTGCCTTGCGGCGTACTCGATCTACGACCATCCGTTCCAATGGGGATCCAAGCGTACCGGGCCGGATCTGGCGCGGGTGGGCGGGCGCTATTCCGATGAATGGCACGTCGAACACCTGACCAACCCGCAATCGGTTGTGCCGGAATCGGTGATGCCGAAGTATGGGTTCCTGATGAACCGGGAGGTCGACACCCAGGACATTGTCGCCAAGCTGAAGGTTCACGCGATGGTGGGTGTTCCCTACACCAGCGAGATGATCGAGGCGGCAAAAGCCGATTTCGCCGCACAGGCCGATCCTGACAGCGACTATGCGGGCTTGCAGGAGCGGTATGCCAAGGCCGAGGTGCGCAATTTCGACGGCCAGCCCGGCGTGTCTGAAATGGATGCATTGGTGGCCTACCTTCAGGTTTTGGGCACGATGGTCGATTTTTCGACCTTCCAGCCCGACGCCAGCCGATAGGGGAGAGTGTGATGGACATCTATTCGCTGCTTCGGGAATTTGCCGACAGTTGGGCGCTTCTGGCTTTGTTTGTGGTGTTCGTCGGGGTTGTGCTTTGGGCCTTTCGGCCGGGATCGCGAGGGGTGCATGCCGACATAGCGCAAATACCCTTCCGGCATGACGACAAGCCCGCGATTGGCGACGCAGCCACGGACCGGGTGAAGGAAACCGACAAATGAGCAAGAACCCAAAGGTCAAAAAGGCTGACCCGCAAACCACGGGCCATTCCTGGGACGGGATCCAGGAATTTAACAACCCGATGCCGCGCTGGTGGCTGTGGTCGCTGTATCTGACCATCCTCTGGGGTGTTGGTTATGTCATTGCCTATCCGGCCTGGCCCCTGATTTCTGGTGCCACAACGGGGGTGCTTGGATATTCGACGCGGGCAGAGGTCGCTGCGGAAATCCAGCGGTTCGAAGCTGCAAATGCGCCGATCGAGGCGAAGCTGGTCGCCGCCGATCTTGGGGCGATTGCTGCGGATCCTGACCTGGCCAACTATGCCAAAAACGCCGGCGGCGCGGTGTTTCGCACCTGGTGCGCGCAGTGCCATGGCGCCGGGGCAGGCGGCGCAAGGGGGTTCCCGAATCTTCTGGACAATGACTGGCTTTGGGGCGGCGCGATCGATGATATCCACACCACAGTCACCCACGGGATCCGCAATACGACTGATGCTGATGCCCGGTTTTCACAGATGCCGGCTTTTGGTGATATCCTTGAAAAAGCCGATATTGAGGCGGTGGTAAACCATGTGCTGGCACTTTCCGGGCAAGAGCATGATGCGGCTCTTGCCGCCACGGGAGCCACGGTCTACGCCGATAATTGTGCCGTATGTCACGGCGCCGAGGGTAAAGGCGACCGCGCCCAGGGGGCGCCGAACCTGACAGATGCGATCTGGCTTTACGCCGGTGATCCGGCGACCATCACCGAAACCGTGACCAAGGCGCGCTTTGGGGTCATGCCAGCTTGGACCGGGCGCCTGTCCGAAGCTGAAATTCGGGCGGTTACCGCCTATGTCCATAGTCTTGGCGGCGGAGAATAGGCGCAGGGCCAGCGGGAAAAACCAACAGCCCCCGATCCGTCATCCGAGCAGCAGCAAACCTGGGGATGACGCCGATGTGGCCCTGCGCCTTGGCAATGGGGGCGGCCGGGGGCGCAGGCTCTTTTTGCGCACACCGGTGGTGGTAATCGCTTCCCCGACTGGTGCCCGGGGGCCGCGCCAAAAATCTGGACGAACTGGCCTCACTGCCCTGCGCTTGGGTCAACCCATCGACGGCGTGCCACCCCGGCTGCGAATCCGTGCGGCATCCTTGTGGCCGATCCACACCGCAAGACCGGTCCAGGTGAAGATATAGGCAGCGCCGATGGCCAGGACCAGAATGCCCGGAATTGGGCCGATATCGGCACGGATCAGGAATGTACGCAGATCGTAGACTGCATAGGGGTGGACGATCAGCTTGCCCAGATAGGCCAGGGTCTGGATCAGCAGGATCCACAGATAGTTGCTGCGCACCCGGCGCGCAACTGCGGTCATGTAGGTGACGTGGTAGCGCGGGAAAAGGTAGTCGTCAGCCAGCGACCGCTGCCAGTCATCTTCGGTATGCAGGTCGCCGTCGATCAGCATCGGCACATAAAAATGTGTCTCAAGCCAGCGCGAGCGGGCGCGCCAGACGCTGAAATAGCGATAGCGGCGGGCCTCCAACGCCAAAAACAGCATGATCAGGATGCCGACCAGCAAAAGCGGCAAGGGCGACGCCTCGGGCGAGGAAAAGGTGATGGACAGGGCAACGCCCAAAGTGACCACTGCCCAGTTGGTGGTTGTGTCAAGCCGTGTCCGCCAGACCGTGCTGCGATAGACCTCGCCGCGATAGAGATGCGCGAGGGCGCCAATTTCCGCAGCGGAAAACTCTGATACTTCGCCGACACGACGTTTTTCCGACATGGCACCTCTCCTTGTCCCCCGACCGTTTGTCTCCAGACCGTTTGCGCATTTGCGCTGATGCCATTCAACTGCCGCTCTGCGGCATTTCGCAAGTGGCAAATCCATATCATCGCCCCGATAGCCGCGTCTTGACTGCAAAGCAGCCTGCCACGGGTACTGGACTTCCGGTCACAGGGCCGGGTTCAGTGATTTGGTAGAGGTTGACCTAGGTCAAAGCACTGGATCCGAGCAGTGACCATAAGGGGGAAGTTGCGCACAGAAAGATTGGCATATGGCCATCAGCCCCCAAGCCACCCCCCCGGCGCTTTATGCGGCGCATGAACCGGTGTTTCCGCGCCGGGTCAAAGGCAATTTCCGCAATCTTAAATGGGTCATTATGGCGGTGACCTTGGGCATCTACTATCTGGTGCCGTGGATCCGCTGGGACCGGGGACCAGCATTGCCCGATCAGGCGGTGTTGGTCGATCTGGCCAATCGGCGGTTTTTCTTTTTCATGATCGAAATCTGGCCTGACGAGTTCTATTTCGTCGCTGGTTTGCTGATCATGGCGGGTTTGGGTCTGTTTTTGTTTACCTCAGCCTTGGGGCGGGTTTGGTGCGGATATGCGTGTCCGCAAACGGTGTGGACCGACCTGTTCATCCTTGTTGAGCGCTGGATCGAGGGCGACCGCAATGCGCGTGTGCGGCTGTTCCATCAGGGTTGGAACGCGCAAAAGGTCCGGTTGCGGGCGGTCAAGTGGGCGGTATGGCTGCTGATAGCGCTGGCCACCGGCGGGGCATGGGTTTTCTATTTCACCGATGCGCCCACATTGTTTCACAACCTGATCGCCGGGACCGCACATCCGGTTGCTTACAGCACCATGGCGCTGCTGACCTTGACCACCTTTTTCTTTGGGGGTTTCGCGCGCGAACAGATCTGCATTTATGCCTGCCCCTGGCCGCGGATTCAGGCGGCGATGATGGATGAAGATACACTTGTCGTAGCGTATCGAGATTGGCGGGGCGAGCCGCGCGGCAAGCTGAAAAAGACCGGGGAAGGCCCGGTGCAGGGCGATTGCATCGATTGCATGGCCTGCGTCAACGTCTGCCCGATGGGCATTGACATCCGCAACGGCCAGCAGATGGAGTGCATCACTTGCGCTTTGTGCATCGACGCCTGCGACGAGGTGATGGACCGTATTGGCAAGCCGCGCGGGCTGATCGACTATATGGCCCTGAAGGATGAGACGGCAGAGCGCGCAGGCGGTAATCCCAAGAACATCTGGAAGCACATCTTTCGGCCCCGTACCATCTTTTACACCACGCTTTGGGTCGGGATTGGCATTGCCATGGTGGTGGCGATCTTCCTGCGCTCGCCCATCGGTTTCAATGTGACGCCGGTGCGCAATCCGCTTTATGTGACGCTGGCGGATGGGTCGATCCGCAATACCTATGAAATCCGCCTGCACAACAAACATGGCGAAGCGCGGCCGTTCCACATCTCGATCACGGCGGATGAGCCTTTGGTGGTGTCGCTGGAAGGGCAAGAGCAAACGGTGGTCAATGTGCCTGCCGATGCGACCGCGACCCAGCGCGTCTATGTGACCGCTGCACCCGGCAGCAAACCCGCCATATCCGGGCGGACCGGGATGCGGATCTGGGTGGTGGATCTGACGGCGGCGACGGACCGGGTTCACACCGATACCGTCTTTAATGGCAAGGAAAACTGAGATGACGCGCGAACTGACCGGGGCCAAAGTCTTTGTCATCACCGCATCGGCCTTTGGCCTGATCATCGCCGTCAACGTGTTCATGGCCTATAAGGCGGTATCGACGTTTCCGGGGCAGGAGGTGGCAAATTCCTATGTGGCCTCGCAAGTGTTCGATACCGAACGCGCTGCGCAAAAGGCGCTGGGATGGACGTTGGCGCATGGTTATGCCGATGGCAGCCTAACGTTGGCATTTCGCGATGCAAATGGTGCGCC
>JANMDM010000098.1:0-6802 GCA_031376305.1 Pseudomonadota bacterium | reverse complement strand
GCAGCCTTTGGGGACGGTGAATTTTCCGTCGGCTAGGGCAGGGGATGCGGCAAGAAACAGAATGGCGGCAAAGGTTGCTTTCATCTCAATGCTCCAAAATGTTCAGTATGGCTGATATTTCAAAACTGCGCCCGCTCACGGATAGCTGATGCGCGTATGCTGGCGCAGAATACGCGCCGTACACTTCTGGAATACCCCTGAAATACCCTGATCTGCGCTGCATCGCCCTACTCCGCCGCCACCTGTGCACCCTGCGCCAGATAGGCCAGGATGCTGTCCGCCGCCTCGCGCCCATCGCGGATCGCCCAGACCACCAGACTGGCGCCGCGCACGATATCGCCCACCGCATAGACCCCCGGCAGGCTGGTGGCATGGGTTTGAAAGCTGGCCTTGATCGTACCCCAACGCGTCACCGCCAGGTCTTCGACGCCCCACAGGCTTGGCAGATTTTCTGCTTCAAAACCAAGGGCTTTGATCACCAATTCGGCCGGTTCGACCCAATCCGCACCGTCGATGACTTCCGGCGATTGGCGCCCGGATGCATCGGGCGCGCCAAGCCGCATCTTCTCGGTCAGCACGCCTTCAACCATGCCTTGCCCGGTAAAGCCCTTGGGGGCGGCAAGCCAGACAAACTCCACACCTTCTTCTTCGGCATTCGCCACTTCGCGCTGACTGCCGGGCATATTGGCGCGGTCGCGGCGATACAGACATTTGACCGATGTCGCCCCCTGCCGAACCGCCGTGCGCACACAGTCCATGGCCGTGTCACCACCACCAATAACCACGACCCGCTTGGCTGCCGCGTTCAACTCTCCGCTGTCGAACTCTGGCACATCATCACCAAAACCCACGCGATTTGAGGCGGTCAGATAGTCGATGGCACTGACGATCCCGGCATTGCCCGACCCCGGCCCCGCCAGATCACGGGTTTTATAAACCCCGGTGGCGATCAGCACCGCGTCATGTTTGCCGCGGATGGCGTCAAAGGTGATGTCCTGACCGACGGTACAGTTCAGCACCATCTGCACGCCGCCCTGTTCCAGCTGGGCGATGCGCTGCTGCACCACATCCTTTTCCAGTTTGAAGCTTGGAATGCCATAGGTCATCAACCCCCCCGCCCGGTCATAGCGGTCATAGACAGTGACCTGAACGCCCTTGCGGCGCAGCACATCGGCGGCGGCAAGCCCGCCCGGTCCGGCGCCAATGATGCCAACACTTTCGCTGCGTTCCGCATGGGGGCGGATCGGCTTGACCCAGCCGTTGTCCCAGGCGGTATCGGTCAGGTATTTTTCGACCGCGCCGATGGTGACGGTGCCATGGCCCGACTGTTCGATCACACAATTGCCTTCGCACAGCCGGTCTTGCGGGCAGATGCGGCCACAGATTTCCGGAAAGGTATTGGTGGCCTGCGAAAGCTCATAGGCCTCTTGCAAGCGGCCCTCGGCGGTCAGCCGCAACCAGTCGGGGATGTTGTTGTGCAGCGGGCAATGGGTCTGGCAATAGGGCACGCCACATTGGCTGCACCGTCCCGCCTGCTCGGCTGCCTTCATCGCGGCGAACTCCCGGTAAATTTCACCGAAGTCCTGTGACCGTACCACGGCGTCACGCTTCTCGGGCATCTCCTTCCCGAGCGAGACAAACTGAAGCATGAGGTTCTTGGCCATGACAACGGCACCTTCTGAGAGCACTGGTCTTTAGTGCTACAAAGGTGCCGTTCAGATTAAAAGTCAGCTTTACTGCCCTATATTCAAGTTTTTTACATCTCAAGGCTGCGCAAGGGCAAAAAAATGCAAAAACAATGACAGCTCTACTTACCTACCATCAAAACCCAGCAAGCAAAGCGACCCAGGCCAGAGCACCCACAATGATCCGCCACCAGCCGAACAGTGCGAATCCGTGGCGGCTGATGTACCCCAGCACCCAGCGCACCACGAACAACGCGGCGACAAAGGCAGCGATAAAGCCAATCGCAATCTCTCCGGCCGCACTGGCGTCCAGCACGGCGCGGTTCTTGTAAAGGTCATAGGCGAAGGCCCCGGCCATCGTCGGCATCGACAGGAAAAACGAAAACTCCGCCGCCGTCCGCTTATCGACACCCAGCAACAATGCCCCAACGATTGTTGAGCCTGAACGCGATACCCCCGGCACCAATGCAAGGCACTGAACCAGACCGATCCCCAGCGCCACACGCAGCGGCACGCTGTCCGTGTCGTGATGCCGGGACGCAAGCGGCAAGCGATCAACCACCAAAAGCACCACCCCGCCCAGGATCAGCATCGACGCGATCAGGCGCGGCGATTCAAACAAAACCTCTTTGATGAAGTCATGCGCCAACACACCCATGATCGCCGCAGGCAGGAACGCCACCAGAATGCTGATCATAAATCGCCGCTCGCGCGGGTCAGAGCCAAGCCCGCGAATCATGCGGATCAGCCGCGCGGCATAGACACCCATCACCGCCAAGATCGCGCCCAACTGGATTACGACCTCAAAGGTCTTGCCTGCACTCTCAAAGCCAAGAAAATGTCCGGCTAGCAAAATGTGCCCGGTCGATGAAACCGGAATAAATTCGGTCACACCTTCCAGGAGCCCCAGAAATAGCGCGTCAAAACTCATGCCGGTCATCGTGGGCTCCTTACCGCCATATCAGAAAAAATCCGGGCTCAGTTGTGCTTGCGCAGGTTCTTGGCCGAAGCCATGATTGCCGCATATTGGCCCGAAGGCCGGAACGGCCAAAGGTATTCCGGTAGAACCGACTCCATCGCCGTCGGCTCCACCCCCAGATCGCTCAAGGTTTTGGCCCCGGCAGCGACGATGTTGTCATGTGTCAGACTATTGACCTGATCGCGGGTCAGAATCCGATTGGGGATCAGCCCCAAGGTCAGCGCACTTGCCACATCAAGGCTGCCGCCGATCACCCGGCCCAGCCAGAACGGCAGGCTGACAACAAGCCTCCGCCGGCCGATAACGGCAAGCATTCGCCCCATCAGACCGCGGAATGTATCCACATCCGGTCCGCCCAGTTCATAGACGTCGGCTCCGGCTTTACCCATCGCCGCATTTGCCGCGGCTTCGGCCACGTTTTCGACATGCACAGGCTGGAAACGGGTTTTGCCACCGATGATTGGCAAGATCGGGCCCAACCGGCTTTGCGCGGCAAAGCGATTGAAGAAGGAATCCCCCGCGCCAAAAATCACCGATGGGCGCAAAATCACCGCACCGGGATAGGCGGCGCGCACCGCGGTTTCGCCGTCGGCCTTTGAGCGTTGATAGGCGCTGGAGGATGTCGCATCGGCGCCAATGGCAGACACATGCACAAGCTGGCCGACACCGCTTCGCGCGGCCAGCGCAGCAATGCGGGCTGCGCCTTGGTGCTGAACCGCATCAAAACTGTTGGCGCCGCCCTTGTCGAAGGTGCCGACACAGTTCACCACCGCATCCGCCCCCGCCATTGCCGCAGCGACAGACGCATCATCGCGGATGTTGCACAAAACCGGCTCGACCTGACCGACCGCGCCGTAGGGCTTTACAAACAGCGCTTCATTGGGGCGTCGGCAGGCGACCCGCACGCGCCAACCTTCCCGCGCCATGCGTCGGGCAATGTGGCGCCCTAAAAACCCCGAACCGCCATAGATCGTGACGAGTTTCGACATCCGCCGTGCCTCCGCAAACTTCTGACTTGGAACCTGATTACCGCCAAGCCCCCCGCCAAACAAGGCGCAATCATCCAACTGCAAGTTTCCAGAAAAACCCGCGCCTCTCCCCGTTGACACCGTCAATCACCGCCTATACATCGCCCATCACGACACCTGCCCAGGTGGCGGAATGGTAGACGCGCACGGTTCAGGTCCGTGTGCCGCAAGGCGTGGAGGTTCGAGTCCTCTCCTGGGCACCAGTCGTCTTTCCCATAGCGGCTCATAACTACCAAAATCACGGGGTTTTCAGCAGTTTATCGGATACACTCCCTTTATAGGGAAACGCGGCGGGCTTTTCGTCTTGGTCAAGACCAATGGCTCGAAACTCCAGCAGAAAAATACGGATTCCCTGGCAAAGAGCGGCTGCTATCGCACCGACAATAAGCCTGCCCAGGGTTTGACCGAGGCAAATATTTCGTATTCCGCGACCATATCGAAGTCTTCGGTCTGCGCAGATCGTCGAAGCTGCGCGGCTTCCGCCTTGATGCAGGTCACTCCCGCAGGGTGACGTTCACTGCAGCGCTTTGGCCCAAGGCGTCGATGACCGACAGGCGGTAGAACCCTTGGCCACCCAGGGTAAGGGCGGTTTCGCGGCCGCGTTCGCCAACCGCAATGGGCGCGCCGTTCGACATCCATAAAAAGGGGGGCACACCATCGCGGACCTTGACAGTGATCGCGCCGCCGGGGGCCTCGATTTCGGCGCCGTCGGGGGGGAAGGCGACTTGCGGGGCGCCCAGGGCCACATCGGAGAAGACTGCGCTGCGCGAGCGGAAGCGTTGCAGGGGTTGCGGCAGGCGGGCATTGGGCAGGATCAGCGTGGCGGGAGGCGGCGGTGGCAAGGGTACGAAAGCGGGTTTGAGGCGGCCAAAAATCTCGAACAGCACCGGGGCGGCCAGGTCGCCACCGAAAGCTCCGGGGATCGGTGCGCCGTCGGCACGGCCCATCCAGACACCCGCCACATGCCGCCCGTCAAAGCCCACCGCCAAGGCATCGCGATGCCCGTAGCTGGTGCCGGTTTTATAGGCCAGCCGCCCGGCAGCGGCACCAGGCGGGGGCGGCAGGCCAGACAAAACATCAGCCACCATCCAGGCAGATTCGGGGCTGAACAGGCGTTGCGGCAGCGGCGCTATCTGTCCCGACAGCGCCGACAAGCGGATCGGCGCCCCAAGTCGGGCAAGGCCGGCATAGGCCTGCACCAGATCCTCAAGCGATACTCCAAGGCCGCCCAAAGCCACGGCCAAGCCCGGCTCACTGCCAGGCACCACGGGTTTTGCTCCGGCGCGGCGCAGGGCGGCCAGAAGTTTGGCGGGGCCAAGCGCTTCGATCAGCAAGACTACGGGGATGTTCAGCGACTGCTGCAAAGCCTCGCGCACCGTCAGCGTACCGCGAAAAGCCCGGTCGAAGTTTTGCGGGACATAGGTGCCAAAGGCGGTGGGCCTGTCGTCGATCAGGGTTTCGGGATGCGCAAGACCTTGGTCAAAGGCCAGGCCGTAGACAAAGGGCTTCAGCGTCGATCCGGGTGAGCGTAGGGCACGGGTCATGTCGAGATAGCCTGCACGTTTGTCGTCGGTCCAGTCCGCCGCCCCGACCGAGGCCAGAATTTCGCCGGTCTGATGATCGGCCACGACAATGGCGACGGTCAGGCGGTCGCCTGCCTGGCGCACCGCCGCGGCTGCCAATCCCTCAAGCGAGGCTTGCAGGGCGCCGTCAAGGGTGGTGCGGTGCAGGCGCTGCAAGGGATCTTCGGCGCGCAGCCGTTCGGCAAGATGGGCGGCCAGCTGCGGAAAGGCCTTACGGGCGGCCAAGACCGGTTCGGTTGCGGCACTTTGGGCCTTTTCTGCGGTGAGGACACCGGCGCGCTGCATCCGTTCCAAGACCCGGCCGCGGGCGGCCTTCGCCACGGCCGCATGGCGATCAGGACGGCGGGTTTCAGGGGATTGCGGGATGGCCACCAGAAGCGCGGCTTCGGCTGCCGTGAGATGGCGGGGTTCCTTGCCAAGATAGGCGATGGACGCAGCGCGCAACCCTTCGAGATTGCCGCCATAGGGGGCAAGGCGCAGGTAGAGGCCAAGAATATCAGCTTTGGAAAGCCGTCGCTCCAGTGCCAGAGCCACCCGGATTTGTCGCAGCTTTCCCGCCCATTCGCCGGTACCGCTGTCTTCGAGCAGTCGCGCCACCTGCATGGTCAGGGTCGAGCCGCCCGAAACCACATGGCCCGCGTCCAGCGCCTGTCCGGCGGCACGCAGCAGGGCGGTCATGTCGATGCCGCCGTGATCGTAAAAGCGCTGATCTTCATAGGCAATCAGCATGTCCAAAAACAGCGGGTCAACCGGGCCGGGGTCAAGCCGCCAGCGGCCATTAGCCACGGTAAAGGCCCGTAACAGACCGCCGTCGCGGTCCAGCACCTCGACTGAGATATCAATGACCAGCGCCGGAAGGTCAGTGCGCGCCACCCAGTCGTCAAAGGCATCGCGGGCGGTGGCAAAGGCCAGAAGCCCCGCCACCACCGCAAATCCTATGTATCGGCGCATGGCCTATTCCGTAATCGTCACCGTACCCGCATCGGTTCGGGCGCGGTAATCGGGGCGGTACATGTCTTCGACGCTGGCGGCAGGCAGGTGGTAACTGCCCGGTGAAATTGCCCGCACGATATAGGCCAGACGGAACGGCTCGGACGAGGTCCAGTCGACCGCCGCCAGGAAGCGGTCCTGGCGGAATTCGACGCGGCGGGTGTCTTCCATGGTCGAAAGCCAGTCGAGGGCGGCGATGTCGCCACCGCTGATCAGGCTGGGGTTGTCGATCTCGAACCCCGCCGGAAGCGGATCATTGACCATCAGCCGCGCTTCGCCGCCGCCCAAAGGTTGCACCTCAAGCACCGCGACCAGACGGCTGCCTTGCGGCACGGCGTCAAGCGTCACCGGTGCACCCTCCATTGTGTACCAGCTGCGGGTGATCTTGTAGCCGTTGCCGCCCGCGGGCTCGGGCATTGTTGGCACCCCGAAGGTGGTCAATGTCAGCGTCGTTTCATCCCTGCCGGTATTGGCGATGACCTGTTCGGCCCCGCCTGCGGTCTGATCTTCGATCACCCGGACCAATGGGCCGGTCAT
>JANMDM010000094.1:0-11952 GCA_031376305.1 Pseudomonadota bacterium | reverse complement strand
GATCATGGGCAATGCCAAGTCGGATGCGGACCTTGGCCCATCCTTTGGCGCCGGCCTGACAGCGGTCGAAGTCCGCTGGCTGATGACCCGCGAATATGCGCGCACTGCGGAAGATGTGGTCTGGCGTCGCTCAAAACTGGGGCTGCGGATGTCAGCCGAACAGATCGCCGCCCTTGAGGCGTGGATGCAGGGCGAAAGGGAAACCGCATGAGCCATATCATCGCCATAGATCAAGGCACCACCTCAAGCCGGGCCATTGTCTTTGATGCGGCAATGCGGGTCAAAGCTGCGGCACAACAGGAATTCCCCCAGCATTTTCCTGCCTCTGGCTGGGTTGAGCATGACCCCGAGGATATCTGGTCCAGCGTCACCGCCACCGTGCGCGGCGCCATAGATCGCGCAGGTATCACCGCGGCTGATGTGGCTGCTATCGGCATCACCAATCAGCGCGAAACCACATTGGTCTGGGACCGCGCCACTGGCGAGCCGATCCACCGCGCCATCGTCTGGCAAGACCGCCGCACCTCGGATCTGTGCCAAAGCCTGAAGGCTGCGGGCCATGAGCCGATGATCACCCAGTCCACCGGCCTGCTGTTGGACCCGTATTTCTCAGGTACCAAGCTGAAATGGCTTCTCGACAATGTCACCGGTGCGCGGGTGCGGGCGGAACGCGGTGATCTGCTGTTCGGCACCATCGACTGCTACCTGATCTGGAAGCTGACCGGGGGGCGCACCCATGCCACCGACGCCACCAACGCCGCCCGCACCCTGATCTATAATATCCGCGAGGGCCGCTGGGATGATGATATTCTAAAGTTACTGAATATCCCGAAATTAATGCTACCCGAAGTCCGAGACTGCGCTGCGAATTACGGCACCACCCGCGCGGATCTGTTCGGGCGTGCCATTCCGATCCTTGGTGTGGCGGGCGATCAACAGGCCGCCACCATCGGTCAGGCCTGTTTTCAGCCCGGCATGATGAAATCCACCTACGGTACCGGCTGCTTTGCGCTTCTGAACACCGGCCACTCATTGGTGACCAGTAACAACCGTCTGCTGGGGACCATCGCCTATCAGCTGAACGGCAAAACAACCTATGCGCTGGAAGGCTCGATCTTCGTCGCCGGGGCCGTGGTCCAATGGCTACGCGACGGCCTGAAAATCATCCGCGAGGCGAAAGAGACCCAACCTCTGGCGGAAGCCGCCGATCCGGGGCAAAACGTCATCCTGGTGCCGGCCTTTACCGGCCTTGGCGCGCCCTATTGGAACGCCGAATGCCGGGGGGCTATCTTCGGCCTTACGCGAAATTCTGGTCCCGCCGAGCTGGCAAAGGCCGCCCTTGAAAGCGTTGGCTTCCAGACCCGTGACCTGCTTGAGGCGATGCGCGCCGATTGGAAAGGTGCCGCCGACGGCGTCTTGCGGGTTGATGGGGGGATGGCCTCGTCAGACTGGGCAATGCAGTTCCTGTCCGACATCATCGCAGCACCGGTGGACCGCCCGCAAGTTACCGAAACCACGGCGCTTGGCGCGGCCTGGCTGGCGGGGATGCAGGCCGGACTTTACCCGGATGCGGATGGTTTCGCCAAGACCTGGGCACTTGAGCGACAGTTTACCCCCGGCATGGACACGGGTACCCGCCGCACGAAATACGCAGCCTGGACCCGCGCGGTGCAGGCCACCCTTTCGGTATGACCGCCTTTGCCATCCTCGCCCCGGCGGATATTCTGTTCGGGCGCCGCCAAGCCGCCCATGCCGCAAGGGTCGTGGCCGGGTTTGGAACCGGGGTATTCGTCGTGCATGGTCACGCCGACAGCTGCGCTCAGGCCGCCTTGACCGGCCGGACCTGTGCTGCGGCCTCAAGAACCAAAGGCTTCAACCCGGCACCGCCCGCCGCGATATGATCGAACAGTTGCTTGCGCATCCGTGGTTCCCAAAAATCGCTGATGTGAGAGGCCGTACCGGCTACTCCTTCGGCATGGGGCTTAGATTCGAAAAAAGTGGCAATCTGGTTGGCCATGCGGATCAGTTTGTCAGGCGACATCGGCGGTCTTTGCTCCGGTAAAACGTTCGGGATGGGTGAATATTTCGAAATCCGCACCGCGCAGAACACCAACCAGGGTGATGCCGGCGGCCTCAGCCTCGGCAATCGCCAGTGCGGTGGGCGCAGATGCAGCCATCAACACCGGCGCGCCGATCATTGCGGCTTTTTGAACCATATCGACCGAAACGCGGCTGGTGATGACCAGCACCCCATCTGCCGGTTTCAGCGCCGCCCGCGCCATCGCGCCCGCCAACTTGTCCAGCGCATTGTGCCGTCCGACATCCTCGCGCACCATAACCACACCCGTGCCGGGCAGGTAGAAGCCTGCCGCATGGGCCGCGCGGGTCGCATCATTCAGCGTTTGATGGCGGGTCAGACCGGTCATCGCCTGTTCGGCGTCCACCGGATCCAGGTGCAAGGAGCCTGCGGCAAGTTTTGGCAACACCCGCAAGGCTTCGGTCAGACTGTCGATCCCGCACAACCCGCAGCCCACCGGCCCGACCTGCGCACGCCGCCGTGCCTGAAACCGCTTGTCCGCATCAGGGGCAAGCCACATGCGCATCTCAATTCCCTGATCTTGTTTGACAATTTCAGATTCCAAGATTTCTGAAATATCGGAAATTATGCCTTCGGTCAGAGAAAACCCGATGCCGAAATCTGCCAACGCTTCGGGTGTTGCCATCATTACCGCTTGCGTCGTGCCATTATAGATCAGCGCCACCGCCACTTCGGCAGGAACCGCGCGCACGCCCGGTTCCCAACGCCCCGCCCGAAAGGCGAGGCGCGATTTTTGCAGATGGGTGTCCATCACTCTGCAGCAGGCAAAATGCGCCGCGACATATCGGCCTGCGCATCATATGTGACCTGCCATTCGGACGGGCCATTCGACGGGCTGACCTGCACGGCCGTGACCTTATATTCCGGGCAGTTGGTCGCCCAGTCGGAATAGTCGGTCGTCACCACATTTGCCTGCGTATCGGGATGGTGAAAGGTCGTATAGACCACGCCCGGTGAAACCCGATCCGTCAACACCGCCCGCAGACTGGTGTCGCCGGACCGCGATGCAAGGCGCACCCAATCCCCGTCCTTGACGCCGCGCACTTCGGCGTCGTGTGGATGTATTTCCAGCACATCGGCTTCGTGCCAGATCACATTGTCGGTCCGCCGGGTTTGCGCACCGACGTTATACTGCGAAAGGATCCGCCCGGTGGTCAGCAGCAGCGGGAAGCGCGGGCCGGTCTTTTCGTCCGTCGCCACATATTCGGTGCGGATGAAGTGGCCCTTGCCACGGACAAAGCCGCCAACATGCATCAACGGGGTGCCTTCCGGGGCGTTGTCGTTGCAAGGCCACTGAACCGAGCCCATGGTTTCCAACAGCTCATAGCTGACGTTGGCGAAAGACGGTGTAGTTGCCGCAATTTCATCCATGATCTGGCTGGGGTGGGTATAGGTCCAACCGGCACCCATCGCGTTGGCCAGCATCTGGGTGATTTCCCAGTCAGCATAGCCGTTCCTTGGCGCCATCACCTTGCGCACCCGGTTGATGCGGCGTTCCGCATTGGTAAAGGTGCCGTCCTTTTCCAGGAAAGTGGATCCCGGAAGGAACACATGCGCGTAATTTGCCGTCTCGTTCAGGAACAGGTCATGGACGATCACACACTCCATCGCTGCAAGCCCCGCCGCGACGTGATGGGTGTCGGGGTCCGATTGCAGAATGTCTTCGCCTTGGCAGTACAGCCCTTTAAAGGTCCCCTCGACCGCTGCATCCAGCATGTTCGGGATCCGCAGCCCAGGTTCAGAAGAGATCTCGACGCCCCAAAGCTTTTCGAAGATATCGCGCGTCGCATCGTCATGCACATGGCGGTAGCCGGGCAATTCATGCGGGAATGAGCCCATATCACATGCACCCTGCACGTTGTTTTGCCCGCGCAGCGGGTTCACCCCAACTCCGGGGCGACCGATATTGCCGGTCAGCATGGCCAGATTGGCAATGGCAATGACCGTGGTCGACCCTTGACTGTGTTCGGTGACGCCAAGACCGTAGTAGATCGAGCCGTTGCCGCCGGTGGCAAAGAGCCGGGCGGCGGCGCGCAGTTCGGCCGCCGGCACGCCGGTCAGAATCTCGGTCGCCTCGGGGGAGTGGCGCGGGTCACAGACGAATTCGGCATAGTCCTGGAACTCGTCCCAATCGCAGCGGGTGCGGATGAAGTTTTCGTCAAACAGGCCCTCGGCGACAATGACATGGGCGATCGAGGTGATCACCGCAACGTTGGTGCCGGGCCGCAGTGGCAGATGATGCGACGCCTTGATATGCGCCGATTTCACCATATCAATGCGGCGCGGGTCGACGACGATCAGCTTCGCCCCGGCCCGCAGGCGTTTTTTCAGTCGGCTGGCGAAAACCGGATGACCGTCGGTCGGGTTGGCGCCGATGATGATGACGACATCGGTATGTTCGACCGAATCAAAGTCCTGGGTACCGGCCGAGGTGCCGAATGTATTGCGCAGCCCGTAGCCAGTGGGCGAATGGCAAACGCGCGCACAAGTATCGGTGTTGTTGTTCAAAAACACCGCGCGGGTCAGCTTTTGCACCAGATAGGTTTCTTCGTTGGTGCAGCGGCTTGAGGTGATGACGCCCACCGAATCCTTGCCGTATTTCGCCTGAATGCCGCGCATCCGGGTGGAAGCAAAACTCAAAGCCTCGTCCCAGCTGACTTCTTTCCAAGGGTCAGAGACTGTGTCGCGGATCATCGGGTTCAGGATGCGGTCCTTGTGGGACGCATAGCCATAGGCAAAGCGGCCTTTGACACAGGAATGGCCGCGGTTGGCTTTGCCATTCTTGTAAGGCACCATCCGGACCAGCTCATCGCCGCGCATTTCGGCCTTGAACGTACAGCCCACCCCGCAATAGGCGCAGGTGGTGATGACTGCCCGGTCCGGCGTGCCGATATTGATCAGCGACTTTTCTGACAGCGTTGCCGTCGGGCAGGCCTGCACACAGGCGCCACAAGACACGCAATCCGAATTCAGGAAGGTGTCGCCCGACATGCCGGGGCTGACGCGGCTATCAAACCCGCGGCCTTCGATGGTCAGCGCAAAGGTGCCCTGAACTTCTTCGCAAGCTCGCACACAGCGGGAACAGACGATGCATTTTGCCGGATCATAGCTGAAATAGGGGTTGCTATCGTCTTTCGGCAGCCATTGCGGGTTGACCGCGCCACTGGTGTCCTTGGCGCGGAAATGGGTATCCTTCGCCTCGTACCGTACATCGCGCAGCCCGACGACCCCGGCCTGGGTTTGCAATTCGCAATCGCCATTGGCCGCGCAGGTCAGACAGTCCAGCGGATGGTCGGAAATGTATAGCTCCATCACCCCCCGGCGAAGTTGTTTCAGCCGTTCAGTTTGCGTGTGAACAACCATCCCCGGCGTGACCGGCGTGGTACAAGACGACGGCGTGCCGTTGCGGCCCTCAATCTCGACCAGACACAACCGGCAGGACCCGAACGCCTCGACGCTGTCGGTGGCACAAAGCTTTGGCACGGCGATGCCCGCCTCGAATGCCGCGCGCATGATGCTGGTCCCGACCGGAACCGTGACATCAAAGCCGTCAACGTTCAGCGTGACCATTTCTTTCGACCGTGCTGCCGGGGTGCCATAATCAGCATCGGGGAGTATGAAGTCCTTCATTCGGCGGCCTCCTTCGAACGGGCAAAGTCATCAGGGAAGTGGTTAAGCGCGCTCATCACCGGATAGGGGGTGAAGCCCCCCAGGGCGCAGAGCGAGCCGAATTTCATCGTGTTGCACAGATCGGTCAGGATAGCCGTGGCCCCCGCATCACCCGCAGCGATCCGGTCAACGGTTTCCACACCGCGTACTGCGCCAATCCGGCAAGGCGTGCACTTGCCACAGGATTCTATGGCGCAGAATTCCAGCGCGAACCGTGCCTGTTTCAGCATATCGGCAGAGTCGTCGAAAATGGTCAGACCGGCGTGGCCGACCAACCCGTCCTTGCCGGCGAATTCCTCATAGCCAAAGGGCGTGTCAAACAGCGTCCGCGGGAAATAGGCCCCCAAAGGCCCCCCCACCTGCACGGCTTTGACCGGTCGGCCCGAAGCGGTGCCGCCAGCGATATCATCAACAATCTGGCCTAATGTCAGGCCAAAGGCCGTCTCGTAAAGCCCGCCAAACCTGACGTTGCCGGCAATCTGCAAAGGGATCGTCCCGCGTGAGCGGCCAAGGCCGAAGTTCTTGTAAAACGCTGCGCCTTTTTCCAGGATCACGGGCACGGTGGCCAAGGAAATCACGTTGTTTACCACCGTCGGGCGGCCCAAAAAGCCTTGCAGGGCTGGCAGCGGCGGTTTCGCGCGCACTACGCCACGCTTGCCTTCCAGCGAGTTCAGCAGGCTGGTTTCCTCGCCGCAGACATAGGCCCCGGCACCGACGCGGATTTCCATATCAAAAGCATATCCCGAACCCAGTACCGACCTACCCAAAAGCCCGGTTGCACGGCCGTTGTTGACGGCCCTCTCCATCACCTCGATGGCGTCAGGATATTCCGAACGGATATAGACATACCCCTTGGTGGCCCCGGTCGCGACGCCCGCAATGATCATCCCTTCAATCAGGGTGAAGGGATCGCCCTCCATGATCATCCGGTCGGCAAAGGTGGCACTGTCGCCTTCGTCGGCATTGCAGACGATATATTTCTGCGGCCCCGGCGCATCTGCCACGGTTTTCCATTTGATCCCGGTCGGAAAGCCCGCCCCGC
Organism: Pseudomonadota bacterium; assembly: GCA_031376305.1. Taxonomy (GTDB): domain Bacteria; phylum Pseudomonadota; class Alphaproteobacteria; order Rhodobacterales; family Rhodobacteraceae; genus TMP-24. The sequence continues at coordinate 5,143 of JANMDM010000094.1, read as the reverse complement.
CCCGGCCGCGCAGGCCAGAGTCGGTGACCTCAGCCACAATCGCGTCGCCGCTCATCGCCAGCGCCCGACGCAGGCCCAGCAATCCGCCGTGGTCCTCGTAGTCGCCCAAGGACAAGGGGTCGATGACGCCACAGCGCTGAAACGTCAGCCGTGTCTGCGATTTGAGGTAAGGGATTTCTTCGGTCAGCCCCAGCGCCAGTTTGTGGCTGCCGAACTTCGCCTCGAACAACCCGGCCACATCGCCCGCATCCACTGGCCCGAAGGCCACGCGGCCCGCATCGGTCACAACCTCTATCAAAGGCTCCAACCAGACCATGCCGCGCGATCCGTTGCGCACCAGCGTCACATCCAGCCCACGCTTTGCAGCCTCGGCCATCACGGCGGCGGCAACCGCATCGGCGCCCAGTGCCTTGGCGGCAGCGTCGAGGGGGACATATATTTTCATGCTCATGCGCCCATCTCCGCCAGGATTTTATCCAGCTTCGCCGCATCAACGCGACCCACAACCTTGCCATCAATCAAAGCCGCCGGCCCGCAGGCGCACAGGCCCAGACAGAACACCGGCTCCAGCGTCACATTGCCGTTCTTCGTCGTGCCATGCCAATCCACGCCCAGCTTTTCGCGCGCCACATCGGCCAGCGCGTCAGCACCCACCGACTGACAGGCCTCGGCCCGGCAGATCTTGACCACATGACGGCCCGCAGGTTCGGTGCGGAAGTCGTGATAGAAGGACATCACCCCATGCACTTCGGCGCGGCTGATATTCAGCACATCGCCGATCAGCGGCTGCGCTGTCAGCGGCACATAGCCATATTCGGCCTGAATCGCGTGGAAGATCGGCAGCAAAGCGCCTTCCAGACCGGCATGTTCGGCGATGATCTCGCGCAGGCGGTCTTCGGTAGGGTGGGCTGACATGAATCCTCCGGCAACAGACTAACTCAGCTTGCTGCCTAGCCCTCAGTCATTGGAATAGCAATTCAGTATTGTCGTTAGTTGATAGGCTGCGCCTATCAAACCCGCGCCACCCGCCGCGCTTCGTCCAACAGTGCCGCGATCACCGGTGTATGCGGCTCGCGCCAGGCGGCAATCAGCCCGACCAGGTGCCGCGCATCGCCATCCGAAATCGGCACCGCCATCAGCCCCGACCCCTTGCCAAACATATCCGCAATGGTCTGCGTCACGATCGACGCCCAGCGCCCGGTCGCCACATGCGCCACAAGGGCTATCGAGGAATTGCTCTCCACCGTCGGCACCACCGACGCCCCGGCCTCAGACAGATGCTGATTGATGATCCGCCGGTTTTGCATGTCGCTGGTGAGTAAACACAACTGCTGCGCCGCAGCTTCCTTCCACGTCACCGAAGAATGTCCGGACAAAGGCGATCCCGACGCCACCAGCAACCGATAGGTTTCCTCGTAAAGTGGCTGTTGCGTCACCCGACCAAGCGGTTCGTTCTCCAGATAGGTGATCCCCGCATCCAGCTCCAGCCGTTCGATTTCCTCCAAAATCTCATAGGATGTACGCGACAGGATGGTTACCCGCACGTTCGGGTTGCGCGCCAAAAACGGCACCGTCAGCCGCCCGACCATCGGCAGCGCCGTGGGAATCACCCCTAGCCGCAGGTTCCCCGACACGCCGGACCGCAGGGCCCGCATTTCCTCGCGCATGGTGCGGGCGTCGCCGACGATCCTCAGCGCCCAGTCCAGCACCCGCTGGCCTTCCGGCGTCAGCCCCTGAAACCGCGCGCCGCGAAAGACCAGCTGCACCCCCAACTGCTCCTCAAGCAGCTTGATCGCGGATGAAAGCGACGGTTGCGTCACCCCAATGCTTTCCGCGGCCCGCCCGAAATGGCGCTCATTGGCAAGGGCGATGAACATTTCCAGCTTGTCGATCATGGCGCGACCCTAGTGCATTTCAGGAAAAAGTGGGAACCGGTTTTTCCGCCCGAAATGCGACAAAACAAAAGGTTGGATCGGTTCGGGGCGGGAAAGACGCGAATATCATTGTCGCAATCGTCGCCCCACACTACATCGGGGGCATGAGACGCTTTATCCCCTTCCTAAAGTCCTCGCCGCTGGTCGCCGTGATCCGGCTGCAAGGTGTCATTGCCGCGGGCGGGCGTGGTGGCGGTCTGAACGACGCCGCCCTTGCCCCGGTTATTGAGCGGGCCTTTCGCAAAGGCAAACCCCGCGCCGTGGCGCTGGTCATCAATTCCCTTGGCGGCTCGCCGGTGCAATCCTCGCTGATCGCCGCCCGCATCCGACGGCTGGCCGATGAAAAGAAAATCCTCGTCCACGCCTTTGTCGAAGATGTGGCGGCCTCGGGCGGCTATTGGCTGGCCACCGCCGCCGATGACATCTGGGTGGACGAAAGCTCGGTCACCGGCTCCATCGGCGTTATATCGGCCGGCTTCGGATTCCCCGATCTTATGGCCCGTCACGGCATCGAACGGCGCGTACATACGGCCGGGGCGTCGAAAAGCCTGCTCGACCCCTTTCGCCCGGAAAAACCCGAAGATGTCGAAAGGCTGCATGCCATCCTTGAGCCGATCCACCAAGCCTTCAAGGATCAGGTCAGCGTCCGTCGCGGCGCCCGCCTTGCCGCCGACCGCGATCTTTTTACCGGCGAGGTATGGGTGGGGCGCAATGCCATGGAACCCGGTCTGGTCGATGGTGTCGGCCACCTGCTCCCAAAGCTCAAAGAGCTTTACGGCGACAAGGTGCGCTTGGCGCCTTACGGGGTCAAACGCTCGATTTTTCAGCGTTTCAGCGGACGCATTTTGAATGATACACTGGACCAGTTCGAGGAACGCGCCCTTTGGGCGCGGTTTGGGCTTTAGATGCTGATCAAAGTCTCGCTGCTGTTCTTGGTGGTTATGGCCGGATTGGCGCTGTTTGGCCGGGCGCGCGCGGCACGGCGCCTGAGTGCCTTTTGCCCCGATTGCGGCCGCAAACGCATCGGCGACTCGCGGTGTGTCTGTAAAGGCCGCGGGCGATGACGGCGGCACGCGGCCGTGCGCTGGTCACTGGCGGCGCCAAACGGCTGGGCAGGGCGATGGTGTTGTATCTGGCCGGACGCGGCTATGATGTTGCAATCCACTACGCCCATTCCAACGCCGAGGCCGAGGCGACAGCGACCGAAGCGCGGGCAGTGGGAGCCATGGCCGTGACCCTGCAAGCCGACATACTGGACGAGGCGCAGACGGAAGCCCTGATCGGACGGGCCGCCACGGCCTTGGGTGGCCCGCTGACCGTTCTGGTCAACAACGCCTCGATCTTTGAATATGACAATATCCGCAGCGCCACCCGGAAAAGCTGGGACCGGCATCTGGAATCAAACCTGCGCGCGCCCTTCGTTCTGACCCAAGCCTTCGCCAAACAGACGCCCGCCGCCCTGCGCGGCCCCGATGGGGCGCTGGCGCAGGGGTTGATCGTCAACATGCTGGATCAGCGGGTGCGCAAGCTGACGCCCGAATTCATGACCTATACTCTGGCCAAGATGGGCCTTTGGGCGCTGACCCAGACAGCGGCGCGGGCCTTGGCCCCCGATGTGCGCGTCAACGCCATTGGCCCCGGATCGACGCTGAAGGGCGAAAACCAAAGCCCGACCCAGTTCGATGATCAGCGTGCAACATCCATCCTCGAACGCGGCGCGAATCCGGCGGATATCGTTGCGGCGCTTGGATATTTTCTGGACGCCCCCGCCGTCACCGGCCAGCTTTTGTGCGTGGATGGTGGCCAGCATTTAGGTTGGAAAACCCCCGATATCCTAGGCCGCGCATAGGCCAATTTCAGCGTAAAATTGGCCGGCCTCAGCGATAGGTTGCGCAAAGTTGTCCACTTTTGGCGCTTCGGTCACAGGGTTGTTACAAATCTGTCAATATTTTCAGGGATTTACCCTCTGAAAAAGAAAATTTCATGCAATATCAGACGCTTAAAAATATGCCTAAAAATTAGGCAAACCGATGAAGCCGCCCTAAATCAACAGAAATTTCGCCGCGCCCAATTGTTGTCTCCAGCTTTATCCACAGATTCCGTGGACAGGTTTTCTCTTGCGCGAAGGACGCTAAGGTTGCAGGCGGTGGCAAGAATCAGCGCCGCGCAAGATTCGCGGCATGTGGCGGGGAAATATGACCAAGACGGATGAAAACGGCCAGACGGGACATGCCGTCATCCAAGCCTACCTCAAGTCCCTGGACGGCTCGCCCGGCGTCTACCGGATGCTCGATGCCGAAGCGCGGGTGCTGTATGTCGGCAAGGCCCGCAACCTCAAAGCCCGCGTGTCGAACTACGCCCGCCCCTCGGGCCACAGCCTCCGCATTGCCCGGATGATCTCGCAGACCACCTCGATGATGTTCCTGACCACGCGGACGGAAACCGAAGCGTTGTTGCTCGAACAAAACCTCATCAAGCAACTCAAGCCGCATTTCAACGTGCTGCTGCGCGATGACAAATCCTTTCCCAATATTCTCGTCAGCCGCGAACACGCCTTTCCGCAGATCAAGAAACACCGCGGCGCCAAGACCGAGAAGGGCGATTACTACGGCCCCTTCGCCAGCGCCGGGGCCGTCAACCGCACGCTGAACCAGCTCCAGAAAGTATTCCTGCTGCGCAGTTGTTCCGACCCGATGTTTTCCAGCCGCACCCGGCCCTGCCTGCTGCACCAGATCAAACGCTGCGCCGCCCCCTGCACCGGCCTTATCTCGCAACCCGACTACGCCGCCCTTGTGACCGACGCCGTACGCTTCCTCCAGGGCCGCTCGACAGCCGTCCAAACCCATCTTGCCGCTGACATGGCCGCCGCCTCGGATGCGCTGGAGTTTGAGCGTGCCGCCGCCCTGCGCGACCGTATCCGCGCCCTGACGCAGGTGCAGCAGGGCCAGGGCATCAACCCGCGCGGCGTCGCTGAGGCCGATGTCATCGCCCTGCATATGGAGGGTGGCCAAGCCTGCGTGCAGGTCTTTTTCATCCGCGCCAACCAAAGCTGGGGCAACCGCGATTTCTACCCCAAGACCGGCGCCGGGGCCGAAGAGGCCGAGGTGCTGGAGGCGTTCCTGGGCCAGTTCTACGACAACAAGGAACCGCCGCGGCTGATCCTGCTCTCACACCCGATCGACGACGCCGACCTGATGACCCAGCTGCTG
>JANMDM010000089.1:0-6841 GCA_031376305.1 Pseudomonadota bacterium | reverse complement strand
ATCGACCTGCATGAAACGCTGAATATGCGCCGATCCATTATCCGGTCCACGGCTGAGACTTTTCGGCCGGATATCTTTATTGTCGACAAGGAGCCAATGGGACTGCACGGCGAAGTCGAAGAGACTCTGGAATATCTCAAGTCGCGCGGCACGAAACTGGTTTTGGGGCTGCGGGAGGTTATGGATGCGCCGCATCTGCTTGACGCAGAATGGAAGCGTAAGGACGTCATGCAAAAAATTGGCAAATTGTTCGATGCGATCTGGGTCTATGGCCCGCCAGATTTTTATGACCCCCTGGTCGGACTCGAGGTTCCGCCATCTGTACGCGCCAAGATGAATTTTGTCGGATTTCTGCAACGAAGCATTTCCCGTAACGCAGATTCCGAACATCAGCCAAAGGAAAACTACATTCTGGTCACCACCGGCGGCGGTGGTGACGGATCAGACCTGATTCACGATGTGATTCACGCCTATCAGGAGGATCCGACGCTGACACACAGGGCGCTTATCGTTCTTGGCCCCTATATGCCCGCCAAACAGCGCCGCAAGTTGATCCGCAAGGGCGGGAAAATACCCTATATCAAGGTGATTGAATTCGACAACCACATGGAGGAGCTGATTGCCGGCGCCATGGGGGTGGTCGCGATGGGCGGCTATAATACCTATTGCGAAATCCTTTCGTTCGACAAACCCGCGTTGATTGTACCACGCATGCAGCCGCGTGAAGAACAGTGGATCCGGACGAAACGTGCGGCGGAACTCGGGTTGGTCGACATGCTTCTCCCGCACGAATCCGCCGATCCGATGCGATTGGCGGCCGCCCTGAAAGCCTTGCCCAACCGCGATGCGCCGTCGAAAAGTGCGGGTGCCATGGCGATGGAAGGCTTGCCGCACATATCCAAATTTGTTGAGGACTGGCTTGGCCACCGCGAGGAGCTTCGTCTTTCGGTCGCGGGGGGTTGATGTGCCTACCGCAGCACCAGCGAAGATTGTTGTCATCCTAAAGGGTTATCCTCGGCTGTCGGAAACGTTTATTGCACAAGAATTGCTTGGCTTGGAAAAGGCCGGGTTTGAACTGGCGCTGATCTCGATGCGCAAGCCCACTGACAAAAAACAGCATCCCGTGCATCGTGAGATTCGGGCATCGGTGCGGTATTTGCCAGAGTATCTGCACCAAGAGCCGCTGCGGGTTCTGCGATCTTTGGTCATGGCCGCGAGAAGGCCAGGGTTTCGCCGCGCATGTTCGGTGTTTCTTGCCGATCTGCGCCGCGACAGAACCCGCAATCGCCTGCGCAGGTTCGGGCAGGCGGCTGTGCTTGCGGCGGAATGGCCGGATGGCGGTGCGTGGTTGCACGCGCATTTCATTCATACCCCGGCCTCGGTTGCAAGATATGCGAGCTTGCTGACTGGTATTGCGTGGAGCTGTTCGGCCCATGCCAAGGATATTTGGGTATCGTCAGACTGGGAGTTGTCGGAAAAGCTTGCGGCAATGCGGTGGGCGGTGACCTGTACACAAGCAGGGTTCAAGCAGTTGCAGCGCCTTGGCGGCGAGCGAAGCAATGTCCACCTGAGCTATCACGGGCTGGACCTGACGCGCTTTGGCCCTTTCCTTGGCACCAGGTCTGTGGCGAATGGATCTGATCCGCAGAACCCGGTCATGATATTGAGCGTTGGCCGCGCTGTCGAGAAAAAGGGCTTCGATGTTTTGCTTCAGGCACTATACCTGCTGCCCCGTGATCTGAATTGGCGCCTGGATCATGTCGGCGGTGGTGAAAAGGTCAAGTCTTTGATGAATTTGGCAAAAAAACTTGGATTGGAGGATCGGATCACCTGGAATGGCGCCCTTGATCAGGAAGAAGTTCTGCGACACTATCGGCGGGCCGATATCTTTGCTCTGGCCTGCCGGATCGCAGCCAATGGTGATCGTGACGGCTTGCCAAATGTCTTGGTCGAAGCGTCCAGCCAGGGGTTGATGTGTTTATCTACGCACATTTCAGGCGTACCTGAATTGTTGGAGGATGGCCGCAACGGGATGGTCATTGAGGCGGAAAACCCCGAAGCCTTCGCCTTGGGTTTGGAAAAAGCCATCCGCGATCCGGCCTTGCGTCAGCGTTTGGGCAAAGCGGCCGAAACCCGAGTTCGCAGGGATTTCGACTTCCATACCAGCATCGGTCAGTTGAAAACGCTTTTTGACGCGAAACCGGAGGCCGCCATATGACCAAAGCGTCGTCAGCACCGCGGGTATTCTTCTATGTGCAGCACCTGTTGGGTATCGGCCATCTGGCGCGTGCAAGCCGGATCGCGGATGCGCTTTTAGAGAGCCGCTTCGATGTTACCATCGTCACGGGCGGGACGCCGGTCGCGGGATTTCCCGGTCCCAATGTCAGGCATGTCGAATTGCCGACAATTACCGCCGGGGATGCCGGGTTTTCCGGCCTTAAGGATGCCGAAGGGCATGCTGTGGATGAGGCCTTCAAACAGCATCGCAGCGACATGCTTCTGACTGCGTACCGCCAGTGCGAACCCGATATTGTGATTATCGAAGCCTTTCCGTTTGGACGGCGACAAGTGCGTTTCGAACTGATACCGCTCTTGGCCGCAATCCACGCCACGCGCCCGCGACCACGGGTTGTCTGTTCTTTGCGCGATATCTTGCAGGAACGCGCGAAACCGGAGCGGGATCAGGAAAGCATCGCACTGGTAAAGCAATATTTCGACCTGGTGCTGGTGCACGGCGACCCGGCGTTCGCGCGCCTGGAAGAGACCTTCCCTGCCGCTGACCAGATACGCGACCAGATTGCCTATAGCGGCCTTGTTGCGGCCCCCGCCCCGGTGCCGGTGTCCGAACGGTTCGATGTGGTGGTGTCGGCCGGAGGAGGGGCGGTTGGCATCGACCTTGTACGCGCGGCATCAGACGCGGCACGGCGGTTGCCAGAAACCGGATCCTGGTGTGTGATCACCGGGCCGAACATGCCCGCTGCTGACTATGACAGCGTTGTCGCCGCGGCCCCAGCAAACGTCACTGTCGTTCGGTTTCGGCGGGATTTTCCCAGCTTGCTGGCAAGCGCCCGGCTTTCAATTTCACAGGCGGGCTACAACACAGTGTGCGACATCCTGAGCGCAGGTTGCCGCAGCCTGCTGGTTCCGTTTGCAGCAGGCGGTGAAACCGAACAAGCTCAGCGCGCCGCAAGATTGGAAAAGCTTGGACTCGCCCATGTTTTGTCGGAGGGGGCGTTATCTGGGGATGCTATGACACACTCTGTTCGCAAAGCGCTGGCAGCACCGAAACCACCAGCGCTTAGGCTTGGACTTGATGGCGCCAAACGCACGGCGCAGATCTTGTACCAGCTTGTCGCGCAGCCGGAATGAGTGGCGCCTCTCAAATCGGCGATGTATTGTGATCCGACAGGAATCGGTGAAACCCAAATCGAACTTAGGCTACTATTTTGATGCCGGGGCTTAGAACAGTACATTATGGGTTTATGATCTCTCTCCACCCCCTTTTTGTATGAGAATGTAATGGAAAGTCGTCTAGTCAGTTACATCTGGAGGCACACGCGCGCGCAGCAACTGTGGATTCTGGTTATTGTTGCCCTTTCGATGATTCCATACTTCATGTCGTTTGACCTTCCGAAGCAGATTGTGAATGGTCCAATTCAGGGTGTCGGTTTTGAGTCCGTGGATGCGACTCAGCCATTTATGAAGCTTGAATTTGTGCTTCCATATTTTGGCGATGTCGTTTTATTTCCCGGTATTCAGCTATCGCGTGTGTCATCACTTTTTGCTCTGAGTTTTGTATTTTTACTCTTAGTTGTTATCAATGGTCTTTTTAAGTTCTATATAAACTCTTATAAAGGAAAGCTCGGTGAACGACTGCTTCGCCGCATCCGATTTGAACTTATTGACCGCGTACTTCGGTTTCCACCCGAAAAATTCAAACGTGTGAGGGGTTCGGAAATCTCCAGCATGGTAAAGGATGAAGTCGAGCCTATGGGCGGCTTCACCGGAGACGCATTCGTTCAACCGGCTTTGCTTGGTGGTCAAGCATTGACGGCGCTGGTGTTTATCTTCGTACAAAGTTTTTGGCTTGGGCTTATTACGGCTGTTCTCGTCAGTGTGCAGGTGCTCATTATTCCCAAAATGCGCAGACGATTGCTCGCACTCGGACGAGAGCGGCAATTGACTGCCCGCGAATTGGCGGGTCGCGTCGGGGAAATAGTGGATGGGATTGGTGCTATCCACTCCTATGATACGTCGAATTATGAGCGCGCTGACATTTCAGAACGGCTAGGGCGCATCTTCCAGATACGCTATGATATCTATCAATGGAAATTCCTGGTTAAATTCATTAATAACTTTATAGCATCATTTACCCCGTTTCTTTTCTATATTATCGGAGGCTATCTGGCCCTTCAGGGACGCGTTGATATTGGCCAGCTGGTCGCCGTTATTGCCGCCTACAAAGATCTTCCCGGACCTCTGAAAGAATTGATTGACTGGGATCAGGCGCGGCAAGACGTGCAGATTAAATATGCCCAGGTTACGGGTCAATTCTCAGCCGAAGGGATGATCGATCCGATCATTCAGGCAGTGACGGATGCAGATGAAGTAAGGTCCCTGAAACATCCGTTGGCGGCGGTAAATCTTACTTTGACGGGTGATAGCGGCGCAAAAACACTTGAACGGATCAATATCCGCATTAATCCCGGTGAAAAAGTAGCCATCGTAGGCAATGCCGCAAGCGGTGGCGACGCACTGGCAGAAGCATTCGGCCGATTGCTGCGGCCGGAAAGCGGCAAGATCGTTTCCGGCGATGATGATATTCTGTCGCTGCCTGAGTCAGTTACCGGCCGATTAATTTCATATGCTGCGTCGGATACCTATTTATTCTCAGGATCATTGCGCGACAACCTGTTTTACGGCCTGAAACACGCACCATTAAAACCTGCTGTGTATGATGACGGTGGTATCGCCCGGAAATGGCAAGAGAAAGAGGCGCTTCTCTCCGGAAATCCAAGTTTCGACATTAACGGGGACTGGATTGATTACACCGCTGCTGGTGCCAATGGGCAGCACGACCTTCTGAATTCAGTCGTTCCCGTGCTCGACGCGGTCCTGTTTTCGCGTGACATTTTGGATCTTGCGCTGCGTTCAACGGTAGACCTGTCGCGCCATCCGAGTATCGCTCCCAGCATAGTAAAGATGCGTCATGCTTTGCGCGTGGAACTTGAAGAAGCTGGCCTGACGACGCTGATCGAGTATTTTGAGCCAGGCGTCTACAATACGGAATCGACCGTGGGGGAGAATCTTCTTTTCGGGAATGCAACCGGACCGACGATGATGCCGCGCGAAATCGCCAAGAATGATTATTTCCGATCGGTCATTGAAAAAAATGGCTTGGACCGCGTCCTCTATGACATGGGTTATGAGATTGCCGAAAATGCCATTGAGCTTTTTGGTGACCTGCCTGCAGATCACCCATTTTTTCAACAACTAACCTTTATGACTGCGGATGACATCCCGACATATCAACGCTTGATGCAGAAACTCAAGGGATTGGATTATGGGGATGTGTCACAGGCCGACAGGCCGGTCATAATCGGCTTGAGCTTTGCTTATGTGGAGCCACGCCATCGATTTGGCCTTTTAACGGAAGATCGGATGGATCGGATAGTTGATGCCCGCCGTCAATTCCACGACGGAATGCCGGATGACTTGAAAGATCAGATTGAGATTTACGATCCGCAAGAGTTTACTTCATCGGCCAACCTAATGGACAATGTCGTTTTCGGGCGTGTTAACGGCAAGCATGCCGACGGTTCTGACCGAGTACAGGAGATCGTACGCAAGCTGCTGAATCAATTGAATCTCTATAATGATTTTTTATCAATTGGTCTGGATTTTGAGGTGGGAACCGGGGGCAAGAGGCTCACTTTGATACAGCGCCAAAAGCTGAACATTGCGCGGGCGTTGTTGCGGCGATCAGATTATCTGGTCTTTAATCGCCCCCTCACCGCAGTTGATTCCCGCACGCGAGAGCAGATTGTGCGGAATGTTCTTGGGCTCGATCCTCGGGCCGGTAACCAGCCGGCGGTCGTCTGGGTCCTGGCAGATGCAACGCTTTCGAACCTTTTTGATCGCGTTTTGGTATTTGACGGAAGTACTTTGGCCGCCGACGGGCCCTATGCGACGCTTGTTGAGAAGGATGGCATATTCAAAGAACTGGTGTCAGGATAGGAAATGATCCCCGGTCTGGGGAAAATGTGAGGGTAAACAAGACCATGCTTCTCAAGGATGAGGTTCGGATGTTGCGGCTCGTGCCGTTGTTTGCGGGGTTGGACCCTGCCAAACTGAAACTCCTCGCATTTACATCTGACCGGGTGAACTACCGCGCCGAAGAAATTTTGTTTCGTCAAGGTGAAGTGGGGGATGCAGCCTATGTTATCTTGGCTGGAAAGGCGGAAATTCTGGCTGATTCACCAAACGGGCAAATTCGCATCGCGGAGGTGGGGCAAAATTCCATTATTGGCGAGATTGCGATCCTGTGCGATGCGGCCCGCACGGCAACTGTCCGGGCCGTCACGCCGATCGACGCGCTTCGCATTAGAAAAGAACAGTTTATCAAGTTGCTCACCGACTTTCCGGAAGTGACGATCGAAGTTATGCGCGTTCTCGCCCTCCGCCTAAGCCAGACAACGATGGCGCTGACAGAAGAACGCAGCCGGGCGCTGCAAAAGTAAGCTGACGAAAATGTCGCCGCGTTGACGGCAGGGGCCGGGTCACAATCGTCTTTGGCGAACATCCCCGGTTTCAAGGTCAATCCTAAAGTTGCGTGAAGGCA
>JANMDM010000081.1:0-3277 GCA_031376305.1 Pseudomonadota bacterium | reverse complement strand
TTTTGTCATTAGTGTCAGGGGCCTGTTTACCGCTTATGCTTCCCCCTATCACGCAAGAGGAGTCCTGTCATGACTGTGGGTGCTGATTTGGTCGCTGACATTGAAGCGTTGGGCGAAAAACTGGCCGCAGCCAAGGCCTCGGTGGCCCGGCGTTTTATTGGCCAGCCGCGCGTCGTCGACCTGAGCCTGACGGCATTGCTGTGCGGCGGCCACGGGTTGTTGGTCGGTGTGCCGGGGTTGGGCAAGACCATGTTGGTCGATACTTTGGCCACGGTTATGGGGCTGACATCGGGCCGCGTACAATTCACGCCCGATCTGATGCCTGCCGACATTCTCGGCTCAGAAGTCCTTGAAACGGCAAGCAATGGCACCCGGTCCTTCCGCTTTATCGAAGGTCCGGTCTTTTGCCAGCTGCTGATGGCTGATGAGATCAACCGCGCCAGCCCACGCACCCAGTCCGCGCTTTTGCAAGCCATGCAAGAACGGCAAGTTACGGTCGCTGGTCAGCATCGGTCGCTGGGGCAGCCGTTCCATGTTCTGGCCACCCAAAACCCGATTGAGCAAGAAGGCACCTATCCCTTGCCCGAGGCACAGCTGGACCGCTTTCTGGTACAGATCGACGTCGATTATCCGGATCGCGCCACCGAGCGTGACATCCTTCTGGCGACGACCGGGGTGGGGGAAGCCCAAGCACAGCCGGTGTTTGACACCGCGTCCTTGCTGGCCGCGCAGAACACCCTGCGTCGAATGCCGGTCGGCGAGAAAATTGTGGACCTGATCCTTGATCTGGTGCGTGCCTGCCGCCCCGACGAGCCGGGCGCCAGTCAGGCGGTGCGCGCCTCGGTCAGTTGGGGCCCTGGGCCGCGCGCGGCACAGGCTTTGATGCTGGCGGCGCGGGCGTCGGCACTTTTGGATGGCAGGCTGGCGCCCTCGGCCGACGACATTCTGGCCCTCGCGCGTCCGGTTTTGTCGCATCGCATGGCACTTTCCTTTGCCGCACGGGCGCGGGGCGAAACTTTGGCCGGGCTAATTGAAGACGTGACAAAAGGCGTAACCCGCGCCGAGGCCGCATGACAGTTGCCGCCCCAGCAGATCTGCGGCGTCGGGCAGAGGATCTTGCCGGGGCGCTGCCGCCGCTTCTGGCGGAAGCGCGGCATCTGGCGTCTGCGGTTCATCTGGGGATGCATGGCCGCCGACGGGCGGGTGCCGGGGATGAATTTTGGCAATATCGTCCGGCCCTGGCCTTTGACGAAGCGCGCCAGATCGATTGGCGCCGGTCGGGGAGGTCGGATCAGCACTTTATCCGCCAAAAGGAATGGCAGGCGGCGCAATCGGTTCATCTTTGGGCGGATGGTGCGAAATCCATGGGCTTTCGGTCATCCGATAAGCTGTCCACCAAGGCTGACCGCGCAAAGCTGCTGGCCCTGGCGGTGGCGATTTTGCTGGAGCGGGCCGGCGAAAGGGTGGGGTTGGCCGATGGCCTCACGCCCCCCCGGTCTGGCCCTGCGCAACTGACCCGGATCGCCGCGGCGCTGAATGCGCGCACTGATACCTCTGACTACGGCGTTCCAAACGACCGCGCTTTGCTGCCCGGTGCACGGGCGGTGTTTTTATCCGATTTCTTCGGTAATCCTGATGGGGTCGAGGCGACGGTCCTTGCCGCCACAGATCGGGGTGTCACCGGCGCGCTGATCCAGGTGATCGACCCCGACGAGGAAAGCTTTCCTTTCGCGGGCCGGACGATCTTTGAAAGCATGGGCGCAGCGTTGCGCCATGAGACGCAAGAAGCGGGCGGGTTGCGGGGCAGGTATCTGGCGCGTTTGGCAGACCGGCAAGATCGCCTTGCAGGGTTGGCGCGCCAGACCGGCTGGTCCTGGACGGTGCACCGAACCGATACGCCAGCACAGCTGGCGCTGCTGTGGATCTACCATGCGATCGGTCCAAAGCCGTGAAGGTTTGGTTTGCCTCAGTTGGATTTGTGTCGCCTTGGCTTTTGTGGGCCTTGGTGGCTTTGCCGGCCCTTTGGTTTTTGTTGCGGGTTATCCCCCCCGCCCCTATCTTGCGGCGCTTTCCCGGCGTTGTGCTGCTTTTGGGGCTGTCAGATGCTGAGACTGCCGCAGCGCGCACACCTTGGTGGTTGCTTCTGCTGCGGGTTTTGGCCCTGACCCTTGTCGTGGTGGGTTTTGCCGGCCCGATCCTGAACCCTGATGTGCGGGTGTCGGGCACGGGGCCGCTTTTGCTGATCGCCGATGCCAGCTGGGCCGACGCCGGGGATTGGTCGAAAAAGCGGGCGCGGATGGTTTCAGCGATGGAGGAGGCCCGCCGGGATGGCCGTCTGGTAGGGTTTGTGGACCTGACGGGGGCGGGTGCAAAGGACATTTTATTGACCGATGGCGCTGATCTGACCGCCCGGATTACCGCTCTTGAGCCGAAGGCCTGGGAACCTGATGCAGCCGCGATGGCTGATCTTACCACCATCCTGCCGGGTGAAAGCTTCGACACTGTCTGGATCTCGGACGGGTTGGCGCGTACCGGGCGTGCCCTCTTATTGCGCGCCTTGCGCGCCCATGGGCAGGTGACCGTCTATGAAAGCGGGCGCGGTCTTCTGGCGCTCAGGCCAGCAGGGATTGTTGACGGCAAGGTCGTCACAAACGTCCTGCGCCCTAGGACCGGCCAGGCGGTTCAGGCCGAGATTTTGGCCTACGGGCTTGATCCAAACGGCGTCGAGCGGGAGATCGCGCGACAGGCGGTGGTACTGGCGGTGGGTGAAGGGGCAAAATCCGTGGCTTTCGATGTGCCGGGCGAACTCAGGAACCGCCTGACCCGGATCGAAATTGCCGAGCAGAATTCTGCGGGGGCCGTGGCCTTGGTGGGGGATGCCCTGAAACGACGCAAAGTGGCGCTGATCGAAGGCAGCGGTGCGCGCGAAGGCTTGGAGCTGTTGTCCCCCGGCCACTATCTGCGCGAGGCGCTCAGGCCCAATGCCGATGTGATTGAAGGCAGTTTGGCCGATCTTTTGCCCGCCGCACCCCAAGTGGTGATTCTTGCCGATGTCGCCCATTTCGCTCCGGGGGAGGAGGACGCCTTGGCCGATTGGGTGGATGAAGGCGGGCTTCTGGTGCGCTTTGCCGGGCCTCGGTTGGCGGCGACGATTGGCATTGATGGCGCCTCTGGCGCGCTATTGCCGGTACCGCTGCGCCCCGGTGGCCGCAATGTCGGCGGTACGATGAGTTGGGGCGAAGCCCGCGCCATTGCCCCGTTCCCCGAAGGTTCGCCC
>JANMDM010000077.1:0-8121 GCA_031376305.1 Pseudomonadota bacterium | reverse complement strand
GGTTCCGAAGCCTCCAGCCTGCCCGGCGTGACCGTGGATGAGAAAGTCGTGGTGACCTCGACCGGGGCATTGACCCTGCCCAAAATCCCCAAAACCATGGTGGTGATCGGCGCCGGCGTCATCGGGCTTGAAATGGGCTCGGTCTACGCCCGCCTTGGCACCGACGTGACCGTGGTCGAATTCCTGGATGCCATTACGCCGGGCATGGACGCCGATGTTGCCAAGACCTTCCAGCGCATTCTGGGCCGTCAGGGGCTGAAGTTTGTGATGGGGGCGGCGGTGCAGAAAGTCGAGGTCAGCAAGGGTAAGGCGACAGTCACCTATAAGTTGAAGAAGAACGATACCGAGGCGTCATTGCAGGCCGATTGCGTGCTGGTCGCCACCGGGCGCAAACCCTATCTCGACGGGCTTGGGCTTGAAGCTTTGGGGGTCGCTCTGGAGACGCGCGGACAGGTCCAAACCGACGGACATTTCGCAACCAATATCAAAGGCTTGTATGCGATTGGCGACGCCATTGTCGGGCCGATGCTGGCTCATAAAGCCGAAGATGAGGGCATGGCGCTGGCGGCGATTCTGGCCGGAAAGTCTGGTCATGTGAATTACGGCGTCATCCCTGGTGTGGTTTATACAACCCCCGAAGTGGCCTCTGTCGGTGCAACCGAAGAGCAGCTGAAGCAAGAAGGCCGCACCTATAAGGTCGGCAAATTCAGCTTCATGGGCAACGCCCGCGCCAAGGCGGTGTTTCAGGGCGAGGGGTTCGTGAAACTGCTGGCCGATGCCCAGACCGACCGGATTTTGGGGGCCCATATCATCGGGCCGTCGGCGGGGGATCTTATCCACGAAATCTGCGTCGGCATGGAATTCGGGGCCTCGGCCGAAGATATCGCCCTGACCTGCCACGCCCACCCGACTTACTCGGAAGCGGTGCGCGAGGCGGCCCTGGCCTGCGGTGACGGGCCGATCCACGCCTGACCGGGGACCGCCTCCCTACCCCGCCAGATGCCGTAAGCCTTGGGTGACATCGGTGCGCACCGCCAGCCGCAGGCCCGGCTCGTCCCCGGCCTTCAGTGCGGCGATAATCATGCGGTGATGCTGCGGCGGGTCCTTGCGCTGCAGGCGCGCGTAAAGCGACCGCATCGTCGGCCCCAGTTGCAGCCAGACGGTTTCAGCGATCGCCAGCATTGCCGGGGCTTGGGCGCGCAGATAAAGGGCGCGGTGAAACTCCAGATTTGTGCGCACATAGGTCACCGCGTCGCGGCGCAAGGCCGCCTCTTGATTGGCCAGATTGATCGCCTGCATCCGCTCGATCAGGGCCATATGGGCGCGGGGCAAAGCGCGGCTGGCAAGCTCTGGCTCGATCAAGGCCCTGACGGCCGCCAGCTCCTCGATCCGGTCATTGGACAGCTCGGGTGTCGATACGCGCCCCGACGCTGACAGCGTCAGCGCACCCTCCGCCGACAGCCGCCTGAGCGCCTCGCGCGCGGGCGTCATTGATACGCCGAACTGTGCGGCCAAGCCACGCAGCGTCAGCGCCTGGCCGGGTGGCAGTTCGCCATGCATGATCTGTTGCCTGAGCGTCCGGTAAAGCCGGTCATGCGCGGCAAGCCCTGAGTCCAGAACACGCGGGGAAATGGTCATCCGCAAATGTGATCACAGAACTGAGCGGCCGTCAATCACGTAAAGTCCCCGAAAAATCATACCGATGCAGGCTGGTGCCTTGGGCTCTTAACCAGCGGCGTTGCACTTCATATCCCGGCATCAGCCCCCGAACGACCGCCCAGAAGGCCGGGGAATGGTTCATCTCGGCCAAATGCGCCACTTCATGGGCGGCAACATAGTCAAGCACCGCAGGCGCCGCCATGATCAGCCGCCACGAATACATCAGCTGCCCCTCGGCGGAACAGGATCCCCAGCGCGAACGGGTATCGCGCAAAACCAGACCGGCGTGATGACGCCCCAACATTTGCGCATAGTGATCCGACGCCGCCTGCAACCGATGCCGCGCCTGCAACTTCAAAAAGGCCAGCGCCCGGACCGCTGCCCGCGCCGGATCGGCGGGGACCAGCAGCAAATCGCCCTCGGCCCGCGGCGCAGGCACCGAGGCCGCAGTCAAGGTGACCAGCCGCCCCTCATACGGGATCACCGCACCAAGCCCGACGCCGCAGACGGCCACCGCGCGGGCCAAAGCCCGCCTTATCCATGCCGACTGGCTTTCGGCAAAAGCCAGGGCTTCGGATTCGCGCGCACTTGCGGGCATCGACAACGTCACCCGCCCATCCAGACGCGAAACCCGCAAGGAAAACCGCCGCGCCTGCACGGAGCGTCGCAACACCAGTTCGACCGGCGGATCACCGCCAAGGGTTCGCTGCATCTTTGCCCTCTTTTTCACGCGCTATGATGGCGGTTTCCACGGACTTCGAAAAGAGCAAAGCCGGATGGCGTGCCGCGCATGGCAAAAGCCTTTGACACCCCGCCACACTTGTGGCAGTTGGCGGCGATCCTGACTTAGCCGTTGCACTTAAGGAGTGTTCCATGCCCAAGGACGAATGGGGCGTCAAGCGCCTTTGCCCGCATTGCGCGAGCCGTTTTTACGACCTTCGGCGCGATCCGATGACCTGCCCGGAATGCAGTCATGGATTTTCTGCCGAAAGTCTGATTGTCACCCGCGGCCGCACCATGGTTGCTGAAAAAGTTGTGGTCAAGGAACGCGATATCGAGCTGGATGAGCTGGCCGAAGAAACCGATC
Source organism: Pseudomonadota bacterium (assembly GCA_031376305.1). Taxonomy (GTDB): domain Bacteria; phylum Pseudomonadota; class Alphaproteobacteria; order Rhodobacterales; family Rhodobacteraceae; genus TMP-24. The sequence goes on along the minus strand of JANMDM010000077.1, from coordinate 5,375 downwards.
TTGACGAAGATGCCGCCGAAGTCGATCTGGATGACGATCTTCTGGAAGATGACGAAGATGACACCGTCTCGCTTGACGAAATTGCCGATGTCAGCGCCGGTGACGACGAGGTCTGAGCCGTCCGGCTGTGGCCTGCGGACGGGCGTCTGAGCGCAAAACTTCGATAAAGGGTGCCGGATCCGTTCGGCACCCTTTATGCGCTTGTGGCGGGTCCGAACCGCGGACCAGCGGTCACCCGAACCGCACCGGGCAAAGTTGTCACCCGGCCCGATTTTCCACTTGCGCCGCCCCGCACCCTTGCCTATAGCACAGCCCACGCGGGCACTGCCAAACTTGGTGTGCCCGGACCTCCGGTGGGGCCATAGCTCAGTTGGGAGAGCGCTTGAATGGCATTCAAGAGGTCAGCGGTTCGATCCCGCTTGGCTCCACCAATCTTCCTTCCACCACAAGAAGATCAATACCTTGCTGGTAAGCAAGGATAACTCAGGGCCACCGTTCGGTGAATGACCCTGAGAATATGCTAAAACACCCCCGCCTGACCCGCCGTGGCAACTTATTCTGGTTCCGTACGACGGTTCCGCAGAACATCGTGGCAACCTGGGGGAAGCGCGAAGAAACCTTTTCGCTCAAGACAAAGGGCCCAAGAGAGGCCCTGCGGCTTGTTCGCATGGCTTCGGTGGACGCTGTTGACCACCGCTTTGAAGCCCAGAGGCGAAAGCTGGCAAATCCTTGACCATACATGCAACACAGCTATCAAAACGACGATCATACCTGCCAGACAAAAACCCGGGTGCTGCGGGTTTCGCCGCAACACCCTGCCCGGCGATCAGTCCGCGCCTTTGAGCATGCCCGCAAACTTCTCGGAAACGATGCCGAACAGCCCGCCGACGACCAGCGATATGGCAACGCAGATCAGCGGATTTGCGAGGCCGACTTCGGTCACCGAGGCCCCCGACAGCAGCCCGTACCCGGCGGTTGAGGCATATCCATAAACCGTGGCCGGGATCACAGCGAACGCCGGGATCTTGGCTCCCAACACCAGAATCGCGGCCGTCACCCCGACGACGATCGAGGGCCAGATCACACCGGGCAATCCAGGGTTAACCTGCGTGATGACCAGCAGGGCGATGAAGGCCATCACCACCCCCCACAGGTTCGCCATGATGGATTTCTTCAGCCCCTCCGCGCCGCCGCCACAATGATAAAAGCTGGCCCAGCCGATAAAGCCGACCCAGATCTGGATTGTCCCCACTGTCAGAAATAGCCAGGTCGCAACCGCGCCCAGCAAACCGATTGAGACTGCCAAAGCAGTTATGATGTCCATTTTCGTCCCCTCCCGCCAGTTTCTGGCTGTTGTCGTGCCCGCGGCTTCGGTTTGATATTGTTCAATGGAGCCGCTTCAAGATTATAATTTTACGCGCATGTCGTCCCAAAAACCGCTTTGCACTTCTTTGTATGCGCTATCGTTTCGCCACCCCCGGTCGACCGCATCCAAAATCAACGGATGCGTTGGTATGGCCCGCAGGAACGTGGTGGCGCGTGTTTTGGATTGCTGCGGGATTCTCGTGTTACGATCCGCGCCCATAGCCGCGCGTCATATCGCGTAGCCGGGTCAGGATTGCTTCTTGCTCTAAGGACACCCGCCATGGGGCGCCTTGCGCCAGCCCGCCCGAGGTGGCAACCAGCGGCATGTCGGGTTCATGATGTTCGGCCACCACGGCCATCGCCCATTTGCCGAACAACCGCTTTTCCGCAGGTCCCGCTTCGTTCAGGCGGATCATGTCATGGCGGGTGTCGTGCTTGATCCTGGCATACAGGTCTTCGACAGCGGCCTGTGGCCCCTCAAGCACCTGCGCGAACCAGTCATCATACAGCATCAGCGCACCGGTAACGCCCAGCTCGGCGTTTTTTGACCGGGCGATTTTAAGGATGTCGGCCAAACCGGCCTCGTCTTTACCGGAAAGCTTGCTGTGGCTGCGGTAGATCAACCGGTAGCATGGCCCCGTGGCGGAGGCCGCCACCGGGTCCTTTACGCTTGCATCTGTGCTCATGACTTTCTCCCCATGTGCGTGTTACGATTTGGTCGTCTCTGGCGCAGATCCATCCTGGCGATTGCCCGCAAAGATGTTCGCAGCGACACCAAACATTCGGTCAGGGTACGATCACTCCGCGCCCGGCAAAGCGGCGGTTCTTGAAGTCATCAAGGGCTACGTTGATGTTATCCAGGGAGTATTGCGTGTAGTGCATCTTGACTTTGCCGTCGGCATTCAGCTCCATCAACTCGACCAGTTCGGTGTAATTGCCGACCAATGAGCCGCCGATATTGATTTCGTTGATGACCAGATGCACGGTCGGCACTTCGATCTTGCCGCCATAGCCGATCATCAACAGCGGGCCACCGGGGCGCACCATCTTCCAGGCCAGGTTTTCGACACCCAGTTCACCGACGAAGTCCATCACCACCTGCGCGCCGCCGCCGGTGATCTGCTTGACCTCCTCGACGATGTTCGGCCCGCCATCCAGAACGAAATCGGCGCCCAACTCCTTGCACAACTGCCGTGCCGCGGGTTCCCGGTCCACCGCGATGATCCGGCAGCCCGAGATTTCATGCAGGCACTGCAGCGCGATATGACCCAAGCCCCCCACGCCGAGGATGACGCAATAGGCCCCCGGTCGCAGCCCCGCTGCGGCCTTTTTCGCCGCGCGGTAGGCAGTGATCCCGGCGTCCGCCATCGGCGCCACATCCAGGGGGGTGATATTGGGATTGAGCTTGATCAGGGACCGCTCACTGGTCACGAAATATTCGGCAAAGCCGCCATCCAGCCCCAGCCCCGGAAAGGCAGAGTGTTCGCAATGCATATCGTCGCCGTAGCGGCAGGACAGGCAGATGCCGCAGGTGCGGTGCGGGTGGCAGATGACCGTATCACCAACCTTGACCGAGGTAACGCCAGACCCAATGTCTTCGACCCAGCCGGCGTTTTCGTGCCCCATGATGTAAGGCAAGAGGTTGCCGCCGGTGTCCATGATGTCTTTCCACACACCTTCGATGATGTGCAGATCGGTGCGGCACAGGCCCGCAGCACCTACTTTTACGATCACATCGCTCGGTCCCAGAATGTTGGGGGCTTTGACGTTTTCGATCTTCAGCTGAACATTCATCGCGGGGTCGTATTCGTACAGTCTTGCGGCTTTCATTTGCAGCACCCTTTCTTCGTTCCAGGTTCAGCCAAAGTCACTTGCGGCCCAGCTTTTCGGCGCCACCACCCAGGGCACCGCCAGCGGTCGGATCCTCATCCTCGGCCAGATCGGCAATCAGGGTTTCGGTGGTCAGGATCAGGGCCGCGACCGATCCGGCGTTCATCAGCGCCGAACAGGTGACCCGCACCGGGTCGATTACGCCCGAGCGCATCAGATCCTCGAAAACCCCGGTTGCGGCGTTGTAGCCATGATCACCGGGCAAGGCGCAAACCTTGCGCACGACGTCATTGGGTTCGGCGCCCGCATTGAAGGCGATCCGCGCCAAAGGCAGAGTCAGAACTGATTGCACCAGTTCGACGCCCTTGCGCACATCGCCCTTGACGGTCTTGGCAAGATCGCCAAGCGCCGGGGCCACCCGCGTCAAAGCCACACCACCGCCAACCAGAACACCTTCCTCGGCCGCCGCCCGGACGGCGTTCAGACTGTCCTCGATCAGTTGTATGGTGCGCTTTTGCTCAACCGGCGTCACACCACCGGCAAGGATCGTGGCCGTGCCGCCGCACAGTTTGGCCAGCCGTTCCTGAAGTTTGTCCTTGTCGATATTCGGCGGGGCAAGCTCGTAAAGCCGCTGCACCTGCGCGCGCCGGGCGGCGATGGCCTGCGGATCACCATGGCCGCGAACAATGATCGTGTCGGAATTGGTGGCCTCGATCCGCTCAGCCGACCCCATATCCAGCCGCGTGATCGCCTCAAGCGTATCGCCCAGATCGCGGGCCAGCACCTTGCCCCCGGTCAGGATCGCCAGATCCTCCATCATATTGCGCCGCCAATGGCCAAACTCCGGCGGATGGACCACCAGAAACTTGCCCGGCCCGTCTTTGCCCAGCAGCGTCAGCAAGACTTCGGGCGAGGTTTCTTCCGAGATGATCACCAGCGGCCGCTTGTCTTCGGCGGCAATCGCCTTGGCAGCATCCAGCTGGCTCGCGGTCTTCATCTTGATGTCGGTCAGCACGATATAGGGGTTCACCACCACCGCCCGCATCGCATCCAGATCAGTGACCATGTGATGCGAGATATAACCGCGATCAAAAGACATGCCATCAACCACATCCAGGGTCGAGATGTTGCCGGTGCCGTAGTCAGTGGTGATGACGCCCTGCGCCCCGACCCTGCGGAAAGCTTCGGCCACCAGCGCGCCCAAGTCGCTGTTTGACGCGGAAATCTTTGCCACGGCAGACAAGACTGCATGGTCCTTGACCGGCTTGGCTGCCGCGCGCAGGGCCGCTGTCGTCGCCTCAACCGCCAGCGCAATGCCCCGGCACAACTCGACCGGCTTCGCCCCCTTATCGATCAGCGCCACGCCCGACTGGATCATGCCATTGGCCAGCACGATCGAGGTGGTGGTGCCGTCGCCCGCCACGTCATTGGTTTGCATCGACACTTCGCGCACCACTTGCGCGCCCATATTCTCGAACCGGTCAAAGAGCTCGATCTCCGAGGCGATCGACACCCCGTCGCGGCTGATCAGCGGTGTGCCGATGGGCCGGTCGATCATCGCATTCATGCCCATTGGCCCCAGCGTCGATTCAACCGCAGCGCTGAGTTTTTGCACCCCATGTGCAAGGGCCCGGCGCGCATCATTCCCGTGGATCATGATTTTAGGCATAGCTTCCTCCTGCGGCCGGAGCCGGTATTTTCTGTTTCGATCTTGCGCCGCCGGTCAGCGGCAGCTTTGGGTCGGCATGTCCCTTTCGGCGAAATCCACCAGAATCGGCACCTCGCCCGTCAGGTCCGCCTGTTTGTAACGACTGGTTTTCAGCCCCCGGCAGAGCGAGCCGGAAAACTCCATATTGATCCGCACCGAGCGCAAAAGCCCCATGTAGGTCTTGAAGCCCTCGGCAGTGATCGCGGCGCCTTGATAGGTCGGAAACGCCCGGTCACCGGGTTTGGCCGCCAGCCCCTTGGCCACCAGTAAGCCTGTGTAGCGTCCGCGTTGGCGTTGATCCTCGGGATCGTCAAAGTGGGTCAGGGCAAAGTCACCCAACGTCAAAGTGACCACTTCATCCGAAGAGTATCCTTTCGCGATCAAAGCCTTGATCACCACTTCCTGACGGCGCTGAAACGCCTTCTGGTCGAACTTTTCGCGCAACTCACTCAGGTCTTCACCGGGATGCAAA
>JANMDM010000060.1:0-3356 GCA_031376305.1 Pseudomonadota bacterium | reverse complement strand
CGCCGATCCGCCGCGTGAGGTCATCGAGGCCTTCAAAAACGTGCAATCGGCCGAACAGGAACGCGACCGGCTGCAAAAAGAAGCCGACGCCTATTCGAACCGCGTCGTTGCCGGGGCGCGGGGCGAGGCGGCGCAGGTGTTGGAACAGGCCGAAGCCTATCGGGCCCAGACCGTGAATCAGGCCGAGGGTGAAGCGAGCCGCTTCTCAGCCGTGCTGGGCGAATATCAAAAGGCCCCGGAAGTGACGCGCAAGCGGCTCTATATCGAGACGATGGAAGAGGTGATGGGCCGCGTCGATAAGGTCATCATTGATGAAGCCGCCGGTGGCGGTCAGGGGGTCTTGCCGTTTTTGCCGCTGAATGAACTTGGCCGGGCCGCACGGCCTGCCACTGAGGCCGCAGCGCCTGCGACCGGGGGGACCAACTGATGAACCGCACAACCCTGCTTTTGCCTCTGGCCGCCATCATCGTCGCGGCCATCCTGTCATCGGTGTTTATTGTCGATGAACGTAAAAAGGCGCTGGTCCTGAGCTTTGGCGAAATCGTCGCGGTGCAGGAACAGCCCGGACTTTACTTCAAAATTCCGCTGATCCAGCAGATCGTCGAATACGACGATCGCATCCTTGGCTTCGATGTCGAGGCGCTGGAAGTGACACCGCTGGATGACCGCCGTCTGGTGGTCGATGCCTTTGCCCGCTGGCGGATTGCCGATGTGCAACGGTTCCGCCAGGCCGTGGGCGCAGGCGGCGAAGATTTTGCCGAAGCCCGGATCGACAAGATCCTGAATGGCGAGATCCGTGATGTTCTGGGGTCGGTCAACTCCGCGGCGATCTTGTCCACGGATCGCACGGCCTTGACGCAGCGCATTCTGGAAGCGGCGCGCGGCAAGGCGCAAGCGCTGGGTGTGCAAATCGTCGATGTGCGCTTGCGCCGCACGGATCTGCCCGAACAGAACCTTGACGCAACTTTTGCGCGGATGCGGGCCGAACGCGAGCGCGAGGCGGCCGATCAGGTGGCGCGTGGCAACGAGGCGGCACAGCGGCTGCGCGCCTTGGCCGACCGGACGGTGATTGAATTGGTGTCCGACGCCAAACGCCAGTCGGAAATCGCCCGTGGCGAAGCTGACGCCAAACGCAACGCGATCTTTGCAGCAGCTTACGGCGCGGACCCGGAGTTCTTTGAATTCTACCGCTCGCTGTCGGCTTACCGCACGTCGCTGCTGGCCGGCAATTCCACTTTGGTTCTGTCGCCCGACAGTGAGTTCTTTGGGTATCTGAAGTCATCGACGGGAATCAAGCCTGATGCCGTGGCCGGCCCCTGAGGATGCGGCAATGATCATCGTGGCGATCGGGCTGGTCCTGGTGATCGAGGGGCTGGTGCTGGCTTTGGCCCCATCGCGGGTCGAAGATGTTCTGGAGCTGTTGCAGCGCCTGTCGCTGGACAGCCGCCGATACATCGGCTTGGGGTTTCTGGCGGCGGGCGTGGTGGTCATAGGGCTTGCAACCGCCTGGGCCGGTTGACACAGGATGCACGGATCACATCCTGTTGATGCGGCGCGATGGGCTTTGATTTGCCCTTGCTGTATCCTACATCACAATGGCGACGGGCGGGGCGGACCCCCGCATCCCGGTATCGAGCTTAAGGAGTTCAAAGTGGCATCTCAGGTCCTTGCAATCGCACCCGCTGACCGCCTGGCGCGCGTCACCGTCCGGGCGCTGTGGATGGCGATGGTTTCGCTGGCATTTGTCATGGCGCAGGCCATGCAGTCCGAGGCGCGCGGCGCGCCCGAAAGCTTTGCCGATCTGGCCGAAAAGGTCAGTCCGGCGGTGGTGAATATCACCACATCTTTGGTGATCGAGGCCCCGACAGAGCCCGGTCCGGTGGTTCCGAAGGGCTCGCCTTTCGAAGACTTCTTCAATGACTTCAATAACCAGCAGGGCGGTCAGGATCAGCAGGCGCAGCGATCAAACGCGCTTGGTTCGGGTTTCGTGATTTCCGCTGACGGCTATATCGTCACCAATAACCATGTCATCGAGGGGGCGGATTCAATTGAGATTGAGTTCTTCTCGGGTCAGAAGCTGGACGCGAAAGTTGTCGGAACCGATCTGAAAACCGACATCGCCTTGCTGAAGGTTGAAAGCCCGACGCCGCTGGCGTTCGTGAATTTTGGCGACAGTGACGTGATGCGCGTTGGCGATTGGGTCATGGCGATGGGCAACCCGCTGGGCCAGGGATTTTCGGTATCAGCCGGGATCATCTCGGCCCGCAACCGCGAGCTGTCCGGCACCTATGACGACTTCTTGCAGACCGATGCCGCGATCAACCGCGGCAATTCGGGCGGGCCTTTGTTCAACCTTGATGGTGAGGTGATCGGCGTGAACACCGCGATCTTGTCGCCAAACGGCGGGTCGATCGGGATCGGGTTCTCAATGGCGTCAAATGTGGTGTCGAAGGTTGCGGGGCAGTTGCGTGATTTCGGCGAAACCCGCCGCGGTTGGCTGGGCGTGCGCATTCAGGATGTGACGCCGGATGTGGCCGATGCCATGGGGCTGGCCAGTGCCGAGGGGGCTTTGGTGACCGACGTGCCGGAAGGCCCGGCCATGACCGCCGGGGTGAAGACCGGGGATGTCATCACCTCGTTCGATGGGGCTGTGGTCAAGGATACCCGCGAATTGGTGCGCCGGGTCGCGGACACCGATATCGGCAAGGCGGTTGACCTGATCGTGTTGCGCGATGGCCAAAGCCAGACGCTGAGCATCACCCTTGGGCGGCGCGAGTCGGCCGAAGGCGAAGCGGTGCCGGTCAAGGCAACCCCGACCGAGCCTGTCGAAAAGGACGTTTTGGGGATGCAGCTGACCGCCCTCAGCGCCGATCTGAATGGCCAGCTGAGCCTGCCCGCAGACAGCGCGGGGCTTTTGGTGACCGGCATGAATGAGGCCAGCGAGGCCTTTGAGAAAGGCCTGCGCGCCGGGGATCTGATCACCGAGGCGGGGCAGCAGAAGGTGGCCTCGATCGCCGAGTTCGAAGCCCGCGTCGCCGAGGCGAAAGACGCCGGGCGCAAGTCGCTGTTGCTGTTGATCCGCCGCGATGGCGATCCGCGGTTCGTGGCGCTTTCGGTGGAATAAGGCCGGCGATGCCTCAGACCCAAAGGCGCCCTTCGGGGCGCCTTTCCTTTTGGCCGGGCGGCCGCTTGCCCTCCAACGCTGCGGCGACAGTTGCCCCCGCGACGGGCATAGGCACGGGGGCAAACAAAGACAGAACATCAGGGCTGCTGCGCCAGCCCCGGCACCTCTGGCAAATCCCTCGAAACTGCCTTATGTCGGCGGACAAAGGCTCGAAGGGCAGAGGAAGACATGG